>CAZGBP010000037.1:0-33456 GCA_964524035.1 uncultured Bifidobacteriaceae bacterium
TGCAGTGGGCGGCAAGAAAGTTGTGCTGGTGGATTTTGATCTGAGGAAACCACAGTTGCATAAGTCATTTCAGGTCAACAACGACAAAGGCATCAGCAACCTCATTACCGGCCGCTCGGAGCTTACGGAGTGTATCAGGCATTCTGAATGGGAGAATCTCGATTTCATCACTTCAGGGCCCATACCTCCCAACCCCGCCGAATTCATCGGCTCAAAAGAAACCGAAGGGTTAATTGGCAAGCTGAAAGAAATGTATGATGTAGTGGTCGTTGATACGCCGCCGGTTGGTATTGTAACCGATGCCTTACACCTGCTCAAACAGGCCGATGTGCCTATCTACGTCCTCCGGGCCGATTACTCCAGCCGCAATTTTATTAATAATATGAATTTTCTTGTAACGGATCATGGCATCAGCAACCTGTCGGTCGTGTTGAATGATATGGGTGAAGGTGCATCCATGTATGCGTATAACTACGGGTATGGTTCAGGCTATGGCTATGGATATGGAGGCTATGGTTCAAGAGCGTATGGCTATGACTATTACTCAGATGATACTCCGGCAAAAAAAGGTTTCTTTACGAGGATTATTGCATTTGTGAAGGCCTTATTTTGAGTAAAACACCTAATGATGGATTTGAACAGCGATGCGATCTTCCTCTTTGCAGCTTATGCCAGCTTCTTTGGTATGACCATCATATTTTCATTGCTTACCAATGGTTTGCTGCTGAAGTTTTCGAAAACGCTGGGCGACCGCAGTGAACAGCACAGGCAGGTCATCCGGTGGTCTGCAAAAGTGAAACCCTCTGTGGGCGGATTTTCATTTTATATGTTGTTCCTTATTTCATTATCAACGTATGGCATCTTTAACCTGTCGGGGAATGAGTATCTTAATGAACAGCTGGTCGGACTTATCTTCTCTGTCACCCTTGGTTTCTTAATTGGTTTGGCAGATGATGCTTATAACACGTATCCGTGGTTAAAATTTTTTGGCCAGCTGCTTTGCGGTATTTTCCTGGTAGGAACCCATACCGTCATTCATGCCACGGGTATTTACTTCATAGATGTGCTGCTCACACTTACCTGGGTAGTAGGGATCATGAATTCCATCAATATGCTGGATAATATGGATGGAATAAGCGCAACCGTATCGCTTGGAATTCTGTTTTGTTGTGTGCTGGCCATACTGGTCGAAAAAAATTCCAACTCATCCGATTTTCTGTTGTTGTTGGGCGTTTCCGGAGCCCTCATCGGATTTCTTGTTTTCAACTGGCACCCTGCCTCTATTTATATGGGAGATACCGGCAGCCAGTTTCTGGGTGCCTTTATTGCCGCTGTTTCCGTGCACCTCTTATGGAACTACCGTGATGCGGCAGGCCCTGCCATTCAGTTCAGGCAATATGTCATTCCACTTATCGCTTTTGCAGTGCCTATTATTGATACAAGCACCGTCGTTTTGCACCGGTTAGCCCGCGGGCAATCCCCGTTTATCGGTGGCCGCGATCATATTTCGCATCACTTTGTCTATGCCGGATTAACGGATAAGCAGGTTATCTGGCTGCTTGGTGGCTTTTCATTCCTGTCGGCTGTCATTACCGTCATGATAATTTACTGGTATAACAGCATTTCTTCCGGTATTACCATGGCACTCTACAGCTACTTCATCTTTCTGTTCTTGCTGGCGCAATACTTCTATAATTACGGCAGGAAGAAAGAACAAAAACGGCATAAGCTCACTATTCCAATACGCAAATCTTCAACGGCCTGAACGGCCAATTACCTGTTTCCATGCAGTGTGATTATTCAGATCATGAATTTATTGCCAATAATTTGATAATTATGCCGAAATTCATTTTTACTTCTATCTATGGATAACACGAATCAACCACTCACTCCCGAGCTGATTAGCAGAATCAGGCAGCTCGAAGAAAAATACCAGTTGATGGGACAGGATATGCATTCTTACCTGGAAGGGCTGCTGCACCAGGACTACCTGAAATACTGGGATTACATTAACCTGGATGCATTGCTGAGTTTGCAACACCCACGGACTTCTTTTCCCGATGAAAAAACATTCATCATCTATCATCAGATTACCGAACTGAATTTCCGGCTGATCAGGAATTCATTAGAACTGATCATTGATGCTCCGGATCTGAATGCCGCATTCTTTGAAAAACATTTGAAACGGGTCAATAATTATTTTGAATTGCTTAAGAACTCTTTCTCTATCATGTTTGATGGCATGGACCGGGAACAGTTCCTGGCATTCAGAATGGCGCTGTTGCCGGCCAGTGGATTTCAAAGTGCACAATACCGTATCATTGAAATATACTCCACCGATCTTATCAACCTGCTGCAACATGCAAAACGGGCAGATTTCAGTGCCGATGATGATCCGCAGCAGCTGCTGCCACATCTTTACTGGCGGAAAGGTGCCATGGAACTGAGTACGGGCAAAAAAACACTAATGCTTCGCCAGTTTGAAGAAAAATACGACAGCTCATTTGCATTCATGGCCAATGATTACCGGTATAAGAACCTGCGCCGGAAGTATGCCGCTTTGCCCCCCGAAGAAAAAAGCAACACCGGTTTGATTGAAACAATGCGACGATTTGATCAGCTTGCAAATGTAGAATGGCCACTTGTGCATTTTCGAACTGCTGCCCGTTACCTCGATCGCAAACCGGAACAAATTGCCGCAACCGGTGGCACCAACTGGAAAGACTATATGCCGCCCAAAAACCAACTCATCATGTTTTTTCCGGAACTATGGAGCGAGGATGAGAAGAACAACTGGGGAAGAAATGTAAGTAAAGAAGTAATTGGTTTATAGCACCCACTTGCTGTAGCAAAAGTGCATTTGCTTTTTTTTTCGAAGTAAGCTTCCTGATTTTTGCAATAACTCCCGTTGGGTTTCCTCCTCAAATCATCGTCTCAATGGCTTTGCGCTTGCTGGTTTTAAATTAATTAAGCGCCAAGCCACGAAGATGCCAAGTGTAAGTATTAACTTCTATTTTTTTGCTAAAGGGTGAGTAAGGATAAAAATGCCCTCCTTTTTTTGCGTCTTTCCGACTTGGCGCTTTTTTCCTTTCATAATATGAACAAGTTGTCTTGATCCTACATAGTCTGGTAGCGCCTATGGCTTAGCCGATGCATGCAGCGGTGTTTCTACAGATTGATGTTCCTGCTTATAAGACCGCAATACCTGCCCTGCCTGGTAAATGTGTCTTTCTATATGATATACAAAAAACCGGAAGGTATCGCCAATCCGTAACCTTATAAACCGGGTGAGTGAAATACCGGTCTTTATCTTCATCAGATCGCAGTGCTTCCCCTCCATCAATAATGACTTCAGCATCTCTTGTTGCTTGAGGAATCTGTCTATTGCAGTAATAGTGAGTTTGGAATTAACCGGATTCTTATCTTTTGGTGATTGCATCTTTTTCATGCGCCCATTATTCACTTTCATCAGGTTGGTAAAGTAATTACCAAGAAGGCCGGGTATAAAATCAGGAACCTTATCTGTGCGCTTGGCCTTCAACAGTTGACTTTCCATTTCCGGGAGGTAAAAATCACCATACAGATTCAGGTGCTCTATACATTCGAGTATGCTCCAGGAATCAGCGGTGCTTTTATAATTTAATATCTTTTCATCCAATTGACTGAATGCCTTTGCGGCAGCACTGGATTCTTCTGTTAACTGCAACAGTTGGTCAATAAGTTGGTTTGTCGGAATCTTCATATCTTTTTTCTGCAAAGATCAGTTGCATGGCCTTCATGCAAATTGATTGAAATCAAGAATTTCGAATGCGGCTCAGCGTTTCAGGCTTCATGCGTAAATAGGAGGCAATATATTTGAGTGGAATATGCCTGAAGAGGTGAGGGCTCCTTGATAATACCCGGTTCAATCGTTCTATCGGCGATGTGGTCAGCAAATCAATTTCCCGTTCAATCAGTTGGGTAATCAGCAGTTCCAGTAACCGGCTGTATTGTTGCCGGCTTTCCTCGCTGTCCTCCACCACTTTCATGAATTGCTCTTTACTGATTACCAGTAATTTTGTTTTCCTGATGGGTTCGAGGTAAAATTCAGAAGGCGTACCTTTCAGAAAGGATGCCAGCGAATTGATGATGGATCCTTCATAGCCGAGCCGGATGGTTTGCTCTTCAAACTCAGACAGGTAAAAGGCTCTGACAGCTCCACGCTCAATATAATACAGGTTGCGCTCAATCTCTCCTGCACGCAACAGGAATTCACCTTTGCTTACCACCTTTGACACTGCATTACCGTGCAGTGAATCAAGCAAACGCTCCATGAATAACTCCTCACCTGGCATGCTGAATGAAAATTGAATGAGTCACATCCCGGCCTGACCCGAAAAGCATCATACCACCAGCGCAATACATTTCAGCTCTATAGCAATCGGAGTAGGCAACGATTTGATCTCCACCGTGGTCCTGCAGGGTTGATTATCTTTAAAATATTCGGCATAGATCTTATTGTATAGGGGAAAATCTGCCTGCATGTTGGTTAGAAACACCGTTACATCAATCAACTGATCCCAACTGCTGCCGGATGCTTCCAGCACCGTTTTGATATTCTTGAATACAGCATGGCACTGCTTGCTTATATCGTACTCAATCAACGTTCCGGTGGAATCGTATTTGTTGCCGGGTATTGTATTGGTGCCAGCTTCCCTGGGCCCTATGCCACTGAGAAAAAGGAGGTTCCCGGCTCTTCTGGCATGTGGATATAAGCCAACAGGTTCCGGCGCTTTATCGGTTGAAATGATCTCTTTCACAAGATTGTTTTAATCATTTACTGCGTAAGTATCCCTGAAACTGTACTTGCACTTGGCCGCATCAGTTCAAATGTAATTATTGGTCAGACAATATTTTCCATTGCCACTACTTTTCTTTGGCTCCGTCCCAGCCGTTGAAACCGCCTTTCAGGTTATAGATTTCCTTAAAGCCTTTTTCTGACATCATCTGTGCCGCGTTTGAAGAACGTTTTCCCGATGCGCAATATACCAGGTACGTCTTGTTCTTGTCAAGTGCTTCCACCTGTCCGGCAAAATCCGGATTATAGAAATCGATGAGTACAGCAGACGGAATATGCCCCTCCTTGTATTCTCCCGGAGTGCGTACATCAAGCACTACTACCTCCTTTTCTTTCATTTTTTCTGCAAAACTTTTTGTGTCTATATTCTTGAAACCGGTGGTAGTGGTCTGACTGCAGGCGGCAAAGGATACCAGCAGCAACAGCAAAACAATTTGGTTTTTCATGATTTAACTTTTTTGATAAATGGATAGGTCATTTGTTTCAGAAAGGTAGTTGGAAATACTTCAGATCTTTCAAATCCCAGCGATTCATCACGCCCGTCGCGCGGCCAGTGAACAGTGCCAAACAGGTAATCCCAGCAGCTAAGGGTGAGCCCGAAATTCGCACCGTAACGGGCAGGCAGGTGTTTGGCGTGATGCCAAATATGCATTTGCGAACTGTTAAGCAGGTACTTCAGTGGGCCCATCGGAATACGCACATTGGAATGATTGAGGTGCCCGATAGCTATCGTGAAAATATGTACTGTAATAAAGTCATTAATACCAAAACCGATCATTGCCAGGGGCACATATTCAATGGTGCGGTAAACGATTGTTTCCATCCAGTGATAGCGCAGATGCGCTGCAAAACCCATTTGTTCTACAGAATGATGAACCTTATGAAACTCCCACAGGAAATTGCTTCGGTGCAGCAGCCTGTGAACATTCCAGTCAATAAAATCCTTCACTACAAACAGGATGAGCAATTGCAGCCACACCGGAAACGACTGAATGTTAATTGCTACCAGGTTTTCCCAGCCAAACAAACCAATGAAATCATTAAAGGCCTCTACACCAATATTGGAAATCGCATTGTATCCAACCAGCGAAAAAAGAAAAAAATTGAAGAACATGTAAAATCCATCCAGCCAGAAATCCTTCCTGATAACAGGCTGCTGCTTTCGCCACGGGAAAACTATTTCGAGCAGCCAGCAAAAAAGCGAAAGTCCCAACAACCAATAGAAGTAATTGTGCCAGGAAGGGTGCAAAACTTCCGCCACCAGGTAATTCCAGTAGCCGGTGAAAGAATCGATTGCAATGTTAAAATACTTGTTCACGGCGTCAATAGATTAAAGTGTTTCAAAAGTCGCTCTGCTGCTTACTATGCTCATTTCGCGCAATTCTTCATTTACCATTACTTGTACCATCAACTAAGCCGGATAACCGTGCAAAGTAATGCAAAACGGAAATGTTAAACGAACAGCAGAAAATCGCAAAACCAAAACGGCTGCAATAAAGGAATTCACTGCCAATGACATGGTGATCATTGTCACATAACAATCATGGAAGATTACAGATTCCGGATGAGCCATGCGCCATTTTCATAACCATTCGTAAACACTTATCGCTATTGATTAGTTTTGAAACATTGAAATCAAATTCCCGCCTTTTCTGATTATAACAACATAACAACCTATTGACCTATCATTTTCATATCAAAGGACGCGTTCAGGGAGTGGGATTCCGGCCACATGTGCATCAGTGTGCAATTAGTCAAAATATTCAGGGCTGTGTGAGTAATGAAACGGACGGGGTGCATATACTATTTAATGTTGCTACTATTAAAGAAGCACTTGCTTTTACCGAGGTCATCATTCAACAGGCTCCTGCAAATGCCATCATAATCACAACAAGTCTCACAGAAGTGCCTCCCCGGACATTTTCTGCATTTTCAATCGTTCAGCAACAGGGCCATGCATCTTCAGAACTCCTGATCGCGCCTGATTTTGCCATGTGCCCAGAATGCAGGCAGGAATTTCATAATCCATCCAACCGCCGCTACCATTATCCCTTTATTACCTGTACCAGGTGTGGGCCGCGTTTTTCTATTATCAGCGCATTGCCTTATGACAGGGAACGGACTACCATGCAGCCGTTTATACTGTGTAAGGCCTGCAAAAAGGAGTATGCTTCCATCAGCGACAGAAGGTATTACTCTCAGACCAATTCCTGTGCTGAATGTGGAATACAATTAACGTGGCAACAAGCCGGCTCCGGTAATTCACTAAGTGATCCGCAAGTTATTTTGCCGGAGTTGTTAAATGCCCTTGCGGAAGAAAAGATTGTTGCGGTCAAAGGTATCGGAGGGTTCCTGCTGCTTTGTGATGCCGCCAATAAAAAAGCAGTCAGGAAACTCAGGGAAAGAAAACAAAGACCGGCAAAACCATTCGCCGTCCTGTTTCCTGATATGGAAATGGTATCGCAATATACCTATGCCGATCATTGGGCACAGCAGCAATTACAAAATGAAGTATCTCCCATTATCCTGCTGCAGGTGACAGAAACTGGCTACCGTAAACTTGATATGAAAGGAATTGCACCCGGCCTCAATGCACTGGGCGTAATGTTACCCTATGCACCGCTTTTGGAATGGATAATGGCTGCCTGGAAAAATCCTGTTGTGGCCACGAGCGGCAACCTGAGCGGCTCAGGTATTGTATTCAAGTCTGAAAAGAAAGCAGGCCTGTTCCGGCTCGCCGATTTTATTCTTGATCACAACCGGGCACTACTCGTGCCGGAAGACGACAGTGTCATCAGGTTCACCCTGGCCAGTCATCAGCAGATTATACTTCGCCGCGCAAGAGGCCTGGCACCTGCTATCCGGCTGCCGCAAGGGTTAACTGCTCAACCAACGGTTATCGCCACCGGTGCATCATTAAAAAGCGCATTTGCCATCCAGCATAATAAGCAGGTATATGTAAGTCAGTACCTGGGCAACCTGGAAAGTTATGATGTGCAGCAAAACTATGAGCACACATTGCATCATATGCAGAAACTCCTGGATGCCCGTCCTGAAATGTTTCTGGCCGATCTGCATCCCGGGTATCCCTCCACACAATGGGCTGTTAAACAGTCTGCCGATGGCCGGCTTCCGTTGAAAACAATTCAACATCATGAAGCGCATTTCGCTGCAGTACTTGCAGAGCACGATCTGTTCAAAACAAATAAGAAAATACTGGGAGTAATATGGGACGGAACAGGCTATGGAAGTGATGGCAATATATGGGGAGGAGAATTTTTTATGTATGAAAATAATCACATCAACCGATTACATTATCTCGAGCCATTCCGGAACATTGCAGGAGATAAGACGGCAAGGGAACCGCGCCTTGCGGCATTAGCCATTGCACACAAATTGGAAAAAGCAACCATGCTGCTCGAACCAAAATTTACGCCAAACGAATGGAAATTCTACCAGAAATCACTTCAGCAAACTACCCTGCTTAATTCCAGCGCCGGAAGATATTTTGATGCCGTAGCGGCCCTGTTGAATCTTTTAACGCTTAACTCCTACGAAGGAGAGGGTGCCTTGCTGCTGGAAACACTCGCTTTTGATTATTTGCAGGAAACAGATTTTAAAATAGCAGAAAGCTATCCGGTGAATGCAATTCCCCGGACAAGCATTAGCATGAGTGGTATAATAGGGCATATCATCAGTGATTTTTGTATTGGAAAACCGGTAAAAAAAATTGCAGCCATTTTTCACAAAACCCTGGTCGATATTATCTGTAAGGTAGCGGTGAATGCAAAGGCAGACAGCATAGCTTTCAGCGGAGGTGTTTTTCAGAATGCAGTATTGGTAGATTTGATTAACTTACAGTTGGGAAAAACACAAAAGTTATATTTTCACGAACAGCTGCCGCCTAATGATGAATGCATCGCTTTTGGCCAGCTCATGCATTTTCAAAACGTAATAACCTCTTAGCTATGTGTCTGGCCATTCCGGGTAAAATACAATCCATAGAAATCATGCAGGATGGTTTGGTGCCGATGGCAAAGGTTTCTTTTGGCGGCATCATAAAAGAAGCAAGCCTTGAATTAGTGCCCGAGGCGGCTATCGGCGATTATGTGCTTGTTCATGTCGGTGTTGCCATCAGCGTGGTGGACGAAGAAGAGGCGCACAAAGTTTTCGGTTATTTAAAAGAGGCCGGTGAAATAGATGAATTGTATGATACCAGAAATTAATACGGCGGGATGCAATCGAAGCAACTTCCGGTAATAGTAATGTTGAATGGCTCAATCAACCATTTTACTCTGATATGAAATACCTTTTTGAATTCCGTTCGCCTGAAATGGTACACGTTCTGCTCAAAGAAATTAAACGTGTAGCAAAAGGTGATTGGAATATCATGGAGGTGTGCGGCGGTCAAACCCATTCATTGGTTAAAAATGGCATACTCCATATGTTGCCGGCCAATATCAGAATGATTCACGGGCCGGGTTGCCCCGTTTGTGTAACACCGGTAAACCTGATTGACCAGGCCGTTTGCCTTGCCATGGAAAAGCAGGTTATCCTTTGTTCATTTGGAGACATGATTCGGGTTCCCGGTTCGGGAATTAGCTTATTGGAAGCAAAAGCAAGAGGTGCTGATGTGCGGGTTTTGTACTCCCCCTTGGAGGCGGTAAAAATCGCACGCGAAAATCCGGGAAGAGAAGTGGTGTTTTTTGCTGTGGGCTTCGAGACTACAGCACCCGCCAATGCCCTGTCTGTGATGCATGCCCACAGGGAAGGTCTAAAAAATTATGCCTTGCTGACTTCTCATGTTCTTGTTCCGCCTGCTATTGCGGCGGTTTTGGATGATCCGCTGAGTCATATCAATGGTATCCTCGGAGCCGGGCATGTTTGCGCCATCATGGGTACAGAAGAATATGAACCGTTGGTGAAAGCATACAAAGTGCCGATAGTAATTACCGGATTTGAACCCGTGGATCTGCTGGAGGGAATTCTGATGACCGTAAAGCAACTGGAAGCCGGTGAAGCGAAACTGGAAAATCAATATGCCAGGGTTGTGAAGGCAGAAGGCAATTTGAAAGCGCGCGAAATTATCAGCGAGGTATTCGAAATGGCTGACAGGCAGTGGCGCGGCATCGGTATCATTCCCGCAAGCGGTTACCGCCTGAAAGAAAAATATGCATCTTTCGATGCCGGAAAGATATTCAACATTGACATTCCATCAGCAAAAGAGAATCCGGATTGTATTGCAGGCGAAATCATGAAAGGAATAAAAAAACCGGTACAGTGCCTGCACTTCGGCAGTACCTGCACGCCTTCCAGTCCGCTCGGTGCCCCAATGGTTTCCAGCGAAGGTGCCTGCGCTGCTTACTACCACTACACAACCTATCTGGAAAAAACGGCAACTTCCTGAAACAATGAACTTACATGTATGCTGCGTGCCAGGCAATTTTTAAGCCTTCTAAAAAGATACTGCCTTATCTTTAATGAAAATCAGGACGGTAAAAAAATAATCGCTTCAAATGCCCTCAGCCTGTTTCCTGTATGTTTACCAAAAATCTATAGCTGAATCCTATGATTAGAAAATCTATCCTTCAACCGGACTGCCCGATACCAAAACTGGATTTTGATATTATCACCCTGGGGCATGGCAGCGGTGGTATCCTGAGTAACCAATTGCTGGAAAGCGGCGTCTTTAAACTGCTCGGCAATGAATTGCTGGACAAAAAACATGACGGGGCCACGTTTCAGCTCAATGCAAGAGTAGCTATGAGTACCGATTCCTTCGTGGTATCGCCCATCTTCTTTGCCGGAGGCAACATCGGCGACCTGGCGGTGAATGGTACCGTAAATGACCTGGCAATGTGTGGTGCCCTGCCAAAATATCTTTCCTTAAGTTTTATCCTGGAAGAAGGGCTGCCGATGGAAGAGTTATGGGAAGTGCTGGTAGCCATAAAAACTGCCTGTGAATATGCAGGGGTGCAGGTGGTAACGGGAGATACCAAAGTAGTAGAACGCGGAAAAGGTGATAAGATCTTCATCAACACTACCGGCATAGGCGAAGTACATCCTCATGCATCCATCGACCCTTTACGAATGAGTATTGGTGATAAGATTATCCTGAGTGGCCCGCCGGCCCGACATGGGGTGGCCATCATGAGTATGCGTCGGGGGCTGGAGTTTGAAACATCCATCACCAGCGATACAAGACCCCTGCATAGGATAATTAACTCATTGCTGGATACATTCGGATCGGCCATTCACCTGCTGCGTGATCCCACACGTGGTGGCATTGCTTCCGTATTAAATGAAATAGCAAAAGCCGGTTCTATGGGAATTGAAATTGATGAACATGCATTCCCAATTGAAGAAGAAGTTGCGGGAGCATGCGAAATGCTGGGGCTCGATCCGCTCTACATTGCCAATGAAGGTCTGTTTATCGCAGTAGTAGACGCCCATAGCGCCGGGGCATTCCTGCAACAACTGCAGCATTGGCAACATGGCGCACAGGCATCGGTAATCGGAGAAGTAGTTGCTGACCACCGCGGGCAGGTGATCATGAATAGCACCATCGGGGGAAGAAGGGTCATCAATATGTTATCAGGGGAGCTTTTGCCAAGAATTTGTTGACTTATTCCCTGTTGTAATTATTAAGAAATTTAATTTGGTTAAGCAAACGTTTACCCCTTCACCGGAATAAATCGAAGTACGCCCACATACATTACAAAAAAACCCAACTCCCCTCCATTTAAAATAAACCCGGATTTTGCAGTTGGTCCTTTAAAAGTTTTGAACCCTTTATTGAGTAAGTGTTATTGGCAATTATACAGGTTAAGGAATTCTTACTGTTTACATTTTCTTACATCACCCGCTTTGAAATCCAATAGCTACATATGAAACTATTACCGGATAATGATTCTATGGTTTACTCTACTACCTGACAGTTGGAATTCATCCTGAAGTAATCAGCATCAAACTTCGACTGCAAAATCCGTGTTGAACAAATTCGCACCCCTTAGCGCTTTGGTGCCTTGGCGCTTATAATAAATGGCAAATCACTATCAAGTAAAATCACCTATAATTTAGCATTAAGTCGCGAAGGCGCTAACAAAAATGGTTGGATGGTTGGCCTGAGGCCAGTTCCTACTCGCACAAAATGGACCTCATACTCTCATTCCGCACATATAATTGCTCACAATACTGTTTACGAAACTATGCTGCTTCCCGCCTAATCATGCTTACCCACTGTATCAAAAGGGTAACAGGCATCAACCCACTCATCTTGAGTATTTAAAATAAATTTCTGGCATATCATATGCTCTATGTAGCCCGATCCTTAATCGTTATATCTTCTTTAATTAGTTTCGCTGCTGAAAATAGTACCAATGAAAAAGATAACACTGCTCTTATTGGGCATACTGGCATCCTGCACAACATCTTTTGCACAAGCTGCCGCTCCTTCCAGCCGGCTTTCACTGAGCCAGGAGATGAAAGAACCTGCCAATTCAACCATCAATGACTACCTGGGTGAGGATGAAGAATATTTTTACGTGCTTAGAAAAAAAATAAAATCGTCCGGCACTTCAATGTTTACAGGCGGTGTCTGGACAAATGAGGGTTGGATTCTTGAATCCTATACAAACGAGCTTACCTTAAAAATGAGACAGGAAATAATACCCTCCGTCAATGGAAAACCGGCTATCCTCGATAACGTCAGGTATCTTGATGGAAAATTATTTGCCTACATTCTGTATGTAAACAGGGAAGGCAATCAAACTGAATTATACTTCCAGCCAATTGATAAGAAAACACTCACCCTCACCGGTTCGGCCAAAAAAATTATTTCCATACCCTACGAAACAAGAAGCCGGCAGGGTGATTTCAGGTATGAAATTTCAAGGAATAAGACGACGCTGGCCATCATTGCATCAGTTCATGATGACAAAAAAGCAAATGAACAATTCAAAGTAACCGTATTCAACGGTGCCATGACAAAACTTTGGCAGAAGGATATTACTTTACCCTATGAAAGCATACTGTTTGAAAAGGAAAAACTCCTGCTCGATAACAATGGCAACATCTACCTTAGCGGAAGAGTCTACAATGAAAAAGTTAAGGAAAAAAGAAATGGCATAGCCAACTACTCTTACGTTATACTCGCCTACCGCGACCTCGGAGAAACACAAAAGGAATATCCCATTTCGCTTAAAGGAGAATTTATCACGGACCTCGGCTTTAATATTACCGATAATGATAAATTGGCAGCGGCCGGATTCTACTCCACGCAAGGCACCTTCAGTATCAAAGGTATTTGCTTCACCCTCATCAATGCCGCATCCGGATCTGTTTTAAAACAAGGCAGTCAGTCCTTTGACGCTGCCTTCCTCGAAAACTTCAGCAAACAACAAATTGATAAGCAAGATCAGGAACTGTACCGTTACAGCCTCGACGAAATCATTATCCGTTCCGATGGTGGTGCACTATTGCTGGCAGAGCAGTTTTATGTACGGGAAGAATTAACAACTACCCGCTATCCGGATGGCCGCACCTCAACAACTACTACTTACTACTATTATTATAACGATGTGATTGCAATAAATGTAAACCCTGACATGACCATTGAATGGGCTACGAAGATTCCGAAACGGCAAATCACCTCCAACGACGGTGGTTACTATTCATCCTATGCATCCGCTGTTTCCGGCGATAAGATATACCTGCTGTTCAATGATCATCCGGATAATCTGGCGGTAACAGATCCTGCCAGACTTGCCAAGTACTCCGGTGTAAAAAATTCTGTCGCCACATTAGTGACCATCTCATCCGATGGCAAATGGAAAAAAAGCCTGTTGTTCAGCAATAAGATACAGGGTGAAATCCTGCGTCCCAAAATTTGTGAGCAGGTTAGTGCCAATCACTTCTTCCTGTACGGTGAAAAGGGTAAAAATTACATAGTTGGCAGGGCCGAACTATAATTTGATACAAACGTTTTTTGATTCGGTAAAAAACCGCATGGCCTCATTACCGCCTTCGCGGCCTGTACCGGAATTCTTCATACCGCCGAATGGCGTCCGCAAATCACGGTGCAGCCAACAGTTGATCCAGATGATACCTGACTGTACAAGTGCCGCCATCCGATGCGCTCTCGTAAGGTTCTCCGTCCAGATTGTTGCAGAAAGGCCATAGGAAGTACTGTTGGCAAGTTGCAGGGCTTCTGCTTCTGTTTCGAATGGCATCACGGTAACTACCGGGCCAAATATTTCTTCCTGGTTCGTTCTGCAATCCCATGGCAATCCTTCAATGATGGTTGGTTCGATAAACCAGCCATTTGCGCAACGGCCCGGTAATTTCACTATGCTTCCACCGCATACAATCCTGCCTCCTTCTTCCTGTGCAAGCCTGATATGATAATTGATCTTGTCGAAATGTGGTTTTGAAACAATGGCTCCGACAAAGGTTTCTTTATCCGCCGGATCTCCAATCTTTAATTGCCTCGTTGCCGCTGCAAATGCGGCAATAAATTTCTCATAGATCGGCCGCTCTACCAGTATCCTCGAACCGCATAAGCAGATCTCACCCTGATTATTGAACGAGCTGAGTACCGTTGTCCGGATCATTTTCTCGAAATCGCAATCAGCAAATATGATATTCGGATTTTTACCGCCCAGTTCAAGGGATATCTTTTTGAAAAGCGGAGCAGCCACCGATGCAATTTCCTTTCCTGCCCGTGTGCTTCCGGTAAAAGAGATGGCTTTAATTGCCGGATGCTTCACGATGGCTGCGCCGCAATGCGCCCCGCTTCCATGCAAAATATTCAACACACCTGCAGGCATGCCGGCTTCCATGCAGATCTTAGCCAACTCAAAAGCAGTCATGGGCGTAACTTCACTCGGTTTTGCAATTACGCAATTACCTGCTGCTAGGGCCGGCGCAATTTTCCAGGTAAACAGGTAGAGTGGCAGATTCCAGGGAGAAATACAACCTGCGATACCAATAGGTTGCCGCAAGGTGTAATTAATCGCGCTGTTCTCCATATGATGCGACTCGCTTGCAAACTGCAAAGCTGCGGTAGCAAAAAAACGAAAGTTGGCCGCAGCTCGCGGTATGTCGAGCGTAGCAGCCAGCTTTACTGGCTTGCCACTGTCTATCGATTCAATTTCGGCAAGCACTTCATTCCTGCTGTCTATAAGGTCAGCAATCTTTAGCAGGATTTTGCATCGTTGTTCAGCCTGCATATTGCTCCAGCCGTCAAAAGCAGCTTCTGCTGCTGCTACTGCCAGTTCCACATCCCGCTCATCCGAATCAGGAACCAATGAATAAGGAGATCCAATGGCCGGATCATAATTTTCCAGATACTGATTGTTTTGCGGCTCAAATAGTTTTCCGTTGATATAATTTTTTATCTGAATCATGGGTATCGGCTGAATGAATAATGTGGCAAAGTTAACAGCCAAACCGGAGTTTGTTCAAAACTACGGATGCTTTTTGTGGAAAGCGTTGCCCGTCTGATCTTCAAATGTACCATTAGTAAAAGTCCATAACGGCTAAAGGTTGGAATGAGTCCTCATGTACTCATCCATTGAATATTGATTGAAATGAATATTGAATGTTGAATATTTCTACTATTAATCCTGAATATCGAATATTCCAATGTGACAGATATGTCTTTCTTTGCAAAAATGGAGGCATGGCTATTTTCTCCAAAAGTCTCCGGCATTTACAAAAAAAAGAGGCGAAATATCGCCTCCCGATAACAAAGCAATTCCGGTTTACAAATTGATGGTAAAGGAGTTGCCGTTGATGGTCACCGTCGCCTTATCATCACATTCACCGGTACCATAGTCCAGGGTTTTTACCGGGAAATTGTCATGGCTAATTTCAACGATACCGCTAACGATCCAGGGACAAAACTGTAATTTTAAGGGCTGAAGGATCGTTACGGTGAATGAATTTCCATTCCGGTCAATTCCATAAGCACCGCCGGTAATCAGATAAACATCATCAAAAAATTCCTTGGTCGTGCTTCCTGCCACCCATTCCCTGTCGCGGTTACTTTGCCAACTGATTGTTTCACCCGTATACAACGTAACCAAGGCATCTGTTACTGAAATGGAAAAGTGAATATTCCCATTTGCATTCATTCCTTCATTCGTAATGGTTTTCAGGTAATCATGTTTGTTCATGGTTGTTGCTGAATTACCTACAAAATAGTCGCTCGTGCTTACCGTAATAACAGTGCCTGCCATATGGTATCCTCCGCTCCATGTTGCAGTGATTTTTCCCTGCCTGTATTTGTTGTCCCAGTTGATGCACTGGCAGGGTACCGGCCCAAAATCTATGGTAATCGTCTTCAGTGAATTTATGGTATCAATGGTAATTACGGCACAAGGTGCAAAAGAAGAGTCCTCCATGGTTTCCTGCATTCCATCCGGCTTGCCGATACCATAAGCTTCGGCAACGGCATTTACGGCAGCTACCACTTTGCCCGATTCATTTTCTACGATAGCATTATCGGCAGCCGCTGTGGTGTCAGTTGCCATGAAGTCTTTCGAACAGGAAAACAGGAAAGTCATTGCAATCATTAATACAGCAATGAAAACGAAAGGTGTCTTCTTCATGATTAGCATATTTTTAAAACGATTTTTTTTTGTTTGAATGGCTTTTTCTTTTTTGATGCTGTGGTAACCCTCTTACCATAGCATACAGACAACAAATCAGACTATAATCAGGACATTAGGTTTAACAGGCCTTTGTGCTGAATGGAATTATTTCGAAATGATCCAGTTTTGCGGATTCATAATGGTAGTCCCTTTCCAGATTTCAAGATGTATAGTGGCCTCTCCACTTTCGTTGGTATAAACGGTACCAATCGATTGTTTGGTATCTACTTCCTGGTTGGCCTTTACTTTCACAGAAGAAAGGTTGCTGTAAACAGTATAGTATTCGCCATGCTTAATCAGCACCCCTTTGTGATAACCCGGATTGGAAATAATACTGACCACAGTGCCTTTAAAGACTGCCCGAACATCTGCACCCGGTGCGGTCTTAATGTCTATACCGTTGTTCTTGGTTTTCACATTATCCAGTATCGGATGAGCATGCTCACCAAAAGTTTCTGTTATCTCTCCCTTCGTAACCGGCCAGGGAAGCTTACCCTGATTCGTAGCAAAACTGGCCGACAAGGCAGCCGCTTCAGGCGTTAACCCGAGCGAAGAAGCTGTTGAACCGCTCTTGCCACTTCCCCCGGCCTTTTTCTTTGCTTCCTCAATCTCCTTCCTGATCAGATCAGCGATTTGCTTTTTTAACTGTTCCTGTTCCTTCTTCTTCTTATCAAGTGCTGTCTTGATCTGTTTCTCCTGCTTGCTGAAGGTCTTTGCCAGCTTATCTTTCTCCGCCTTCTCTTTAGCCAGTTTTTTCTTCTGCGCTTCCTGCTCAGAAAGCACTTCTTTCTTGGCAGAACGCTGTGTCTTTAACTGCGCCATCTTCTTATTCAGATCCAGTTGTGTTGCACGAATTAGCTCTGCCTGCATACGGCGATAGGCACTGTAACGCTTAATGTACTTCAGCCGGATAAAGGCGTCATTAAAATCCTGTGCCGAAAAAAGGAACAGGAGCTTGTCGTATGCGCTGCGGTGTTTGTAGGCATAATACACCATGTTGGCATAGTTGATTCTTAACGTATCCAGGTCACGGTCAAGGGCACGTACCGCACGTACCTTGGCATTTATCTCCTTATCAATCTGGTTTATCTGACTGTTGTAGTTTCCAATCAGCTTTTCCCGTGCGCTGATCTGCTTTTTTAATGCGGCTAATTGTCCTAAGGTGGCAGTCTTTGATTTTTTTGTCTGATCGAGCTCCTTTTGCATAGACTCGATCTCTTTAAGCAATTGCTCCTTTTTCTTTTCCAGATCATCCTTACTGCTTTGCGCATGCGCCGGAACGGCTATAGCCATGCTGATCATGAAAAAAATAACCAGCAGGCCACCCGGCTTATTTAGCAATTGTTCCAGGAAAGAAAATATATTCCGGTTTAGATTCCTGCGGCACAGGTAACTTCTCTCAGCATGCAAACTATTCATAATCGGGATACTTCATTATTCATTTACACCAAATGGCAGTTTTACCGGCTCGTTCACTTTAATTTTGCTAAAGGTAATGATGATCTTCATGGCAAGCCGTTGCTGTAATTCAATTTTTCTCCACAACGAAAATGGAGTAGTGTATGGTATTTCATACTGTTGTTGCGAAATAGAAAGTGTGGTGCGTGCCGAATCGCTGATGGTTTGCTGTACAGGCAGGAAAACCCTGTTTAATGTGATCCGGTTAGAATGGTTGCCGGAGTTCGAGACCAGCGTATAGGCCGAGTCGCTGCGGCTCACGTCAAATGTCTGCAAATCTGAAAACAGCGGAACGCCCATTATTAAATCCTGCAACAAATCATAGGTAACCGGCAATGAGGTATATCCGGTAAAATAACGGTAGTCTTTACTGAAACTTTCACCGTTTAACCGGTCAATCACCCTGATCGAATCGTGAGTAATTAAAACGCGTGCTGCCTCCAGCCCCAATGCCGGAGATATGGAAAGCCAGATGGCACTATCCTTACGAATCCTGATACTGGCCGTGAATTCAGTTTTATTGCCGTCTTCATAAACCTCCACCCTGGCTTTTCCGGTAAACCAGTCAAAGTAGAAAGCATGACGCTGCATACTATCCAGCAGTGCTGCTGCGGAATTAGCTGAGGAAGGTACCGTACCCGTAACACCGGAGGTTGTTTTACAACCCTGAACGACGAGCAGTGAAAATAAAAAACCACTGAGTATGAAAAGGGAAAATAACCAATTCCATGCTGCTATCGAATGAAGCTTACAATAGTGGCTGTAAGAAAACGGCCGGCGGAAAGATAATTTACCGGCAAAACTCATCCATTGCCCGGACAGGCGAACCAACAGGTTCTTCTGCTGAATGGAATTTTTCTTCAACAAACAAACGTGATATCCCCATGAAAAGTAACAGGCAATGGTTGAAATTGCCTCAATCATAAAATTTTCTGTCTGCAATCTTTTTATCAATAGCATCCGATTCAACATGTAGCTCCTTGGCTTTCATCCAATATTCTACCGCACCATTCGTATCGCCGAGCTTATACAATACATCACCATAATGTTCGAGCACGGTACCATCTGTGGCCCCGGCATTCTTCAACGACTTCTCTATCCATTCCTTCGCGCCGGTATAATCGCCAAGCTGAAAAAGTACCCAGCCATACGTGTCTTCATAGGCCGCTGTATTCGGCGCAATGCTGTTTGCCAATGCTGCCATTCTCTTTGCCTCCTCCAACCGAACACCCCGAAGTGAAAGATAGTAGCTGTAGTTATTAAGCACATACGCATTCCGTGGATCAAATACCAGTGCCTGTTCATAACAACTGTCTGATGCCGCATCATTCTTCAGGTTGTAAAAAGCATCTCCCATGGAAGAATACATCTGCGCAATAAACAACTTGTCTTCCGAACCGATCTCAACGGCTTTGCCCAGGGATGCGATGGCCTCCTGATACTTTTTCAGCTGCATGTTGGCATACCCATTAAAGTAGTATGCCATATTCTGATCCGGAAATAATTCCAATGCCCTTTCACTCAACGCCAGCAAAGAATCATATTGCTGCTCGCGATCATATAACAGCATCACCTGTTGCCATACCGCAAACCTGCTGTCATCCAGGCTTAATGATTTCTTATATTCATCCATTGCCCTCTCCGTCTGATCATCCTGGTAAAGAATATCTCCATACAGCGCATGCGCGCGCGGGTCCGACGGATGCACATTCACCAGCAGGGAACCGAGTTCAACCGATTCCTTTCTTTTAACTTCATCTGACTGGAGGTAAGGAAGGAAGGAAGCAAGCAGGGAGATCTTTACGGCCGCCTCGAGTTCAGGACTTGCAAAAGCTCGTTTCAATGCATCAAAAGACTTGGCATCGTCTCCTTTCTTGCGGTAATAATCGGCCATTACCAGGTTGGCCCGTGGGTTATCAGGGTCAGCGGCAATCATCTCCTGCAAAACTTCAAAGGCCTTGTCTTCCATTTTATTCGACATATACAAATCAACGAGGCGGGAATAATATTTGGGCTCCTCCGGATACGCGGCAATCAGTTGTTTAAGTTCCCCTGCCGCTTTGTCAACCTTACCAAGCTTTAACCATAAACGCTCTTTCTCTAAGGAGATATCTTCATTTACCCCGAACTTCGCTTCAATCTGATTGAAGACGGCAATCGCTTCATCGGTTTGCTTGTTCTGATCAAGGAAAAAAGCCCAGTTAAACCATGCATCCGTGTTTTCCGGATCGAGTTGCACCATTTGCTGATATACCCTGATGGCTTCTTTGTAGTTTCCTATACCACCGAGCAGGGTGCCATAAAGGTCGAGGTACCAGGTATTTTCAGGATCAATCTTCACGGCTTCTGAGACATAACCGAGGGCATCTTCGTAGTGCTTCTGGTTAAAGAGTATAACAGCCGCATCATAATAGGCCGCATCATTATCCGGGTCAAGACGAATACATTCTTTATAAAGATTCAGGGCTGCAGGTTCATCGCCCAGGATGTCCATTTTCTTTGCTTCGATCAGTTTCTCTTCCGCCTGCCTTTTGCGTACATCGTCAATTTCAGCTGTTTTTACCACGGGCCCGTTTTCCGCTTTGCCTTTGGTGGAACCCATTTTCGCCGGTGAGCAGGAGCCAACAACAAACAGAGCTGACCACAACCAGAATATTGTTACATAAGTTTTGAGTTTCATATCCGGTATTTTATGCTTAGCTCATAATGCATTTGACTTATTAACAGTTCAAACCTACATACAAATTTTGAAACCGGTTTAATCGAAGGTTGTTACCAAGTGAGTGAAACGGTTTTAAGGATCAACATGCAACAGGTTGAAATTATACATGAGGCCAAATCAAATCAGGCAGTGTATCACCTGTGAGCCAAACAGAACCGGTTCACACAACTTAAAAATGCCTTACACCTCCACCGAGTAATCGCCGATACTCAGGTCTTCCATTTGACCGGAAAGTGAAACGAAGTTTCCTACCATAGAATTTTGCAGGATTTTGTTTTTTATGGAAGAATTCGATTGTATAATGGAATTCTTAATAACGGAATTCTCTATTAACGACTTTTCCCCGATTGAAACATGCGGGCCAATTATCGTATTCCGGATTACCGCGTCGGGCCCGATATAGGAAGGTGGAATGATGGTTGAATTCTCAATCAAGGCTGATTTATCGATCAGTCTTTTATTTTTTTCATGTTCCAGTACCTGTTTATTGGTATCCACTGTTGCGTCCTTATTACCGCAGTCGAGCCATTGTGCCACTTCACCCGGGTATAATTTCAAACCCTTGTTTTTCATATGCTCCATGGCGGTGGTCAGTTGATATTCCCCTTTCTCTTTAATATCATTATCGAGCAGGAACTGCAACTCATGCTTCAGGTTCTCCCCATCCCGGAAGTAATAGATTCCAATGATGGCCAGGTCGGAGACAATCACCGGTGATTTTTCAATAAACTCTGAAATATGCCCTTCCGGAGCCACCTTGATCACTCCAAATTGTTGCGGATTTTCGACTTTTTGTACCCAAATAACACCATCGGCATCTTCGTTCACTTTAAAATCAGCATAGAAAAGCGTATCGGCAAAAGCGATAATCACATGTTCTTTCAGGTGTTCCCGGGCACAAAGAATTGCATGCGCCGTACCTAAAGGTATTTCCTGGTGATGAATAGAGCCTTTTGCGCCCAGGTCTTCGGCAATTTTCAGCAAATCCTTTTCAGTCTCTTTGCCGAAATCTCCGACCACAAAAGCTATGTGCTGAATCTTGTCTTCGCACATCTCCCCTAAATATTCCACCAGGCGCTGCACGATGGGTTTGCCTGCAACAGGTATCAGAGGTTTGGGCGTTGTAAGGGTATGGGGCCGCATCCTTTTACCAAGTCCGGCCATCGGAACAATCACTCTCATGGTTTTCTGCGCTGTTTCTTGTTTCCTGAAAATATGCTGTATAAATCAAAACTTACAAGCCGGAACATGATCAATCATTCTATCGGTCATGATAATCAGGCTGTTACCATTTACTTCCTATCCGCGCTCATTTCACTCCCGTATGCCCGAAACCGCCGGCTCCACGGTCGGTCGATTCTAATTCATTGGTCAACTGCCAGGTAATTTGCTCATACCTGGAAATGATCATCTGCGCGATTCGCTCCCCGTTTTCTATGATCTGAGGAACATCCGACACATTAACCATTATTATCTTGATTTCTCCCCGGTAGTCTGAGTCAATGGTGCCGGGCGTATTTAACAAGGTCAACCCTTTTTTAACTGCAAGGCCGCTTCGTGGACGAATTTGCGCCTCATACCCTGCCGGCAATTCGATGAATAGCCCGGTAGGTACCAGCCTCCGCTCCAGGGGTTTCAATTCCACGGGTTCCGGTAGCCATGCCCGAAGGTCCAATCCCGCAGAGCCGGTTGTCTCGTACGAGGGCAGTGGATGCGGGGAATTATTGATCACCTTAACATTCATGGGGCGGCAAAGTTAATTATCCTTTTTAGAAATGGGAATTTGGGTGGTTTTGGGTGGACTTCTCACCAGCCAATAAAAACATTTCAAGCAAATGCTGAATTATAACCGCCAAGTTCCGTAAATACATTTCTCCGGCTCTCTTTGGTTCCTTTTTCTTAATAACCCGTCAATACCTTTATCAAATAGCCTTAAACACCCTGATCTTCCCCGTCTCAAAAAGATAAACCAAACCCGCGAAACCTGCCAGCAATACTACCCCAAACAGGTAATGCAGATACCAATATGAATCCGTAATAAATGGCGCCGCCTGCACACGCTATGCGTGGTTGACGTCCCGCCAACCTATGCCTGAGAAATTGATCGATCATTTTGCTAAATCAATGTAATCGCTCTCAACCCGGTCAAAAAAACAAAATTTCTGAACTTCGATTCTCGTGATCATATTTCCTTCATGATTTGCCGGTCCCCGATTCATATTTAAACTGAATTCATAACAATTCCTCTATCCATTTACAGTTTGGTTTGAATGATACGTATTAGTTTTATAATTTTGTACGTATTGAAATGATAGTATGGAAACAAAACTGACATTAAAACTAAACAGCGTCGTTATTGAGAGGGCTAAGAAGTATGCAAAAGATAAAGACATCAGTTTATCCAGGCTGATTGAGAATTATTTAGGCTTCCTTACTGATCCCAAAGACGATAGTGAAATAACACCTCTTGTAAAAAGCTTATCCGGAATAATTGACCTCCCAAAGGACTATGATTATAAGAAAAATTATAAAAATCATCTTCTGAAGAAATACGCAGAATAGCATGTATAAAGTATTTGCAGACACCGATGTTTGCATAGACCTTTTAGCAAACCGAAAACCCTTCAATGCTGCAGCCGAAAAGCTATTTTCGCTTGCAGATAATGGCAAAATTGAAGTTTGTGTTTCCTCACTTTCTTTTGCCAATATTGAGTATGTTCTGCGTTCGCAATATTCAGGACATGGTTCAAGACAAATAATTGCAAAATTCAAAACATTGGTGAGGGTCTTACCGGTAGACAGCAAAACAATTGATTTGGCGATTGCATCTGATTTCAATGATTTTGA
Organism: uncultured Bifidobacteriaceae bacterium; assembly: GCA_964524035.1. GTDB lineage: Bacteria > Bacteroidota > Bacteroidia > Chitinophagales > UBA10324 > JACCZZ01. The sequence continues at coordinate 23,519 of CAZGBP010000037.1, forward strand.
AGATGCAATACAATATTATTCAGCGATTGAAAATGGAATAACTGTTTTAGTAACCAGGAATATCAGGGATTACAAAAATGCTAAAATAAAGGTGGTAACGCCTGAAACCTTTCTGATCATGACTCACTGATAAAATAAATGAAGGATTTTAGTGATTGGCGAAAAACACAAAGGCATAAGCTTGTGATCTGTAAACTCCATTTTTGCAGAAAAACACATCATAATGTAAACACGGTCAACTGCCAGTTCACAGAGGATGTACGATGATTCGTTCATTTTGTCAAACAATGGTTGTTGGATCAAATTGCTAAATGGTTAAATAGTTAAATTACTGCGGCGAAGCCGATCATTGGCTACTCTGTATTCACCAAGCTACTTCACGCACTTACTAAACACCAATAATCTATATCCAATTTTTCGGACACCCTTCACAGATTACTATTCCCCGATCGACTTAAACACCCTGACTTTCCCCGTCTCAAACAGATAAACCAAACCCGCGAAACCTGCTAGCAATACTACCCCAAACAGGTAATGCAGATACCAATATGAATCCGTAATAAATGGCGCCGCCTGCACACTCAGCAAATACAAACCGATTGAGATGCCCACATACACTATGAATCGTTTCAGGTCATAAGGCACCGGATAATACCGCTGACCCATAAAGTAAGAGATAATCATCATTGAGCCGTAACAACCTAAGGTTACCCATGCCGAACCCATATATCCGAATTCCGGTATCAGCCACCAGTTGAATACAATGGTGACAACAGCACCATAGATAGCCACCACGGCACCCAGGCCCGTTTGATTGGTTAGCTTATACCAGATCGTAAGGTTGTAATATACGCCCAGGAAAAAATTAGCAAGCAACAATACCGGCACCACTTTCACGCCTTCATAAAACTGCGGACCGATGAAGATGGATTTAAAGGCATCAATAAACACCATCACAAAGAGGAAGATGAAGCAACAAAAGATGGAAAAGAAGTTCATCGTGCGCGCATAGGTAAGTTGTGGATTTACTTTTTTCGATTCACCAAAGAAGAAAGGTTCCGCCGCCATACGGTAAGCCTGGATAAATAAAGTCATCAGTATCGACAACTTATAGCATGCGCCAAAAATACCCAGCTCGTGCATGGCAGCTTCCGGGCTCATCTCTAACCTGTATTTTAACAAGATGCGGCTCATGGTTTCATCCACCATACCTGCAAGTCCCACCAGGATGAGGGGCAATGCATAACCGATCATTTTTTTCCAGAGACCAAAGTCCACTTCCCATTTCCTGACAAAAACATACTTCCACAAGGCCAGCATCGTGACCATACTGGCAATCAGGTTGGAAATAAAAACATAACCCACCCCCAGTTCCGGATAATATACCAGGTTAATGAAACCATGCACTGCTTCGAGTGATGGTGTTGCCAGCATGTAAGGACATAGCAACAGGAAGAAAACATTGAATGCCACATTGGTGATAATATTCACCAGCTTGAACGTAGCGAAACGGATAGGCCTGTTCTCCTGCCGCAACCTTGCAAACGGAATAGCGGTGATGGCATCCAGTCCGAGTATAAGGGTAAACCAGATAATATAATCAGCATGATCAGGATAGCGGATGGCAGTGGCAATCGGCTGCGAAAAAATCAGGATGCAGGTAACCAGTGTAAGTGTGGTAGCAAGCAGCGATGCCATCGAAGTATCATACACCTTCTTCTTGTTATCTTCCAAATTAGCATACCGGAAGAAAGCCGTCTCCATACCATAGGTAAACATGATATTCAGGAAAGCCACATAGGCATAGAATTCCGTCACCACCCCATACTCTGCCGGGTTGAAGATGCGCGTATGTAACGGCACCAGCAGGTAATTCAACAACCGCCCGGCAATACTGCTCAGGCCGTAGATAGCAGTTTGGGATGCCAGTTTTTTTATGAGAGGATGCAAGCGGGAGATTTTCGGTGGCGAAGATAGTACTACAAGACAGATAAGTAACTAAGTGCTTTTAGATCATTCTATATCCAACATTACCGAAATGAAATATGAAAACATTTTGATTCCATGCTTTTGCATAATCTAATAACCCGGATTTCGATGGATCCTGAAATCTGTCATGGTAAACCAACGATTGGTGGACTGCGCTATCCCGTAGAGCATATACTTGAGCTTATGGCTTCAGGCATGACGATTGATGAACTATTGAATGATTATCCTGATCTGGAGAAAGAAGATTTTCTTGCCTGCTTTGAACATGCAGCCAAGATATCACGTGCAAAAAGCATTTTCAGAATCGCAACAGGAAATACTTTATAGATTCATAAATCCAAAATCCTTATCCTGTTTGCAATTTGCCAGCCATTCAGCCATTCAGCCATTCAACCATTAAACCATTTAACCATCCAACCATTTAACAATTCAACAATTCAACAGTCCACCCATCCACTGCAATTACGAATTACAACTTATTCCGCAATCGTCAATCCGAAATCCGCATTTTCTGGCAATTTCCGTTATTTTTGGCGCTTCCAAATACCCCCTACATGGCCACCACAGACGAATTAAGAAATATCGCCTCCCAAATCAGAAGAGATGTTTTACGCATGGTGCACGGCTGCCAGTCAGGCCACCCCGGTGGTTCCCTCGGCTGCGCAGACTTCTTCACCGCCCTCTACTTCGAAATCATGGACCACAAAACCGATTTCACTATGGATGGCCGCAACGAAGACCTCTTCTTTCTTTCAAACGGACATATCTCCCCCGTCTGGTACAGCACCCTCTCCCGAGCCGGCTACTTTGAAACCAAAGAACTATACTCCTTCCGGAAACTCAATACCCGCCTGCAGGGACATCCTACCACGCATGAACACCTTCCCGGTGTTCGTGTGGCATCCGGCTCACTCGGGCAAGGCATGTCCGTAGCCATCGGCGCCGCATTGGCGAAACGGTACAATGGCGATCAACATCTCGTCTATTCACTCCATGGCGACGGTGAACTGGAAGAAGGCCAGAACTGGGAAGCCATCATGTCGGCCGCACACTTAAAAGTGGATAACCTCGTTGCTACTGTCGACTGGAACGGACAACAGATTGACGGCCCCACGGAAAAAGTGATGGCCCTCGGCGACTTAAATGAAAAGTTCAGGGCTTTTGGCTGGGATACCTTGGAGATCAATGGCAACAATATGGAAGAGGTGGTGAATGGGCTTAAAAAAGCGAAATCAATGACCGGAAAAGGCAAACCGGTGGCCATACTGATGAAAACCGTAATGGGCTACCCGGTTGACTTTATGATGGGCAGCCATGAATGGCATGGAATAGCACCTAATGATGCGCAACTGGCAAAAGCACTGGAACAGCTGCCGGTAACCATGGGCGATTACTAGCCTGCTAAAGGTACAGACGTGGCATGAACTACCGGGTCAGTTCATCGCCAGATTGAAAATAGTAACACAATCAACCCATTCGAATAACCGCTGTCCTGCATTAGGTTGATCCATCATTGCATGGAATGGGGCTGACGGTTTAAAAAAAGTATCCGCGTAAACTGCTCCACGCCACTGCAAACCGGCATCTGCTTATACCTTATTGAAATCTGAAAACACGTCCTTGAAGAGCGGCTTACATCAAATTACAAATTCGCTGCGGCTGCCCTGCTGTTTGTTCCTTATCTGGATGTTTTCCCTACGGGTACATGCACAACAATCAACCCTGTTCTCCGCAACAACCAACCGCATCCTCTTCGTGCTCGATGCCTCCGGCAGCATGAAGGGAACATTAAAAAGCAATAATCAGGCGACTGCGCAGCAAAGCAAGTTTGACCTCTCGCGGCAACTGCTTGTGCATACCATCGACAGCATTTCTAAAATAAAACCCAATGTAGAATTTGCCGTGCGGGTTTTCGGCCACCAGTCACCGCGAAATACCAATAACTGCAAAGACACTAAACTGGAAATTCCTTTTGCAAAAAATAATGGCGCGGCCATCGCCAGGCGTTTGCAGGAAATAAAGCCGCAGGGTCAAACTCCGATAGAATATACCTTATCGGAATGCATCACGGATTTTCCGGATGATTCATTATCCAATAACTCCATCATTTTAATAACAGATGGCAATGAAACCTGTAATGGTAATATCTGCAATGTGGCAGCCTTGCTTCAGCAAGAGGGAATTGTACTTAAGCCTTACATCATTGGCCTCGGCATTGCCGATTCCATGAAAAAGAAGTTCGAATGTGCCGGCGCTTTTTTTGATGTGCAGCGCGACGACCTGTTCAGCGGTGTTTTACGGGCTGTGGTATCCAGGGCACTGAATGCAACCACCGCGCAGGTAAATTTACTGGATGCGTATGGCTTGCCTTCAGAATCCAATGTGGAGTTAACTTTTTACGATCACTTATCAGGAAATGTAAAATACCGTTTCATACATACCTTAAATGGAAAAGGAAATCCCGACACGCTGCGCCTCGACCCTTCTGTTATCTATGACCTGCAGGTACACAGTACGCCTGCAGTAAATAAATATCAAATTGAACTGGTGCAGGGCATTCACAATACGATTGCCGCTGATGTGCCGCAAGGCACCCTGGAATTGAAATGGGAAACTGCAGCTACCGGCAATACCGGCGCACCCTGCCTTATTCGTGCCGCATCCGCTTCAAAAATACTTGCAGTGCAGGATATTAACCGGTCACAGAAATACCTGGTTGGCAGTTACGATCTCGAGCTGCTCACGCTGCCACGCATCGAAATGAAACAGGTGCAGATTGAGCAATCTAAAACTACTGCAATAAAAATTCCCAGGCCGGGAACGCTGTCTGTAAATCCGCAGGCATCCGGCGTAGCCAGTGTGATGCTACAGGAAGGCACTACCCTCAGAAAAATCTGGGATTTCAATCAAATCGCATCGGTTAAAACACTTGCCCTGCAACCCGGAAACTACATCGTGGTCTTCCGGCCTGAAAAAGGAAGACAGTCATCGAAAACGAAAGAATATCCCGTTAAAATTGTAACCGGTAAAACAACGGCTTTGAGATTATGAGGGACCCTGTTTACATATCTCATTGTTCCGTGCGTCAAAGCTTTTGTGGCTGTCTGTTGCATGCCTTCAGGCAGGGAGCGTGCGCACGATTGTTTACCGGTCTCAGGTTAACGGCACCGGCCGTAACAAAGCATCATTCCACGGTTTTCCATTTTCTATTTCCGGTTTACATGCTGTTGCTGGCAGTGCTACTTTCGTACCCGGAAGCATCATCCGGGCAAACCAAAAAGACAACAGCCAATGCATCCGTTGCCACCAGCGATGTTAAGCCGGTCACCCGCATTCTGTTCCTGCTCGATGCCTCTTCGAGCATGCTTAATCCGTGGGAAGGAAAAACAAAAATGGATGTGGCACGATCGGTGATCGCCGAAATCGCGGATTCATTGCCTTCCGGCACTTCCGTCCAAACCGCATTACGGGTTTACGGACATCAGAGTTTAAATACAGACAATGACTGCAACGATACAAAACTGGAAATACCGTTTGCTTCAGACAATGCTGCAGCAATCCGGGACAGGTTAAATGCCATACGCCCAAAAGGCATTACCCCCCTGGCATTATCGCTGGAAAAATCAGCAGATGATTTTCCTTACGACGCCAATGCAAGAAACATCGTGCTGCTGGTTACCGACGGGGAAGAATCCTGCGGCGGCGATCCTTGCGCCATTTCCCTGAAAATGCAACAAAAACAAGTGTACCTGAAGCCGTTTGTGATCGGGCTGAACCTCGGTCCAACCGGCGCATCGGCGATGGAATGCATTGGAAACTATTTCAATGTGCAACAACCGGATGCCCTGCGCAGTGTGATGAAAACGGTGGTGGAGCGCATTCTTGCAACTGCTGCGGTTCGCGTTAACCTGCTCGACGCATCAGGCAATCCACTGGAAACGGATGTTGCCATGACCTTTTCTGATGCGGGAACCGGTATAGCGAAATACCAGTTTTACCATACCCTCAATTACCGTGGTATTCCGGATACTTTGCAACTGGATCCGGTAATCAGTTACGACCTGGTGATCCATACTTATCCCCCCATTGAAAAAAAAAGTCTTCAGTTCGCAGACCTTTCCGGCAGGGAACTCAACATCCCTGCTTCACAGGGATTTCTGAAAGTGGAGCTCAGCAGTTCCACCATTCATAACAATCTGAACAGCAAAATAAAATGTATCGTAAGGAAATCAGGCTCCATGGAAACCGTACAGGTACAGGATATGAATACCACATTTAAATACCTTTCCGGCAGCTACGACCTGGAAGTGCTGACGCTTCCGCGCATCCGGTTAGAGAACATTGCGATCACACAAAGTTCAACTACTACCGTAAAAATCGATGTGCCGGGAGTGGTAACCATTTCAAAAACATTTCCCGGCTACGGGGCCATTTTTAGTAATGATAACGGACGGTTAGTAAAAATTTATTCGCTGAATGAGAATTTGTCCAATGAATTGGTAGGTTTGCAAGCCGGCGAATACACCGTTATCTTCCGGCCCAAATCATCAAAAAAAACTACGGAATCCATCACCAAAACCTTTCAGATTAAGAGCGGACAATCCGTTCAATTGAAACTCTGACTACTAACTTACTCACCTCTCACTACTCACCACTCACTACTCACTACTCATGTTAAATCAATACAGCGACAAAGACAAAAAAGAAACACGTGGCGGCTATGGTGCAGGCCTTGTAGAGGTAGCGCGAAAAAATCCGAATGTAGTGGCATTGACCGCCGATCTTGCCGGCTCGCTGCGTATGGATGCCTTTATCAAAGAGTTTCCGGAACGATTCATACAAGTGGGTATTGCAGAGGCTAATATGATGGGAATTGCTGCTGGATTAACCATTGGGGGCAAAATTCCCTATACCGGCACTTTTGCCAATTTCTCTACCGGGCGCGTCTACGATCAGATCCGTCAGTCAATTGCCTATTCCGGCAAAAACGTGAAGATCTGTGCTTCGCATGCCGGACTAACACTGGGGGAAGACGGTGCTACCCATCAGATTCTAGAAGACATCGGCCTCATGCGCATGTTACCGGGTATGGCAGTTATTGTACCCTGCGATTACAATCAGACAAAAGCCGCCACACTGGCCATTGCTGACTATGAAGGACCAGTGTATCTCCGCTTCGGCCGTCCGAAAGTGGCCAACTTTACGGCTGACAACCAGGCTTTTGAAATCGGAAAAGCCCAATTGCTGGCTGCGGGCTCCGACGTTTCTATCTTTGCCACCGGCCATATGGTCTGGAATGCCATTGAAGCCGCCCGCCTGCTGGCTGCCGAAAGTATCAGCGCTGAAGTAATTAATATTCATACCATTAAACCCCTCGATGAAAAGGCAGTCATTCAGTCTGTTGCCAAAACAGGCTGCGCCGTTACGGCCGAAGAGCATCAGATTTATGGCGGACTGGGCGATTTGATTGCAGGAGTAGTATCCCGCCATCAACCTGTGCCGATGGAGATGGTGGCCGTAAATGATTCCTTTGGTGAAAGCGGCAAACCGGAAGAACTTCTTGTTAAATACGGTATTGACACGCCGCACCTTGTCGCTGCTGCTAAAAAAGCAGTCGGCAGGAAAAAGTAACCCGAAATCTTGCTAAGGTCGTTGGGCAGCAGGCTGTTACCTTTTTTAACTACTGTATCCTGAACACCTTGCATATAGAAAATCCCATCACTGACGAGGAGATTCTCGCCGCTTTTCACATTGCGGAAAAGAAGGAACAGGCATTTACCTGGCTGCTGAAACGCGATCAGAAAAAAGTGTACTGGCTGGTACGCAGAATGGTGCTGGACCATGAAGACGCTAACGACCTGGTACAGGATGTTTTCATCAGGGTGTGGAACTCCCTTTCCTCTTTCCGGGGCGAATCGAGACTGATCTATTGGATTTACCGCATCGCAACCAATATCACCCTTACATTCCTGGATAAAAAGAAACGTAAGGCCCTGCTTCCACTGGAAGAACACGGTACAGATCTCAGGGAAAAACTCTATTCCGGTAACTACATCAATGGTAATGCGATTCAGCTAACGTTGCAGGAAGCAATGCTAACCCTTCCGGAAAGACAAAGGCTGGTATTCCAATTACGTTACTATGATGAATTACCCTATGAAGCCATGTCGGAGATGTTGGAAACCAGTGCCGGTGCACTGAAAGCCAGCTATCATCATGCAGTGAAAAAAATTGAAAAATACATGATCGATCATCAATGAAATTTGTAAAAGCATTAAACTAACAGTCCGTTTATGTGTCCATCCAAACATCCCAACCTATGATTTACGGCATCAGAAACAGTAACGTTTTCCAAACACAAAGTCTTTTTAACGGGAGAGTGAAAAGATTCATCATTCAATCTCCTGAAACAGGAATTTAAATGCAGCATGGAAAGAGAAGAAGATATACAAACTGAACTGAATAAAAGGGCTCCGCTACTGGCAGCATTGCCCCGCAAACACCCTTTTACGGTACCGGAAAACTATTTTGCCAGCGCAGCACAGCCGGTGCTTGAAAAAATTCGTGAAGGTGGTAGCAGGCATAAGATAGCTGACTTTAAAAATATTGAACATCCATTTGAGCATCCCGCAAACTATTTTGATGAACTGCCCGCAACAATTCTTTCAAAGATTAAAACGCGATCGGCTGAAAGACACCGGCAGAGCCTATTTCCCATTGGTAGCTTCCTTTCAAAAGAATACCGTCTGATCGCCGCAGCAGTGGCCGTCATTTTGGTGATTGCTGCCATTGCTGTATTGCAACAGGTACCGGTTAGAACCAATATGCAGGTAACAACACAGGAAAATATGGATGAAACTAACCTGATCTTACAAGTTGCTGAAGTGGATGAAGAGGTCATCGTAAACTTGTATCTGGAAGATCAGACATTGGATAAAGCGTCCATTGCAGATCCTGTTTTGTCCGGCCCGGCACTGTTGGATGTTACTGATATTGATGATGAATACTTTGATGACATTTAAAATGATGCCCTATGTTTTCGCATACAATCAACTTAAAAAACAGCCCTGTTGCATTTTTGATGCTCTTGTGTTGCTTCTCCTTTACCCAGGCTCTTGCACAGCCGGTACAACGGGAACAAAAAGATGAAATTGATGCCCGGCGCATAGGTTTTATTACCAGTGAAATGGAGCTGACACCGGAAGAAGCGCAAGTCTTTTGGCCGGTTTACAATAAGTACAGGGCTGAGGTGGAAACGCTGAAGAAAAGCCGTGCCTCCGAACTCATGTCGGCTAAAATAAACTTCGACGATTACACCGATGAACAGGTGGATAAAGTAATCGAAAATGATTTTAATTCCCGTCAGAAAGAGTTGGATATTCTGCGGAAGTATAATAGTGAATACAAGAAAATTCTTCCGGTTAAAAAAGTAGCCAAATTGTACCGCGCCGAACAGTTATTTAAGATTTCTCTTCTGAAGGATATGCGCCAGGAAAAAGCAGGAGAAAGAGCCATACCACCCCCAAAGAATTAAGCTAAAGACACTTTGTATTTTTTAAGAATGTGAAAAATAGTTCTCCCCGGAAAACATTATAACAGCGAACAAAAAGATTTTCACAAAGAACAAGCACAAAGACTTTGCTTCGATAATATATATTTTACCAGTAGTGTGGACATCCAACAGAATGAACACTGTACTTTTTCTTTGTACATGCTGTGCTTAATAAAGCAAATAACATTCGCAATTGTCCTGATAAACTAAACTGTTCAAGTCGCACTTTATATTCATATGAAAAGGAAGTACATCTTGCAGTACTCCCTGGTTATAGGTGTAAGAAAAATTGCATATTGATAATTGGGTGTTGAAATTGAGTATTGAGTATTGAGTATTTGAGTAAGTGAGTAAAGCAGCGTAGTGATTACAGAATAGCAAGTGATCGGCTTCGCCG
>CAZGBP010000038.1:0-22503 GCA_964524035.1 uncultured Bifidobacteriaceae bacterium
TTTTTCGAAAGATATGTAAAAAGTCATGTGCCTCAGAGCTATTTGATTCTTATGCCAATACTACTTTCTCCCTGATGGCTAGTTGAATTAACTGAGTAGTGAAATCAATACTTTTGAGCTTCTTGCTGTAAAACAATCGGGTATGATTATATTACGGAGCGTTCATGTTACATTGAATCCTTTATACTTCCCAGAGATAATTTCAATGCTGCACCACTAATTTCTCCGATTCTATTATATTGCCGGATTTCAAAATACATGCATAGATTCCATTGGGAAATGGAGAAGTGTCCAGCCTGATCTCCTGCAAATTTCCGGTGGTGGCAGGTTGCCAGGTTGACTCATGCATCACCCTTCCGGCAATATCGCTGATGGTGAAAGTGCAGGGTTCACTTCCTGATACGTAGCTGATTACAGTTTCGTTATCGGCCGGATTCGGATGCATGCTGATTTCCATCCTGGTTTCGGATGAAAGTTCAATCGGCTTTTCCGGTACAATAAGCCGGAGATCATTGGGATCGTATTTACTGGTGGAGCATTCATTGAGGTAAGCTTCAAACACCGCTCCGCTTTTTGCTTCGAAACCGGGAAGCAGGTTAACGTATTCGCTGCTTTTTGCCACTATATTGGTGCCTGCGTTAAGGGTTGCCGTGCAGGCAGTAATGTAAGATGAATTGAAGACAACGGCATTGGAAACAGCGAGGATTCCTTCAATAACAGTTGGCAGCGAGGATGAGTACGTGCCGCAGATGGTAGCAAGCGCCTGCGGAGCATAATGTGAAATGCCTACGGCCTTAAAAGCTTCGCCGGTAATGATCACTTCCTGAGAACAACTTCCAAAGAGATCTTTCGCCGCCTGTATGAAACAATTCCTGGTGGTGATAAAATCATCATCTCCGTCAATGTACTGCATCATTGCCTGCCAGGCTATATCGTACATATCCCACTTGCCATTGGCCAGTGGTGTAACATCATAGGTTTCCCCATGGTCGTTGGTGCCCGACCCGCCATTGGCCATCAGGTAAAAACAATAGTCAAGCACCGTGCAGTTGGTATGTATGCCACCGTTATCACCACTTCCTGAATACCAGTAATCACCTAAATACGTATCCGGAAAACCATATGCTTTCGGGTTGTCGTAATGCCGGATGGCGCCGTCTGATTTTTCTGCGCCTAATTTCCAGTCTACCAAACCTGACAGGTTTGCGAACTCACCGAACAAATCGCACAAAGCTTCATTAACAGCACCTGCTTCTCCTTCCAGGTCCAGCGCATCGAAATGGGCATCGTTGATGATGCCATGGGTGAATTCATGGCCAACAATGTCTACCGTATTGTAATCATCCAGCGAATTGAAATAGCTGATGCCCCTGCCCAGGTGCATGTCGCCGGTAAAACTGTTGAAGGAAGCGCCATTGGTGAATGGCAGATCATTCTCATCGTAAAAAACCACTTCATTGTAAACATCCACTACATCACCGGTTCCGGAAAAGCCTTCATGATCATAACTGATTTTAAAAGCATCCATCACCTGGTCAATGGCATAGAGTGAACTGAACCCCATCTGCATGCCGTTGTTCCACGGCAGCAATATAGAATTATAGCAATAGGGATCACCGGTGGCGGCATCAAAGGAGTATTCGGCACTATTGGTAAGCACACAATCATCATAACTCGCTTCCGATACATAACCCTGGTAGCACGATTCATCGCTTACTTCAATGAATTGTTCACCATTGAATGTGGTTTCGAAGTCAGGCCAGTTATTTACCGTCCCGCAGGCGTGTTCCAGGTTTTTCCTGCGTAGCACTTCGCCGGTGGCCGCATCTAAGTAAAGGGCCTCGGTGCGCCTGGGCATTTTTGCGCTTATTACCACTTTCCAGGCTAACCGGTATTCGGGCACTTCGTTTTCAGGTCGGGCATTCCGTACGATCAACAATTCGGGTTGCGGATAGAGGGTTGCCGCTGCATTCCTGTTTCGCTCTTTATACCGGCTTTCGGCGCGTGGATCTTCCCAAAGGTAAATCTCTGCAGGCAGAGCGGCCAGTGCCAGATCAATAGCGTGGTCGTATGAAATCTGAGGCACGCTTCCGATCTCCAACTGAGAAGCATAGATGCCACTCACAAGATGAATCTTCCCGTTTCGTTCATGTACAGTCAATTCAGCACCTTCCACCCTGATGCCATCGTGATACTGTATATACCTCAGGTGCCGGTTGCCGGCCCGGTCATATCGCTCTTTCCAGAATCGCATCTCATCTTTGGAAGTCAGATTGAATAGATCCGGCTGCTGAAGGAAGATCTTTTCGGCCTCGAAGGGGTTATCATCCCGGAACAACACCCATCCGGGCTCACTGGCGGCTTCCACATATGGAGCATGTTGTTTTATACTGCCGGTTTCTTTACCTGCAATACTTAAATCCTTTTGTGCCTTCATCGGGAAAGGAGAGAAGGTTAATACCAGGCCTAACAGGTAAACGGTGCGGTAGTGCATAGTGTAATTTTTGAGGGTCATCCTTCACAGTGGAGAGGTGCAGGGCCGTTTGAGAGGCTGGCTTAAAGATGCGGCATTTTACTGCCGGGTGCCAAATCTGATTGGTAAACGGTAGCATTCGGTTTGTGAACGTGCAAGCGGTATTTTGAAGGCACGCTTAAACGATAGGTAGTTCAGATATGCTGTTTGAAAAAATAAAGGAGCGGAACGGCAGGAGTAATGCGAGATATATTTAAGCAGGGAAACTATACAGCACATCAGAGATAGTCAGGAAACAATCCGCCATGAGAGGATTTTCTCCCGGCTTCTAAATCTCTGAGCACACGCTTAATATATTTCTTCTCTATACTGCTAAGTGGAACAGCACTTTTATTGGCCAGCAATTCCTGCATTTCATCCAAAACCGGGAGGTCGTTCAGTTCAATTACTTTGATTATGATGGCCAGTTTCTCGTCCGTAATATGCATAAAATGATTTTAGGTAAAGCTAAGAAAATGATGCAATGGATGGAATAATTGCGCAGGTATCAGAAGGTATCCACATGACTTCACTGAGCCGATGGCCTCTGCAGCAGGGGTTTATGATAGGCAATTACATAAAGTAGCATAATGATTTTTTTGAACCATGCATGCATAAATCATCATCATCTTGCAAACAGCAACCACCTGTTCTATAATTTGAGAAACTGTGAATCAGGGCATGCGAATGCACCAATCAAGTCAGCGCATTGGCATAACCTGGCAGACCTACAATATAACTTACATGCTTACCGGCTGTAAAATGCTCACCCGGTTTCCCTCTGTATCGATGAATACCAACCACTGTCCTATACCCGGAATCTCCACCGGTTCACCTTCAGTTACTCCTCCAGCTTCCACTATTTTTCTCATAGCCAGCCTGATATCGTCAACAGAAATAACCACGGAAGTGCCGGCCTGTGGAGCCTGGCTCTTTGGAAAAAAACCGCCATTGATAGTGCCGGGAGCTTTTACCATTTGGTTCTCATCCGTTTCCGAGGTGCCGGCCATGATGTAGTCGTTCATTTCGCCACCCAATGGCTGCATTTGCCAGCCAAATGCCGATGAATAAAAATTGCTCATCCGTTCGCCGTTTTCATAAGGCATTTCAAAATGTACTACCGGATTTGATTTCATTTTTTTTGATTTTGGTTTTCAAATTATTTTCTTTAAAAATTCAAATTATTTCTCAATCTGAAAAATAATTCTCAGGTTATAAATCCGATGTGGTGGTCCTGCCAATCACTGCCTTTTGCAATATGGAATGGTGGTCAACACACCAATAACGTGGAATGAATTTGATTACTTTATTTGTTTCTTCTCTTTCACAGGAAAAAAGAAACTACCGGGGTTAACCCAAAAATGTCCCAGGACGAGAAACAGCAGCTCACGTGATTGTATAAAGTTTACCTGCCGGGAACGCATGGCGGTAAAAAATGCAAGGCCAAAACTCACTGCCAGATTCACCATGCCGATGAACAAGATACCCAGTAGCGTGAATAACAGGGTGGACAGGGGTATGTGGTTTCCCAAAGAGAAGAAAGACATTGCAAAATTACCGGTTGACAATGTTACATGCCGCACATCTACCGGCAGCCCGGTGATTATACCAAAGGTGGTTGTTAATGCAAGGAGGAACCCGAGAAAAAAATTTCCCGCCAGTGAACCCAGGTTATTATCAACGAACCGACTTATCTTTATCAGCACCCGGAGCGGCAGTCTTTTCTTCAGCAATTTATGGTCACGTATTCTCCGGGGAATCTGGTGGATATCTATACGATTATCGAAATAGCCGGTTATCAGGCCCGACACATACAGCCAAAGTCCTGCGATAGCTGCATAAAAAATGGAGAAGCTTTTAAAGGGATGCAGATCGTTAATAGACTTAGCGGCATACTCCGTATCCACAATCAGCTCGCCGGAAAGGGAATAATAACTGTAAGCTATGAGCCAGGCAGCGGGAAACACAATACATAAATTGCCAGCGAAAGAAACAAACTGGCTGCGTACCATTTTAACAATCAGGTTAGCTGTCGCGCTCAGGTTTTTGCCAACAACTGTTTTTTCCTCCAGGGAGCTGGCTAAAGCAGAAGCCGTCATGGCAGGTTGCTTTGTTGCCAATGTAAAGTGTGCCACATAAATGATGATAAAGCCTGCAGCATAATTTAAGCTGTTTAATATTCCTTCTGTCAGCGGAGGGGCATGCAGATCATGAATGGCATATTTCATCCAGGTAATGAAAGCTACGATCAGTCCGCCGCCCATTGACTGGAGCAAAAAGATATAATATTCGCGAGCCGTATTGGTGATGTAATGTTCGCCGGTATGGCTGTTCCGCTCCACCACCTGGTAGGCCAGTAACTGTATATTGCTGCGAAGCAACACCCTGATGCTGTGTTTCAGATGTTGTGCAATTACCAATTCTTTAAAAAGTTGTGCGGTGTGAATGGAGGCCGATTTTTCAGCTTCCGGCACAATCAGGTGAAGCAAAGATGGCAACCGGGTGAGCAATTGATTGATCTGGGTAAGCGAATAAACGAGGCCCAGGCTCACCCCTCTTTTTTTCAGCAACTTCCACAATTGCACACTGTTTTCTTTACATTGACTGATCAATACGGTAATATGGCGGTTCCATTCTTTTAATTCAATGTCACTCCATTGATTCGCACTTAATCCGTGGATGACCTGATTCAATTCTACTGATAAGGCAAGAAAGGGGGAATTATATTGTTCAAAATGAGGTAGCCTGGTGATAATCTGCGGCTGCATCCCAAGCGAAGCAATACGATTGCCTATAATAAGTATGGATGTAGTTACCGGTTCATAAAAGCTGTCGGCAATAAAGTCATACTTCTCCCGCTTGAAATTCAACTGATCAAAAAGCAATGCCCATTTTTCAGTGGTAATTTCATTTACCCATTCATGGTCTGAACGGTGATCGAACAGATCTTCCAGTAAATCCAGGGCCTCCGATTTATCACTAACGGGCGGGAAAATTTTATCACCGATGCGCCCGAATAGCTCACTGAAAAATCCATGACGCGGCGATATACCTGATTCTGTAAGCAGGCGAATAAAATTTTTAGAAGTTATCTGTTTGCTGAGGTAGGTGTGAAAGATATGATCGGCCTCCGCATCAGTTTGCAAAAGCAGGATCAATTCATCGAGTTTTTGCTCCAGGCTTTGCCGGGTACCACGGTAACGGCGTAACTCATGCACCAGGTCAAGCAATGGCTGACGACGCGTGGTTGCAGGGTATTCCCTCAGATTATAAAGTATCTCTTTAAATGACGACATGTCCGCCTGCAAATAAAGGCTATTAATAGTTATACGCTATCAGCTGTAGTTAAAGTAACTAAATTTAAATATTGAACAACGGATGATTATAACAAACTACGGGTGTATGATAAAATGCACTTTATGCTGTAGCGTTTACCTCAGCGCCTTGCTTTTTTAACGCCAGGACACGCAGTCGCGAAGAAAATCACAAAGGATCATTATGCTACGTTATTTTGGCGCCTTGGCATCTTCACGCTTGTATTATTTTATCGCTAAGAAATGCAATTTGTCATACACGCCATACTACTACTGATGCCGCGTCAGCATTTTATTGCTCCAAACACAGCTTGTATTACTTTTTCATAAATTTATATTATGCATCCATACCATTTCAAGCCGGTTACTTCTGTTTTCTTTTTTGCAGCCTGCCTCTTTTTTTCGTTTGCAGGTTATGCCCAGGAATTTCTCTGGGCCAAGGGTGATACGGAATACAATAATGATGAGTATAAAGGAATCGCGGTGGATGTGGAGGGCAACAGCTATGTGACAGGCAGCAAGAATTTTGCAATGACTTTGAGAAAGTACAACCCTGCAGGCGAGTTGCTCTGGTCGCAGCAGCAGTCTTATCAAACCCGTGGACATGCCATTGACCTGGATGATTCGAATAACCTGTATGCCACCGGATACTTTGTTTATGAAGTCACCTTTGGCGATTCTGTGGATCTGACAGGTGAAGGGGAGGAAGATATTTTCGTTGCTAAATTTAATGATGAAGGTGAACTGCTGTGGGTGAAACAAGCGGGTGGTGCGGCGGAAACAAATGAAAATGATCGCGGAAATGCCATTGCAGTGGATGAGGAGAACAATGTTTATGTGGCGGGATCCTATGAAGGCCCTGCCTCGTTTGATTCCATAAATATCAATGGAAACGGAAAAATGGATCTCTTTGTGGCGAAGTATGATGCGGCAGGAAATATTGTCTGGCTGCGCCATGCAGGAAATACTGAAATGGATGTTGCAAACGGAATGGTGCTTGATGAAGAAGGGAACCTGTATGTAACGGGGCAATTTCGGTTCAGCATTTCATTCGATACCATCACACTGACGGGTAATGGTAACAATGCCGATATTTTCCTTGTGAAATATGACCCTTCTGGAAATGTGCTGTGGGCAAGAAACTTTGGAAATACGAGCACCGATGTGGGTACGGCGATTTGCACCGGCCCCGATGGCAACCTGTTTATGACCGGCTATGGCGGTGCTATCAACTTCGATGGCATACAGCTTCCATCAGTTGGAGGTACCAATGTTTTTATATGGAAAGGTGATAAGGATGGAAATACCATCTGGGCGAAAAGTGCTTCAAGTATCAGCAGCGATTACGGATATGCCATAGCTGCTGATGCTTCGGGAAATTGTTTTGTAACCGGGAAATATGGCATCCTTGAATCCGGAGCCCTGTCGATGACATTCGACTCTCTGACCATCAACAGTGTCGGAGGGGATGATATTTTTATTGCAAAGTATGATTGCGCCGGAAACGTTCAATGGGCGCATACCGCCGGAAGTGCATGGCGTTATGACCAGGGGAGCGCTATTACTGCTGACGGTAACGGTAATTGCCTTGCTGCAGGATTATTTTGGGGTGGACTTGGAACATATGACGGCATTTTCGGCCCGTTTGTAATTGAAGGAACCGGAAATTATGACGCTTTCATCTGTAAGATCGGGGAAGTTTTTACGTCACCGCCAAATGATGCAACAACTGGCATAAAGCTTAGCCTGTTTCCTAATCCTGTATTAGCAGGTCAATCAGCTGAGCTATGCCTGGATATCAGCGGCATCGTACCTGGAATGCCTTTGTTCCTGACGCTCTTTGATCAGTCCGGAAAAATAGAGGAAGTGCATCCATTCATTTCAGGCTATCCGGCAATGGTAAGCATTAACCTGCATTCCGGTGTTCATATATACAGCATACATACTGATACGAGGATTTTCGGCACCGGTAAATTGGTGGTGGAATAGCTGATGCAGGGTTTTCATGTTGAAAGAGCCGGCAACGAATGAAACAACAGTGATGATAAGCGAAGTTAACGCAGGGCATTTTAGTTGTTAGAAACATTCAGGAAAAGTAATGTCGCAATTCGACAGAGTTTAAGCGGAGAAACGTTGAATGGCTGCTAATGACACAGGGTCAGACATACTATTTTGCAATAGATCTGAAAAGGTTCAGTTTTAATGAAAAGGGTTTGCAACATTGCTTGCATGCAATCTGACATTAATTCACTGGTCGGTATGACGACAGCTTCCTGTAGAATAATGCTATTTGTTTTTGTCATAATCAGCATTAAATCCGTTGTTTGCGGGACGCCAACCACCAATAGAAATGGTACGAGTCAAATTGGGTTGAGGATTCTACTGAAGATTGTTATTCACAGCTCCTGGCAACCTATTATCCTGAAAAAACATTCGCCATGGGCCTTGGACAAGTTGCAACCTATGATTACATGGATGGTTGGGGTACGTTCTATGACAGCCTGGTATATTATAAAAAGAACCATGTTGAATGGGGAACGCTTATAGCCTGCATATCGGGCACGAACGCCGAAAACAATGTAGCAGTGAAAAATAGCTTCTTGCTGCTCCCAAATCCGGCTCATTCATAACTCGTAGTTTCTGGAAATTTCAATCCTTTGCAAGTCCAATTCAGGCTCCTCAATTGTTTAGGCGAAACAGTTCAATTGAAACAGCTTTCGATTCAATCCGGTTACGTAGTATTTGATGTAAGTTACCTTGAAGCAGGAATTTATATTTTGCTTATTGAAAGTTCATCTGAATCGGAAAGTCAGAAATTCTTTAAGAACTAAGCGAATATATTATGAATATCATATAGCAGATTATTTATAAAAAAGGAGCAATAATTTTCTTCTTGGAACTGTGTATCTCACTCATGCCGGAATCAAAGACAGTACCCTCTTTAACACTGTACCAATTGTCAAATTTTTTTTGACCAATGATTTAGTATAACCTGTGTGAAAGTGGAATACTTTGGAAAGTCATTGATTATTTTATCGTCAAACATTGCTTTTTTGAAATACTATTTCTTTGTGCTCCGCAGAAGAAGTGTGACAGAAAGAGATAATTATGTAATGAAGCAAATAAATGCAATTGATATTTGTATTTTGCTTTATGCTATGTCTGCACTCCAACTTTATTATTCTAATCAGGATTCGCCAACAGCATTCAAAATTTGCCTGATCAGATATTCACTAACCCAAAATCCTTCCTGCCTCAAACGGATTAAATAAGGTTTCACTTCCTAAATGACTTGCTGCTGCTTTGCTCTTACAAGTACGCCCATTAAACCAAGCGTTTTCAAGTTTCTTTTGTTTGCTTCCGCAGTGCCGAGACGCTCATCAATCAAAATATAATCAGCGTGAAGCTCTGTTGCCAATACAATTGCTTCCGCCTCACCCTGATCTACGATGGATAAAAGTTTTGATACTTCCATTGAATCAGTCGGTTTCTGCACTCTTATCCACGATGCTGCAACATACTCACTCAGATTGAATCCTAATTCAGAAAGAGCTATAATTTCAATGTGCACTTCAGGAGGAATAATGACTTCTGAAAATAGCTTTCTAAGAATATCTAACTCGCCAATAAGTATAAGGTTGGAAACCGGAGAACAATCACTGACAATAATCATTGCAATTTCATTTCAGAAATTGTAAGAAGATCTCTTTTGAAATCAAGCACATCATAATGAATTGGGATATTTCTTTTGGCAAGTTCTCTTTGAAATAGAATCTGGTGAATGCCGGCCAACTGACTTGCACGACTGAGTGTAATTTTTTCTTCTTCAAACAACTGAATAGCAAGCCTTAGCTTCAGTTCATTATCTGTAAGACCCGTGAATTGACTGATCTCATCTGGGATTTCGAGCTGCACAATTAATTTCTTTTTACAAATCTAATATAATTTTTCTGGTGGAGAATTCAAATTCGCGGCAGATTACTCACAATTTCTCGTTGTGCCACAGATCTTTGAGGTTGTTACGGTTTTACATTTTCACTGGAATTACAATTTTTCATTGTGGCTAATGTGTGGGGCGATATCACGAGCAACACATTCATTTAGAGCAGCAATTCGTCTTGTTTACAATCCGCATAAAAGCATAAATCCCTGCCGTCCATCCGATCATCGGCGGCGTTTTATACTCTTCTTTCACTTTTACATTTCCTTCTACGGCATTGTACTTTTCCCACAAGGTGCCGGTTGACAGAAACACCGCATGAACCATATTCACAAATTTGGAACGGATGCGGTCGGCATCTTTTTTATAGTTGTACCGGGAAAGTGCCTCGGCTACCATTAAGGAATGAGGAGGCCAGGTATTCGGATAATCCCACTGGTAGATGAAATCATGCGTTGCGGCTTCACAGGGCACCACACCGTGAGTAAATTCATATCGTTTTAAATGGGCTTTCACGCGCTTCGCCTGTTCAACCGAAGCGCAGCCTGTCCATAATGGTTGAAAGCTGGCAAGCGAAGTCACATCCGAAGGCCTTTCGTTTTTCATATCGTAGTCAAGATAGAGGCCACGGTTTTCATTCCATAAGAGTTGATTGATCCGTTGCTTTCTTTCAACTGCACGATCCATCCATAATTTGCTTTCGCCGTTTTGCAGTATGCCGGCAAAACCGGACATCGTCACTTCATACAGATAAAGGTTGCTGTTAAGATCCACCGGAATAAAATCAGAACAACGGCCATCAAACCTCGGCGTAAAGTCATAACCTGCTTCAGCCTCAGCCAGCCGATGGCCGGCGATAGAAATTTTTTCATCATCAGAAGTTGCAGTAAGCGGCAGCCGGACTTTTTTCAGGTGCTCGTAAAAATCGGCCAGGTATTCTTGTGTCGCATCATGGTGATGACGCGATAATCCATATGGGGTATTCCTTTTTGTTATCCAAAATTCGTACTCCTTCCCAATGAGCGGGTATGCCGTTCTCAGCCATTCTTTATTTCCCGTAGCCTCATAAATGTCTTTCACCATCATACACAGATAGGGAGGCTGTGAGCGGTTGGTCATATCCAGCCGGTTGCTGTTTGGCATGAAACCTAAGCGATCTACGAGGTAAAGTATATCGTTTACATTGTTTTCTGCTTGTTTGATGTCGCCAAGTGCAATCAACCCGCGATTCAGAAAATAGGTATCATAGTAAAACAGGTTTTGAAAATGAACACTGATGCAGGGAACATGGAAGGGATAGGGAAGGGGAATGCTTTTTCCTGAAGGGTCGACGTCTGAAGCGGGCCGCAATGTTTTGCCGATTGACTCCTTGATGTAGTTCAGAACAGGATCATCCGGTTCATCCGCACTGCTGTTGATACGGAAACCAAAAGGAAGAAAAAGCGTGCCTGCAGCTGTAGCAAGGCGAAGGAATTTTCTTCGGTTAAGAACTTGTTTCATCATCAACATTTTCCGGAGTTTTTTTCAAAAGGTCTATACTGTTGGACTACTGCAAGATAATAAACCATGATTGACAGCAAGATTACTGAGAAAAAAATATGAGTAGAAATAGTTTTCTATTAGAAAACTTATTACCTTCACATGGTGCTTAATATTATTGCCAGGAAGACCCTGCTGAAATTCTGTAAAGAATACCCGGAAGCGTCAAATGCAGTAAAAGAATGGTACCACGAACTGTTAAAAGCAGATTTCAAAAATTTTAATGACCTGAAGAAAGCTTATGGAGATGCTAGTATTGTGGGTGATGATAGAGTAATATTTAACATTAAAGGAAATAAATACCGTTTGGTAGTTAGATTCGTTTTTGAGTACAAAACTATTCAGGTAAAGTGGTTTGGTACGCATGCTGAATATGACAAGATTAATGTATCTAAAATTCAATTTAAGAGAAAATGAAATTAAGACCTCTTAGGACTGATAAGGATTACGAAAAACTTCTCTCATGGATAGACGGGAAATTCAATGAAAAAGTAAAAATGAATTCTCCGGAGGGAGAGTCGTTACAGATTGCACTATTGCTGATTAAACAATATGAGGATCAACATTTCCCCGTTCCACTCCCTGATGCAATAGAAGCAGTAAAACTTAAAATGGAAGAGCGTGGTTTAAAAAATAAAGACCTGGTTGGAAAAATTGGTTCAAAAGGTTATGTCTCTGCGATCTTAAACCGGAAAAAGCCAATAACAATTGAAATTGCAAGGGTGTTTCACAGGGAGTTAGGCGTGCCGGCTGAAGTACTATTGTCATGAGAGGTTTTTGTGACTTTTTCCCTGAAGAAGATCCGGAAAATTGTATTCCCAGATTCGCAAACGCTCTTGATAGCATCATATGCATCTTATTCGCTGAACTGTGTCTCAGGCAGCAAACAAGTGGATGCGAGGATTCCTTATCGCAGTCTTATCGAAACTCAGATGTCAGTCAAGATAGTGAACGACCACGCACAGAGCAATTGAAGTACTTATTAATCGTTTTCCGCTTCGAAGAATCAAATGAATCCTATTCTCTCCGCAGTCATTTTTCTCATCTGCTTTACTGCAGGCAATTCATTTGGGCAAAGCGGAAGCTCTAAAATAAACAAGGATCAGAAGTTTGAATTGAAATTTGCAGTAGGCGTCAATACCTATTTGTATTTCTCAGAAGAGTATAGCGGAGATAGTCTTCCCGATAGTCTTAAATACCTTTGGGTAGTTGGCCAATTTCAATCAAGAGTTTATCATTATAAATATCACTCCGTTGCGGGTTTTCAGACCGGAGCATTCATTTACTATCATTTCTATAAGCCTCTCTATTTAAAGAGTGGAGCCTTATTCATCAATAGTAACAGAGCAGCTATGCGAACTCCGGATTCGTATTCCGAACCGGAATATGAAAGTGTCAAGAAGTCGGTTCGCAAGAAATACAGTTTGCAAATTCCCATAATTCTCGGGGTAAGCAATAGGAATCTAAGATTAGATGCTGGTATTTTAATCAATCTTTTCACACACCAAACAGAACAGTTGTTTACAGCTGACAAAATCAAAATTTTTGAAACATATCATTCGTATTTTGTTTGGGATGACACATGGTTGCAAGCTTCAATAAATACCTCGTATAATTTCATGCTGAAGAAAACTAATATTAGTCCTGCAATTGGAATTAATTTCTTAAATCATATCAAGCCCCACTTGTTATTATCAGTAGAAATTGGTTTTAATCCAAAGAGGTAAAAATTCCATCACTTGCTCAAGAGTCCGTTGTATCCCTGAGCCGTATCTCGTGAAGCAAACACAGCTATACGTGAAGTTTCACAATCTTTTCTTCAGAAAAATACGATTGCCGTGTAACTTTACGTGCAATGAAATTTTTCGTCACCATTTTTTTTCTGAGTGTTATTGCTCTGGGATTTTTACACAGCTGTAACGAGAGTTCTAAGCCCGCTACCGAATCCGTTTCTTATTACCCCACTTCCAAACCCTTCGTCCGATGGTGGTGGTTCGCAACAGAGATCAAAAAAGCAGACATAAAGTACCAACTCGACTGGGTAAA
This sequence comes from uncultured Bifidobacteriaceae bacterium, assembly GCA_964524035.1. Lineage (GTDB taxonomy): Bacteria > Bacteroidota > Bacteroidia > Chitinophagales > UBA10324 > JACCZZ01. Next base: position 13,352 of record CAZGBP010000038.1, read on the forward strand.
AAAAATGAATTTCGGCGGCGTAGAGATCTGCTGGCTGTATCCTTTGTACCGGTACCAGAAAATGTATGCGGAAAAATACAACCGCCATTATCCTGTCGACACGTCTGCGCAGGAATGGCTCAGCCCCGAATGGTCGGAGATGGTGGCCTACACAAAATCATATGCCGACTCTATCGGATTGTCCTGCGATTTTACTTTCGGCAGTGCATGGATTATTGCTGCAACGTATATGGATAAAGCACACAGCACGCAGATTTACGGTGATACCAATTTCAGGCAGGCGCTGACGTATTCATGGGCATACCCTGATACACAATGGGTGGTCAATCATCTTGACAGCGCAGCTTTTAATATCTATGCAAAACCAATGGTGAACGCGCTGCAAGATGCGTTGAAGGGAACTAAATCGGCCCTGTTCACCGATTCATGGGAAATCAAACTGAATGCAACGAACAAAATATGGACGGAAGGATTTGAAAAAACTTTTCTCGAAAAATTCGGTTACGATATTATTCCTTTTATGGAGGCAGGGCTCGACTCATTTCCTGATGTGCGATACGATTACATGCTGCATCTTGAGGATTATGTCACAGGCGGCTATTACAAACCTTTTGTGGAAAAATGCCGGGAACTCGGAGTATGGTCAAGAGCGCAATGCCTTAGCGCACCGGCCGATGTGATGACGCTCTATTCTCTTCTTGATATTCCTGAAACGGAAGCGATGCTGAACAACCCGCGTTATGGCAGGATCGTAAGTGCTGCTGCCTGCCTGGCATCAAAAAGACTGGTGTCAAGCGAGACGTTTACCTGTATGTATGGATTTCCGGGAACCTATCTGCGGCAGGAACAAACCGCCGACCTGAAAATGGTGGCCGATGCATTATTTGCTCAGGGAATCAATCATCATATCTATCATGGCATGCCTTATAATCCGGCGGGATCTGATTCGATAGATTTTTTTGCCACTACTTATTTTGGGCCCAATGGAAGCCTGACAGCGGAACTACCGGCTTTCAATTCATACATCGAAAAAGTTTCCGGATTGATGCAGCAAGGAAAAACATATAGCGATGTAGCCGTTTATCTTCCTTATGAAGATGGAGTGATGAAAGGGCCGTATCCGCCTGAAAGGCAACGCGTCTGGGTTTGGGGAGAATATGAATTAAGGTATGTATATCCTCCCAAAGAAACAGAAGGCTATCATCCAATATGGATTAATAGACACTTTTTGGAGGAAGCGAAATTTCAAAATGGAAAGTTAATGGTTGGAGACGCGCAATTCTCTTCACTTTATGTTGATGTGGATTACATGGATGTTCGTGCACTGAAAAAAATTTTAGCATTTGCGAAGGAAGGATTGCCGGTGTGCATGGAGCGGCTTCCAAAGCAGCCTGGTTTCATGAAATCGCCAGAGTATGCAAGTATGCTGAATGAATTGTCTTCATTGAAGAATGTCTCTCAAAAATTCGGGCAGGTTGTTACGCATCCGCCGCTTATAGAAGGTGATAGTTTACCGGAATATTGGTGCAGGGTAGCAAATGATGGTACGCATTACCTGTTCCTGTCGCAGCCGCTTTCAAAAGACTTGAAATACCCTGTATATTCAGGTCAGTCATTGATGAAGCAATCAGTTTTTCGGGAGCTTACACTCCATGTAAACGGAAAAGGCATCCGCCAAAAAATCGAGTTCAAACCCTATCAATCGTTAATGTTAAAAATTACAGCGGATGGTGAAATGGAAAGCGTCGACATTACCTTCATTCCTAAAGATCCTATCGTGCGCCCCCGCGAACTACAGAAAATGTATTTTTGATAATTTATAATTGATAATGGATAATTGATAATTGATAATGGATAATTGATGAAGCAAAATATTGTAAAGGAAAAGAGTTTTCAATTCGCCATTCGAATTGCAAAATTATATAAGCATCTTTCCGAAAAGAAGAATGAATATGTTTTGAGCAAACAATTATTGCGTTCCGGTACCTCGATTGGGGCTTTAGTTCGCGAATCAGAACATGCAGAATCAAAAGCGGATTTTATTCATAAAATGTCCATCGCATTAAAGGAGGCGAACGAGACGGAATATTGGTTGCTCTTGCTTAAGCGCGTTGATTATATGTCCGAAGTGGAATTCGAAAGCTTGCATTTGGATATTGAAGAATTGCTTCGACTTCTTACTTCTATAATTAAAACCTCCAAAACAAAATGAATGTCATTATGCAGAGGTTTCAAATTAAGAATTATCCATTATTCATTGTCCATTATCAATTATCCATTATCAATTTTTTTTAATGATGCGCTTCATACTCCTATTCAGCTTTCTTTTCATCAACCAATCCATCCTTGCACAGGATTATAACATTCTTGATTTCGGAGCAAAGGCAGATGGCAAAACGCTCAATACCTCTAGCATTCAGTCAACCATTGATGCAGTTTATAAAAAAGGCGGCGGTCGTGTAATAGTACCGGAAGGAATTTTCTTAACCGGCAGCATTATTGTAAAATCTGGTATTGAATTGCATTTGTCTGAAAAAGCTGTTTTGCTTGGAAGCACCAACCCGGATCATTATCTGAAACTGAACAGGTGGCTTGCGCTCGTGTTGGCAGATGGTCAAAGCAATATCGCTATTACCGGCAAGGGGCAAATAGATGGACAGGGACGCCGCCTGGCACTCCATATCGACAGTCTTTTTTATGCGGGTGAACTCGATAGCGCCTCTTATATTTTCGCAGAAATGAGGCCGTCGTATTTGGTACGTCCTCAACTCATCGAGTTTGTAAGATGTAAGAATATCAAAGTCAGCAATGTGACCCTGCTGAATGCGGCATGCTGGGTACAGACCTACGAACAGTGTACCAATATTATCCTGGATAGTGTTCATGTTAACAGCGATGCCTATTGGAACAATGATGGCATTGACATTCAGGATTGTCGTAACGTACGCATCACGAATTGCGTAATCAATGCTTCGGATGACGGCATTTGTCTGAAATCGCATGATGATAACCTTTATTGTGACAGTATATATATTGCGAATTGTACCGTTCGCTCCAGCGCCAGTGCCATCAAATTTGGGACAAGGTCGCATGGAGGATTTAGGAACGTGGTCATTGAGCAGATAAGAATCTATGACACATTCAGGTCTGCTATAGCGATCGAATGTGTAGACGGCGGAATTCTTGAAAATGTAACGGTGAGCAATATCGAAGCGGTCAATACCGGAAATGCCATCTTTATCCGGCTGGGCGACAGAAACAGATCGCGGGAACCCGGGATGTTGAAAAATGTAACGATAAAAAACATAAAGGTAGAAGTGCCATTCGGACGCCCCGACCATGCCTATGAAATACGGGGGCCCGATCTTCCTTTTTTCCATAATACGTTTCCTTCTTCCATAACAGGCATACCGGGACATCGTGTAGAAAATGTACGGCTGGAAAATATTGAAATCAGTTATCCGGGCAGAGGAAACAACGGGCTTGCTAACATGCCGCTGTGGCGACTGGATGAAGTGCCCGAGCAAATTGCAGACTATCCTGAGTTTTCCATGTTCAGGGAGTTGCCGGCCTGGGGTTTTTATGTAAGGCATGTGGATGGTTTATCAATGAAGAATATTAAGATCAGCATTGCAGCACCTGACTACCGCCCGGCCATGGTTTTTGATGACGTTCGTAATCTGACTATTGATTCGGTGATGATAAAGGGGGATAGTAAGCCAAAGCATTTTATCTTGCATAAGACAGATAGCGTTAAAATCGATAATGAACAGGCTGTTTTGAAATGGTAGTTGGGCACAATGAATGTTAATTTGGTTCTGATCATATTATGGTTATCCGCTTGGGCTGGCAGCAACCGCTCGCATCAGGGCAATGCCGGACAGTCGCAAGGGTTGGAGGCATCAAAGCTTTTAGCAACTTATGCGCAGGCATCCAACAGTTCGGTAAGAGGAGCATTGCTTGGTACAAGGTTTACCTCTTTCGATGAATTAAAATCGGTTATTGAAATTGAATATATAAACAGTAACGCGGAAAAAGACAGTACCATTCACCGCAATGCAAAAGTTGCCATCAGGCACTGCAGCAATGGCAGGGAGGTTGTCAGTGTGCTGGAGTCCGGTATCAGCCAGGGTGATATCGCCGAGGCGAAGGATGGTGATTTTCTGGACCGGCTCGGTATAGTTTTCGATTCACCCTATGCCGTACGTAACAGGAAGGACCTGGAACGTGTTTTTCTGCTGGCACGATTGAGACCGGCAATATTCGGAGTAGGCGATGTGGCATTTTTCACGCTGGCTCAGCTATCAGTACGTAATATAAACACCGGGGATTTGGCATTCGTTACTGCCCGGGACACAACGGAAAAGGGGTACCTCAATACCATAAATCACATCACGGCGCAGGCATTTATCACTTCCTGTTTTTCTGAAGAGCTGGCAGATTTTGTAGCCGATGCGCATGAGCGCTATCATCATCCCGAGCTGATTCTGGGCAAGTTTACGGAAGCACAAATCAACGACCTGGAAGAAGGGCCGGTTGATAATTATGTAGACATGATCAACAATGAGTGGGGGCAGGAGTTAGGAAAGCAATTGAAGGAGAAATTGAATATCAGCCGTAAGGCAAGATGGACACCCTTATTATTGTCAAACTATCTGAATGAATTGCAGCAATATTACAGTTGGGCATTTCAGATAGGCTTTAAGCCTTTTAGGCCGGATGATGAGCAGGTGATTAAATTTTCGGATAAACTGAATATCGTCTTAAATACAAAGTCATTTAAGAACTATTAATCATTTAGCCGGGTTTATTGCCGGTTCATCTACTTTTTTTAAATGATAAACAGCATGATTCCACTGATCTAAAGAATCTGTTACAATACGAAAGCTGTCTTGAATGTTTTGCCCGCCGGTTAATTTCCATTCGCTGAGTTTTTCCATCCAGTTCGAATCGACCAAAGCCTTGTTCAGCTTTGTTCCGGATAAATTTGCTTCATTCAAATCAGTCATTCTTAAATCTGCACGGGTGAGGTCAGCTTGGCTAAAATTTACTTTACTCATTTTCGCGCCGAGAAAATTAGCACCGGCAAGGTTGGCTTCATGAAAAAGGGTTCCGCCCAAATCGGCATATTGCGCAGTTAGCTCACGGGCATCGGCCTTCAGTACCTGGGCACCCGATAGTTGGGCGCCATCCATTTTCGCAAATTGCAGGTCAGCCTCATTCAATTCGGCCCATCGCAAATCCGACCTTTTCAGATCTGCTCCGCTTAAGTTGGCCTTGTTTAAATTTGCTCCCCACAGGTTTGCATCCTTCAAATCAGCACCTTTCAGATTTGCATTGCTCAGGTTGGTGCCGTTCAGGTTTGCATTGTTCAGCTTAGCGCCACTGAGGTCTGCATGAATTAAATCAGCTCCCCTCAGATCGGCACCGGAAAAGACCGCACGTTGTTTAATTTTTATAAAAGAAGCCGAATCCATTTTCATCAGCAGCAAGGCCATTAAAAGTTGTCCTCTTTCCGGACTAAATTCTTTGTCTGATAAGCTGTCTCCTTCTAAGTAGCTGTAAGGTTTAAAAGAAAAACTGAGTGCCGCTATTCGTGCAATCAATGCATCACTCAGTGTTCCGGCATTTTTTAACTCTGCTTCCGCATTATCCAGTATGTTACTCATCAAAAATACAAGGTTGCCCTTCCTCGCCGACTCAATCAGCACTGACTGTTCCTTGATTTTTCTGTTTTGTTGCTGCATTTGTGCTTTAAAATAGTTGCCCTGTCTGTAAATCAAAAAACTACTGAGCAAGGAGCCCGCCACTATAAATACTGCTGCCAGAATCCAGATGAAATGATAAGTCTTTGTTGCTTTCGTTGTATCGGCATTGGCGGCTGATTTACCAAGCAGCCGGAGCAGGTCAACGTGCTTTAGCCGGATAAATAAGAAAGTGAGTGCCAGCAATACCAGCAGCAGGCATGCGATGAAACCCAAAATAAAAGAAGGAAACTTTTCGATATCGGGCAGGCGCAGAAAACCCAGGAACCACCCAATCACTCCACCCAATAATATGCCGATGAGAAGATTTCCTGCTGCTTTCATAGACACAAATTAGTTATTTCAGGAAACAGGCTTCTAAGAGTAGTTACGGTCTCAGTGCTTTCCTGCTAAGAAACTTTTTACAAGTATAGGATTTATTTGCTGCTCTATGCCCTGGTGGAGTTTCCCGCTTTTTGCGGTAGCGGCGTATCCACCGTTGCCGGATTCCCGGGAACTGGATTCCCAGGAACTGGATTCCCAGAATCCGGTTAATCTGGAGAATGGTTGAACGATAATCTTCATTTTATTTTTACAAACCGGCCGGTGTTCCACAATATTCCTTTATCAATCCGGTAATCGTTAGCAAAAAAGTATGCAGGCTAATGAGTGCATGCATGGTATATCCTGAAGGTTTTTTTATTTCTGAAATTGCAATTTATTGTCTTATTTTAGTTGACTATTTTTTCTTCCCCCAAAAACCATTTCCAATGATGAACCGAAAAACTACACTTCATGGATTGTTGGCAATAGTTGCAACAATACTTTTTCTTGGCTCACCGCTGCTTTCATTTTCACAATCGGCAGCCCCAAAAAAGACTACGATCTCCCTGGTTTCAGATGATGGTGAAGCAACCGTTATCAGGTTTGAAGCGGGAGCAATGGAGCAAAAAACGGTCAGCACACCTGCAGGAGATGCGATGGTGATCACCTTAGATGATGGAACACCCCTGTTGCAAAAGGGCTTCCCGGACCTGCCCAAACTTACTGCCAGCATTATTGTACCCGATGATAAGAATATGCAGGTGACCGTTACGGAAAGCAGCTACACCGATATTGAAAATGTATTGGTAGCGCCTTCAAAAGGGTCTTTTAAAAGAGATGTGAAGCCTTCTGATGTTCCTTATGAATATGGCACGGCCTACCAGGAAGATGCTTTCTTCCCGAAGGATATTGCAGAAATGAGAGATCCATACATCCTGCGCGATTTCAGGGGCCAAACCGTAATTGTTTATCCCTTCCAGTATAATGCTGTTACCAAAACGCTGCGGGTTTATTCTGAGATCACTGTAAAGGTTTCACCAAAAGAAAAAGGGGAGGCCATTAACGTATTTAAAAGGAATGTTAATAATGATAAAGTCGCGACAGAGTTTCATAATGTGTACAACAGTCAGTTTCTCAATTATGGCAGTACTACACGCTACGATCATATGGAAGAGGAGGGAAACATGCTGATCATCAGCTATGGCAGCTTTATGGATGAGATGCAACCATTTGTTGACTGGAAAAGGCAGAGAGGGCTGCCGGTTGAAATGGTGGATATTGCTACCATTGGAAACACCAAGACAGCCATAAAAGCGTATGTGGCAAATTATTACAACACCAACGGCCTTACCTTTCTGCTGTTGGTAGGAGACGATTCACAGGTAAAAACAAGCAGCACCAGTGCCGGTGATTCTGATAATGACTATGGATTTATTTCAGGCAATGATCATTACCAGGAAATATTTGTGGGCCGTTTTTCAGCACAGACAGGTACGGAGGTGACTACGCAGGTGAACAGGATTATTGCCTATGAGAAGACACCTGTTGATGATAACTATTTTTCAAAAGGCATCTGTCTCGCATCAAATGAAGGTGCTAATATCGGTGATGATGGTGAGGCCGACTACGAACATGAAGATCTTATTCGTGAACAACTGCTTGGCTATACGTACACCGAAGTGGCCGAATTATTCGACGGCACGCATGGTAATGTAGATGCACCGGGAAATCCATCCGACAACATGCTTCGCGACCTCGTGAATGCAGGCGCAGGTATTATTCAATATACAGGCCACGGCAGCACCACCAGCCTCGGTACTACCGGATTTAACAACAGCGATGTAAGCACACTGACCAATACCATCAAATGGCCGTTCATCTGGGTTGTAGGATGTTCTGTCGGTGATTTCAGAACCACTACCTGCTTTGCGGAATCATGGGCCCGGGCTACAAGCAATGGCCAGCCAACCGGTGCCTTGTCATCGTTCATGTCAACCATCTTACAATCCTGGGCTGAGCCGATGGAAGCACAGGATGAGATCAACCTGATCCTGACTGAAAGTTATGCTAACAAGATCAACAGGACCTACGGAGGATTATCCATTAACGGCTGCTTCAGCATGAATGATAAGTATGGTAACAATGGCAGTGAAATGACTGACACGTGGGTTATATTCGGTGATCCGTCTCTTGTGGTTCGTACAGCACAACCCACAGCGATGACGGTGTCACACAATCCTACTATTAACCCCGGATCCAGCACCTTTGCGGTAGCGTGTGATGTAGAAGACGCTTTAGCGGTTCTTACAGTAAACGGAACCATACTCGCTACTGCAAAAGTTTCAGCAGGCAACGCCTATCTTTCATTCGATGCCCTTGCAAATGAAGATCCCCTCACGCTCACGATAACCGGGTTTAACAAAGCGCCTTACATCGCAACTATTTCCGTAGAGCAATCTTCCGGCTCGCATGTGTTGGGCGGTGTTTATGATATCCCCGGACATTTCAATGCATTAGCTGACCATCTTGGAACGATTAAGTACAGCACTACCCTTATTGACCTAGGCCAACAGGAGCCTAAAGGAATTTCTGCGGGTGCGAACATTTTATTACCGTCAGGCATCGCTGTTTATCCTAATCCTTTTGACCAATTCACTTCCATTACTTATAACCTGACGGCCGATGCAGCCGTTACTGTAATGCTTTACGATCAATCCGGCCGTGAAGTAAAAAGACTGGTCAATAATGAAATGCAGCTTGCCGGCTCCTATCAGCTTACATTCGACGGTACCTCACTGCCTGTAGGTGCTTACTTCTGCCAGGTGATCATTGACGGAAAGCCACAGCTTGAAAAACTTTTTATAGCGCGCTGATTAAAGACTATTTAAAAAGTGTGGTTTGAAAACGGAAGAACTTCTGCCGAAAGCAGAAGTTCTTCTTGTTTCTATCCTTGGTTGGCGTTCCGCCAACCATTCCAACATCGTACAAGAACCCATTGCTTCGTCATCACGCCTAACCACCTCCATTTACTATGGTCTCCGGTATCAAAATTCCATGAAGAGGAAAACCAGCTAACACCACTCA
>CAZGBP010000038.1:22603-33189 GCA_964524035.1 uncultured Bifidobacteriaceae bacterium
TATATGTATCTGCACAATAATATCGTCAATTCCATTTTTGGGAGCCGCGCTCACGAACCATTCTATCCTTGGTTGGCGTCCCGCCAACCATTCCATCATCGTACAAGAACCCATTGCTTCGTGATCACGCCTAACCACCTCCATTTGCTATGGTCTTCGGTATCAAAATTTCATAAAGAGGAAAACGAGCTAACACCACTCAGATTTAATGGACTTGCCTTTCTATCCTTGGTTGGCGTCCCGCCAACCATTCCATCATCGTACAAGAACCCATTGCTTCGTCATCACGCCTAACCACCTCCATTTGCTATGGTCTCCGGTATCAAAATTCCATGAAGAGGAAAACCAGCTAACACCACTCAGATTTACAGGACATGCCATTATAAAGCATCTGCAAAACGAACATCCTGAAATGCTGGACCTATATGTATCTGCACAATAATATCGTCAATTCCATTTTTGGGAGCCGCGCTCACGTACCATTGAGGTAATGAGTCGCCGGATTGCATAGCAGAAACTGGATTATACTCATTTTAATCCAATCTCAGGCCGATGGAGGTTTGCATCACGCCCTGAGGGGTAATTGTATTCTTCTGCTTCTAATTACATTTGAAATAATAGCTCCTTAGGTATTATGGCCCACAGCAGGGATTATGTTTGATAGAACCGTCTACCAGAGATGGAGTGGTTGGCGGACGCTAACCATGGATAAAATGATTATATTAACTGATGAATAACATGATTTAAAATGATTATTGTCATTTTACTTGCATCTTGTAGGGATTAACTTTATTCCAAATTAAATATTTATTTGTAAGATAAACTATATGAAAAATCAGAAAAAATGATTGCCTACTATTTACCAAAATTCCGGAGCCGATTGATAAATATTGCAATTGAGAAGGCACTTGTTAATGCGGCAGATCTGGGAGAATTAAGATGGAAGTGTTTTAGTGAACCGGCAGAAATAATTGAAGCAATTCGAACGCAGTATCAAAAGCCGGGTGTTGTATTTGCACCCAAAACTGTTCACCGTCAGATAAATGGGATAGATGAGCGGATAGCCTGTTTCGATCTTGCCTGGTTATTTGGAGATGATATGCCAAAAATATTTGCCGGAGTTCCCTTCGGGAACGGCGTTCCTGATTTTACTAGCTTAAATGTAAGAAATGGAAGATTTGGAGGTTCTGATAAATTTGGTTGGGAATCACTTGAGAAATTCGCAGATTGGTTAGCTAAAATGTTTGGTGAAGGAAGACCTAAAGGACACGTAAGCGGAAGAATTAGCAATTCCTCATCAGATGATCCAATTGTCGATTTCATTATTAACAATTTGATAGTTGAATTTTTGATGCCAATATTAAAAATAGGAGGCGGATATAGTGACTTTCAAAACGAAACTGAGAACAGCAATCCTGACCTTCTTCATGCAAACGGAAATGTGGATTGGAATAAAGTTCGATTAGAAGTACAGAAAATTTTGAATAAGCATCTGGGGGGTGAGGCGGAACCAGATGATGCAGGTCGGGACTTTCTTATTGTGTTAAATGAGTTTGCAAGAAAACTTGCATTGGACAAAACATGGACCCAGATCAAGTCCGGCAAACTTTCGCCATCAATAACAGAAGTAAAGCAAGAGTTCATCCTTTGGCTGAATCAACAAGGAATTGACATTCAAGGTATCAGCGGATACAAAAATATTCCGCAAGAGGATGAATCGGGATATGCATTTTTGTATTGCCTTTGGCAAGAGTGCCGATCAATGGAACAGGGTGGCTCTAAGCTTCTTCATTATCTTTGGAAAAGAGGAGCACCCATTGATCCTGTTAATCCTCCGTCCTTTTTAGCTGGTACCGTGCTATATATTAATGGATTCTGTTATCCGAAATCCGGCAAACTAAAAATCAATTTAGGTATTGCTGGACTATAGTTAAAAGTTGCGGTTTGAGAATATAAATTGCAATAAAAACCTGAAAAAGATAAAAGTAGAATAAATGTGCTTAAAAGCACTAAGCCAATGGGTTTTTAATCCTGTTGGCACGGATTTGTCATCGCAGGTATTCGAAACCTTCAGAACCATTGACTGGATTGACTTTCGTTCATAAATCTATCTGGAAATGTGAGAGTAAATTCAATCTCAAATAGTCATGAAATGTTGTCCCCATTAGGGAAAGTCTCGTACCAATTATAGAACATTACATTTTCTGTCTAAAATCTACTTAAACAATTTGTCTATAAGGTATGCCCAGCGAGACTTTGCTCACGGTTTCGAATACATGTGGGTAAGGATCCCGAAATTAGAACGCGCCGCATATAATCCGGCTTTAACAAGCAGGAGGTCAAGTCTGCCTGACACTGTGAATGATATCTTAATAAACCCGGAAGCCAACTGTTTATCCATGAAAAATTGCTGACAAAACAAGGTTGCATTTCAGCGGATGCATTTACCCGCAAGGGAGAATTGACCGTTTAATAATCCAATCCTGCCGTTTAAAAATCATAATTGCCAAACGGCATGCGCTGCCTTTATTTTTGGCAGGAAAATGGAGGTGGTTTTTACTGCTTCTTTAAATCAGTTCCCTGAATTCAATTCCGGGATAACTTATTTTCCATTCATAACTAATTCAAGCTTGTTGTAACCGCCGGATTATTTGATTGCTTAATCTGTTCCATCTTTTCAAAGAATCTGTAATCCGCACTATGCTTCATTTCAACTTAAAAAACCAACGCAGATGAAAAAATTAATCTACTTATTCTTACTGCTGGCAGCAGGCCTTACAGTAAGCACCATCAGGTCCTACGCTATAGCCAATGTGAAACTAACCACCTCTTCTGTGGCAGTGGCTGACTGGAACCAGGGCACCTCCAACGTGATTGTATACACTGTTTTAATGGAAGTGACCAACGATCCGGTAACGGTGAATAACATCACTTTCACTATGACCGGCAATCATGACAACAACGATCTTACCAATGCAGCCATTTATTTCAATGCCACTGCACCCAACCTTACGGGTGCTTCATTCCTGAATTCTACCTCTGCCGCTTTTGCTGCGCCACATCTATATTCTGTTTCCATCAACCGGACCATTGCTGCCGGAGATGAAGGATATTTTATTGTGGTGGTATCAATCAGTGCCACCGGCACCGACAATAATACGGTACAGATTAATGGAGATACCGATCCGGTCACCTTTGGCTACAACAGTGCTGTTGTTACTGATAACCAGCAAACCAATAAGGCAAAGGCACAGAAGATTCAAGCTGCCGATATTGTTCTAACCACTTCATCCGTGTCAGTAGCCGACTGGAACCAGGGCACTTCCAATGTAATCATCTACCCGGTATTAATGACAGTCAGTACCATGCCGGTAACAGCGAATAACATCACATTTACGATGACCGGCACGCATGACAACAACGATCTTACCAATGCGGCCATTTATTTCAATGCCACGGCGCCGAACCTTACAGGAGCGTCCTTTTTAAATTCCACTTCCGCTGCATTTGCTGCCCCGCATACGTATTCGGTTTCCATCAATCGAACAATAGCAGCCGGCGAACAGGGGTACTTTATTATTGTAGCCTCGATCAGCAGTACCGGCACAGATAACAAGACGGTGCAAATAAATGGAGCCGATAACCCTGTGACCTTTGGCTTCAACACGGCTCCCAATGTAGATAATCAGCAGTCCAACAAAGCCAAAGCACAGAAGATACAAGCCGCCGATATTGTATTGACCACTTCATCGGTACCGGTAGCCGACTGGAACCAGGGCACTTCCAATGTAATCATCTACCCGGTATTAATGACAGTCAGTACCATGCCGGTAACAGCGAATAACATCACATTTACGATGACCGGCACGCATGACAACAACGATCTTACCAATGCGGCCATTTATTTCAATGCCACGGCGCCGAACCTTACAGGAGCGTCCTTTTTAAATTCCACTTCCGCTGCATTTGCTGCCCCGCATACGTATTCGGTTTCCATCAATCGAACAATAGCAGCCGGCGAACAGGGGTACTTTATTATTGTAGCCTCGATCAGCAGTACCGGCACAGATAACAAGACGGTGCAAATAAATGGAGCCGATAACCCTGTGACCTTTGGCTTCAACACGGCTCCCAATGTAGATGACCAGCAGTCCAACAAAGCCAAAGCGCAGAAGATCCAGGCTGCTGATATCACCTTAACAACATCAGCAGTAGCTTCCGGTAATATTCTGCAGGGAAGTTCAAACAATATCATTTACGCAACACTGATTGAAGTAGCCACTCAACCGGTTACGGTAAACAACATTCAATTTACATTAAGCGGTACACACGATAACAACGATCTTACCAACGCAGCTATTTACTTCAATGCCACGGCGCCGAACCTTACAGGGGCTTCGTTCTTAAATTCTACCGCTACCGCTTTTGATGCTCCGCACCTTTATACTGTTTCCATTAACCGTACCATTGCGGCAGGAGACGAGGGTTATTTTATTATAGTGGTTAGCGTTAGTGCAACCGCAACCATCAATAACACGGTAACAATCAATGGCAGTACCAATCCTGTGGTTTTTGGATATTCCACGGCACCAAATATTGTGAACAGTCAAACCAATAATGCAGGAACGAAAACCATAAAATCAGGTTCGCCAAAGGAATCCGGTTCAGATCGTTTTGAATTATCGGAAGTGTATCCTAACCCTGCTTCCGCTTCCTTTGCCTATTCCTTATCAGGAAATGCAACGCAAAACATCCTGGTGCGATTGATCGATCAGCATGGCAGAACAGTCACTGCGGAAGAGAAGACCATTGGTGCCGGTGAGAATTATTTTAGTATGGATATTGCCCACCTGGCGAATGGCAGTTATTTCCTGGTTGTTTCAGATGATCAGCATAGCATTCGACTAAGCAAACAGGTGGTGATACAACATTAAGGATTACTTCCTGCTGTTTTCAAACTGCTGTTTCAATTTTGAAACAGCAGTTTTTTTTATCCTGGGGCATCCGAAGGCTTGCCCTGAGCATAGTCGAAGGACCCAAAATTTCATCCCGCGAATCGCGTGAATCCATGCAAGACCTGAATAAAGGGTTCGTCCAAAGGACTCTTTCGGAGCGTACGCTATCAGGTAACTTAATATGGAAAGCACATTCATTTCTTACCGGCACCTTGTCCCGCTTGCCCCCTCGAAACTTTCCCGGTGGAGACCACGGCAGCGGTGTTAAGATATCTTCATATAGTTATACTTAATCATCTAAATAATCTATAACTTTATTGAAATCTCTATGCCATGAAAAAGTCAACAATCTGGTTAATCGCCATTGTGTTGGTGGCTTTAACCGCAATCTATTTCTTCGCCATCCGTGATCAGTCAGGTGGTTCGACTGAGCGGCCCTCGAACCCTACATCATGCAATTGCAATGATGTGGTAATAAGCTTATCACTGACGAATGTGGTTACGGGCGCCAACCGGGTTGTAACTGCAACCGTAACAGTAACTTGTCTCGGTGCGCCGTGGCAAGCCGTACCGGTTACCATTACATTTCCTTCTCCCGGACAAACAACAAATCCCGGACAAGCGCAATCTCGGGTTAACACTAATATGGCCGGAGTGGCCACTGCAAACCGCACCTATACCGGTCCTTACAATCCAACCAGAGAAGTTGTTACGGCAAGTGTACAATGTGATGGCTTACCAGGAAAGAAAGAAGTGACGGAACCTATTCCGTAGGAGTGCACTTTCAAGGAATGATGAATAACAGATACAATGCTCCGGCAGGTTGCGACCTGCCGGTATTATAATGTATTCTGATAAATAACTATATTCGAAACGTCAAAATCTTACCGGAATCTTTTATCAATCTGCATGCAGGATATCAGAAACTTCAATGAAGGCAAAGTGCGTTATAAGATCATCGACCCGCAATTGAAAAAGGCTAGGTGGAATCTTGCTGACCGTACCCAAATCTGGTTTGAAGTACCTGTTCAGGGCTATGATGCTTCTCCCCAAAGCGGCATAACGGACTATTGCCTTTTCAGAACCAACGGTGACGTTAAGAAGCACCACACGCGAATGCCTTCCGAATAGATTTACTGCATTCGCGTGCGAGTAAAGGGTTCGTAGGTAGCTGTTCCGTTGCGCACCTGATACTATGAGGCTGATAGTTCCTTGTTTTTCTCCTCATTCAAAAATTTTAGTATAGCCTGGTTGTATTCATCCGGTTTGTCCCACCAGATAATATGACCTGCATTTTCGATAAACACATATTTGCCTTTTAGCAGATCAGCATATTCATATACGGATGAATAGTCGCCCTGGTCATACTGCCCCTGCAAAACAAGTGTTGGGATATTTAGTTGTTTCAGTTTGGCTCTTACATCAGCAACATTGCCATAGAAGTTACTTAAACCGTGTGAATAGCCGCCGGCTCCACCTTCCTCTGCTTTACAATTTTTGGGGTCGGCTACCATTCCTTTGGTAAATTTTGAAGCCATGGTATTGGTGTAATCGTCAAACTCCCGGTCGCTTGCCCATTTGAAATTAAATACCATCGCACAGATCATAGACATTACAATTCGCGGCTGCAAAAAATCCCGCTCTGTCTGTTCAAAAACTTCAATGGGTTCTTTGAATTGTAAATGTGAGGGTATGGGATATTTTTTGTTCAGATCAGTCAGTGTGCCGTCATCATTTGTTGCATAAGGCTGCAGGTCTCCCGGTGAAGAAAGTATCAGTTTGTCCACTTTACCGGGATGGTTTGCGGTAAAATGCGTTGCTAATATTCCACCATACGAATGCCCGATCAGAATAACTTTGTCTGTTCTGATTTGATGATCAATGATTTCAGCCAGGTCGTTTAAATGCCTGTCAAAGGAATAGTCTTTGGGTTTGGCAAGCCTGTCTGAAAGGCCCGAGCCTATCTGGTCGTATAAATAATCATCATACCCTTCGCCGGCCAGTTCTTTCATTTGCGTGATGATAGCCGAATGGATATAGCCACCCGGCCCGCCATGCAAGAAAATAACTGTTGAATTGATAGGAAGAGAATCACCTTCCATCTTGGTGTAAGCAATTTTGTATCCGTCCGGTAGGGTCCAGTATTTGGTATCGGCCCGTGGCTGAATAGGCCGGATGGTTTGTTTAATCGGTAGTAAACTCCATAGAAGCATGATAAGCAGAACGAGCCCGATTGCACGAAATGTCCATTTAACAATGCTTCTTAGCAGGGAAGTTTTTCGCTTTTCTTTCATTGATACTTTAAGAGATGTTTTCGCTATTTCTGTATTCTAAAATGTCGCCCGGTTGACAATCTAAAGCCTTACAAATCGCATCCAGCGTGCTGAAGCGGATCGCTTTTGCTTTTCCGGTTTTTAAGATTGAAAGATTGGATAAGGTCAGATCAACTCTTGCTGAGAGTTCATTCAGTGAAATTTTCCGTTTTGCCATCATCACATCCAGGTTTACAATTATTGGCATAGATCAGACCGTTAAATCGTTTTCGTTTTGAATTTCAACTCCCCTTGAGAAAATGGTGGCAATCACATAGATTACGGCAGCCATTAAAATAAATGCCTGACTGTCGGCCCAAAACTGGTTGAGCATGTCCAAAGAAAAACCATGATGTTCCAAATTTTTAGCTGTTTGCCGGGCCACGTAACTTATTAACCCGATGGAAAGAGTGTAGTAACTGATTAGCGTAATCTGTTCTGAAACAAAGTTGCTGAACGGTTTTGACAAATCTAATTTGCTTACCAGCCTGATGACAATATAAAAAAGGTATGCCTTTAAAACCGAGATGACCAGGACAAAGCTATACATGCCAAAGAAAACCGATTTGCTGCGTGCATAGATTTCGCTTAAATCCATCTTTTGATACAGGTTTGATATCATTTCAGGTTTGTAAATGCTGAAAACAAAATTGACAATCAATGCGCCGGCTTCAATACACAGGCCAATGAATATAAGCCAGGCAACAATCTTCAGGCCTTTAAAAATGAGCATGTTTCTTTGTGACATAGTGGGTAAGATTTTAATTTATGCAGCAAAAATAATAAATAAATATTGATAAACAATAAATAAACATTAAAAAGCAAAAATTATTTTGAACCCGCACAAAACGAAAGCGGCACTTTTTTATCAGGTCATGCAGGCCTGGCATAACAGGTGAACCAAGGTTTCCGGATAGCATAGGAGACTTCAAACAATTCACCAATGAAGAAATTATTGCCTGCATGAACAGCATTGATGAATGCAGCAAGCAATAGTTACCAAAACACTTTGCAGAAGCAGTCACACCTTAACAATTAATTGAGTAATGGAAAAAAAGCGCAGGCAAAAGGCTCGCGAAGGGCTTAACTGCATTCGCGCGGGAAAGCACTTTACTGATGCTCCGGCAAGAATATTTTCCTTTACATTGTTGTCTGACTAAAATATTTGGGTTTAGTTGAAATCCAATACTCGCGTTATAGGATGAATCCCGCTCCTGGTGTGCTTTTGCCCACATTAGCCGTACAATAGTGATTCCTTTACATCCTTTTTGCCGAATCCTTCGTCTTAAACCAATGGCTTCCAGTTCACCGGAAGCATAATCACAATCCATTGCTCAATTGAAAAACCGACTATGAAATACTTCCTGCTGCTAGCTTTCAGTGCTATCGTCGCATGCAATTCATCCGCACCTAAACATTCCATGCAACCTCCTTTAAATGCCGATTCGATGAAAAATGTACTGATGAAAACCGATCTTGAATTTTCAAATCTGTCGAAACAGGTTGGCATTAATAAATCATTCATGGCCTATGTACATGATGAAGGCACCTTGCTGCGCCCGAATCATCAGCCCATAACAGGAAAGGATAGCATCTATGCCTACCTGTATTCCAGGGCAGACTCCTTGTACCAGCTGACCTGGCAGCCCGTTTATGCCGGCATAGCTGCTTCCGGCGATCTCGGCTATACCTACGGCACATATATTTTTCTTGATAAAACCACCGGGGATTCTACTGCCGGAACGTATGTGAGTATCTGGAAAAGTGATGCTGCCGGCAACTGGAAATATGTACTCGATACCGGCAATCCCGGGTTGGTATCTTCAAAATAAATGGCACCTGAACTTGTGAATGGAATCGTTCGGCCAATGGCTGCCAACCTGTTATCTTTTGATTTCAAATGCCTGCTCCAGATCTTTCCGGATCAGTTTTGGTTCTATGGCCGTTGCTTTGAGGTAATGTGTTTTGGCAGCCTCCATGTCAAAAGACTTTAACATCAGTAATTCCGCCAGTTGATAATGCGCTACAGCCAGTTCAGGATTTATGGCTATCGCTTTTTCAAAGTGTTGCCTGGCGGAGGTATACTCCCTGAAATGCTCCTTAAGCAACAAAGCCAGGTTAGCATGCGCTGCCGCATACTCCGGATTGATTTCCAAAGCAGTTTCATAGTGCGCTTTTGCTTCATCATACTTATTGGCATCCATGTACAACAGGTTGGCCAGGTTATAATGTGCTTTTAAATAATTGGGATTAATGGCTATAGCAGCAAGGTATTCTTTCCGCGCACCCTCAATATCTGCGAAACCCTTACGAAGCAATACGGCCAGGTTGTAGTGTACAGCAGCATAAGTGGGGTTGTGATCTATTTCCAGGTAATAGAGTTGCTTTGCCTTTTCATAGCAGACTTTCTTATCTGCTGATTCGCAGAGAAAATTCTGGTAAAGGAGGGCGAGGTTGTTATACACCGTTGGCGTATTTGGATTCACGCTGATTACTTTTTCATACAGGTACCTGGCTTTCTTGTATTGTCGTTGTTCCGTAGCAAGTGCGGCTTTAATGAAATAGGCATGCTCATTTCCGGGATGCACCTCCAGGAAACTATCGAGGGCGATTTCCTGCTCTTCCGGATCTTTGATGTCGTTGATGGAGATCAGCTCATCTATTAACAGATCCTTGTCGATGCCAATGATTTCGAGCATTGGCTTATAATGCTGTGCCCGCAGTTCTTCAAATGGGATGATGTGAAGATCGGTGAGTTTGGAAAAAAAATCGTCGAGGTGATCGCTGATGGCAGCTATCTTTTTCTTCTGCTGCATGAAGTCTGCATTCAGGTATTCCAGCAAGCGCTTCTCTGCTTCCTGTAATTCTTTTTTCCAGTAATCGTAGTAAACAGTGCGTGTTCCTGCTTTAAAGATGGCCTCCGCATTTTCCAGTGAAACAGGCAATATCCGTTTTTCAAATTCATGGGTATGCAGCAGTTCCGTCATCTCATACATGCAGTATTCACTCTTCAGAAATTCATCGCTGATGATAATCACTACGAAATCACTTTTGCCCACACGCTGCATAAACTCTTTCAGGCTGGAGCGGTACTTTGCATCGCGTTCATCCCGTAAGAAGTTGATTCCAATATTCCTGAAATCGCGGTCTATCGCATCTGCCACAGCTACATTAGCCCAACTATAGGAGAGGAATATGGTGGGGGTAACTGATTGGGCCATCGTGAAATGATTTTTTGAGTTACTGTTTAGCAACGCTGATTTTCTGGGTGCATACCAAATTGGCGCGCAAGTTTTGTTTAACTATTTGGTTATATGGA
>CAZGBP010000039.1:0-32694 GCA_964524035.1 uncultured Bifidobacteriaceae bacterium
TGAGTCTTGAGTCTTGAGTCTTGAGTCTTGAGTCTTGAGTCTTGAGTCTTGAGTCCAAAATTCCCTTCAACGGAGCGCAAATATAATCAAATCAGAAAATGAAAAGCAAATTTGTGGTTGCAGCATTTTCAAAAATCCTTTAGGTTTACGCCATGCCAACCATCTCACACAAGGGCCGCGCCATGCCGGCATCACCTATCCGCAAACTGGTTCCGTATGCGGAGAAAGCGAAACAACAAGGTAAAAAGGTGTATCACCTCAATATTGGACAGCCTGATATTGAAACACCTCCGCAGGTCTTTGACGCAATGCGGAACATCCATTTCAAAGTATTGGAGTACAGCCATTCTGCCGGTATTGAAAGTTACCGCCGGAAACTGGCCGCCTATTATAAGAGATATGATATTGACATTTCACTGGCAGAGTTACTAATAACAACCGGTGGTTCAGAAGCCATCACTTTTGGAATAATGGCAACCATGGATGCCGGTGATGAAATCATCATTCCGGAACCATTCTATGCGAATTATAATGGTTTTACCGTTGCTGCCGGTGTGGTGATCAAGCCCATCACCGCAAAAATTGAGAATGGTTTTGCATTACCGCCCATTGCAGAGTTCAAACGGCTGATAACGCCCAGGACCAGGGCTATCATGATCTGCAATCCCAATAACCCTACCGGTTATCTCTATTCAAAGGAGGAACTGGAGCAGCTAAAGGATATCGTGCTGGAGCACGACCTGTTCCTCTTTGTGGATGAGGTGTACCGCGATTTTTGTTACGATGGCAAGAAGCATTTTTCAGTGCTCAATATCAGCGGACTCGAAGAACATGTGATTGTCATTGATTCCGTCTCCAAACGATTCAGCATGTGCGGTGCGAGGGTGGGGAATATGATCTCCAGGAATAAAAAGGTGATTGAAGCAGTCTTGAAGTTCGCACAGGCCAGGTTAAGTCCGCCCACATTCGGACAAATTGCAGCGGAAGCAGCTTTGGATGTTTCTGCCGATTACTTTGCAGGTGTAAAATCAGAGTATATCAGCCGGAGGAATTTGATGGTAGAAACCATGAATAATATTCCCGGTGTATTGTGCCCAAATCCGGGGGGAGCATTCTATACCATTGCCAGGTTGCCGATTGATGACAGTGACCGTTTTTGCCAGTGGCTGCTGGAATCTTTCTCCTATAATAACGAGACCGTAATGCTGGCACCTGCAACCGGATTTTATGCCACCAAAGGCCTGGGAACGGATGAGGTAAGAATAGCGTATGTGTTGAATAACAACGATATGCGCAAGGCCTTTTCCTGTCTGGAACAGGCACTAAAAGAGTATCCGGGGCGCAGGCTTTAATCCGTTTGGGTTATGAATAATTATAACTACTCAGCCGAAGGGAAAAATAGCACACGGTTGACAGGGATTTGACTGATCAGGACAGATTAAAACAATTTTGATTTAGTGCTCCATACAAGTACTGTTCTGATAAAAGGGTATTGAAAATGATCAGGTAAAAATTAAATCTGTAAAAATCCGTCCGATCAGTGTTATCCGTGTTCCATTTTGAGATGTTACGAATAATTAAAGTAATGTTATTAAATGTATTAACCGGTAAATAGGGGATTCTATTGAATAAATTTATTTTTGCAGCGCTTTACTTTTGAAGCATAACTAAACTTTAGGATTATGGGCATGATCAAGGAGTACAAAGAATTCATCAGCAAAGGTAATGTGGTGGATTTGGCTGTGGGTGTGGTTATCGGCGGCGCTTTTGGCAAGATCATTTCTTCGTTGGTGAATGATATTGTAATGCCGCCAATAGGGTATATGCTGAAAGGAATAAATTTCAGGGATTTGAAAATTGTGCTGACGCAGGCCAGCACAGACGCAGCCGGTGTTGTGACACCTGAGGTAGCCATTACTTACGGTAACTTCATACAAGTTGCTTTGGAATTCCTCATTATTGCCTGGGTAATATTCTTAGTAGTACGGACGATCAATAATATGAAGCGAAAGGACGAGGCGGTAGCTGCACCTCCGGAGCCATCCACACAGGAAAAATTACTGATGGAAATCCGGGATTCGCTTAAAAAATAATTCAACCATAAGTTCATCTGATTATTCACCTGATTCATCTTCAAAATGAAAAAAGTAATTCTATTGCTGATGCTCATTGCCGGCATCAATGGCATTTCAACTGCACAAGACACGATTGCACTTTCAGCTGACACAACCTGGCGCATTGGAGGGTATGGTTCCTTACAATTCAGCCAGGTAGCCTTGAGTAACTGGGCGGCAGGTGGCGAGAGTTCGATGTCGTTAACAGCAATCGTAAATGGATTTGCCATGTATATGGAAGGCAAGAATTACTGGAACAGCTATGCATTACTTTCATACGGTGCCTACAGAGGCCAATTTGATGATGGTATCCGGAAGAACGTGGATAACCTCGAGTTGGGTACTCGGGCTGGCCATGATTTGGGCAAACTCTTTTACTTGACAGGACTGCTAAATTTCAAAAGTCAGTTTGCAAATGGATATAACTACCCTGATGTGGATAATGTGGTTTCTACGTTTATGGCCCCGGGGTACCTAACCCTGTCAGCGGGTATTGACTGGAAGCCCGTGCCCTACTTTTCCCTTTATATGTCTCCGGCAACCGGCAGGTTTACCTTTGTAGCTGACCAGGCTATAGCAGATGCCGGAACTTATGGAAATACCCCTGCTGTTTTTGATACCACCACTGGCGCAGTCATTACCAGCGGGAAAAAAATCAGAAATGAGTTTGGCGCATTGGTAATTGCTACACTTGCTAAGGATATTGCCAAGAATGTAAACCTGGCAACGAAACTTACCTTCTTCAACAATTATACTGATCCTGTAAAGTCTCAGCGCGACAATATAGATGTGAACTGGGACCTTATGCTTACCATGAAAGTCAACTCCTGGCTCAGCGCGAATTTTTACGGGTCGCTCATTTATGACAACGACATTTATATTATGGATTTTGATAAAGATACCGGAGAACCAACTGGTACAGGCGGTCCAAGAACACAGTTTAAGGAAGGGCTCGGTATCGGGTTAACCTATAACATTGGTGAAGAGGCAAGGAAGTAAAGACGCATTCGTAAGTTGCCTTTATCAACCTGTAGTGGAAACTACTTATGAAGTAAATACATTGATCGGATCTTACTTATCCGCCATGCATGGCTTTTCATGTTTAGTGATTGCCTGTTTGTCGAAAAGCAGTTCCGTTTTTATAAAGTCAGCTATATTGCAGGTTCTAAATCTACTGCATTGTCTGACAGCAAAAAAGATCTGCCTCCTATCTTTAAGAGCTGGAACCAGTTCTACTTTTTTGTTGCCTGCTGGCTGGCAGTGCTGATCATTGCTTTCTATTTCTTCACGCAATACTTTTCATGAGCCTCACCGACTGGATTGTATTGTGTGGTACACTGCTGCTGATTATCATTTATGGCATCTACCGCAGCAGGGGGCAACGTAACCTTGATGGTTATCTCCTGGGCAATCAATCGCTGAAATGGTGGCAGGTTGGCTTTTCCATTATGGCCACGCAGGCCAGTGCCATCACTTTTCTGTCGGCACCGGGACAGGCCTATACCGATGGTATGCGCTTTGTGCAGTTTTACTTCGGCTTGCCGCTGGCGATGATCTTCCTGTGTATTTTTTTCCTTCCCATTTTTCACAAGCTGAAAGTATTTACGGCGTATGAATTCCTGGAGCAACGGTTTGACTTGAAGACACGTACGCTCACTGCCCTGCTGTTTCTCACGCAACGCGGCCTTGCGGCAGGTTTGACTATTTATGCGCCTTCCATAGTGCTTTCTTCCTTGTTAGGATGGAATATTTACTGGACGAATGTTTTTATGGGCGGGCTGGTGATTACCTATACCATGCTGGGTGGAACCAAGGCGGTTTCTTTCACCCAATTGCAACAGTTGCTGGTCATATTTGCCGGAATGTTTTTAGCCGGCGTGATGGTTGTGCGGCTGCTTCCTGAAGGGGTAGGTTTCACAGATGCGTTGCACGTTGCAGGAAACATGGGCAAAACCAATGTGATCACCACAAATTTCAGCTGGAATGACCGGTACAATATCTGGAGCGGACTGATTGGTGGTTTCTTTCTATCGCTTTCTTATTTCGGAACAGATCAGTCGCAGGTTGGCAGGTATCTGACCGGCAAATCCATCGGGCAAAGCAGGTTGGGGTTGCTGATGAATGGGGTGTTAAAGATTCCCATGCAGTTCCTGATACTGATGATTGGTGCCCTGGTGTTTTCATTCTACCAGTTTCATCCGGCGCCGGTATTTTTCAATACCAAACAGGTAGAAAAGGTATTGCAGTCTGCAGAGTCCGATTCGTTCCGTGTAATAGAAAATAAATACCATGAAATCGGGATTCAGAAGCAGGAGCAGGTGTATGAACTGATGGCTGCATTGGATGCCGGCGATGAGACCAAAAGAGCAGCAGCACAACAATCCCTTCATACATTGGAATCGGAGGGCAAGGAGGTGCGCAAAGAGGCTGTGGCGCTGATTAAGAAAGTGGACCCTGCAGCCGATACCAATGATACGAACTACATCTTTCTCACTTTTGTGCTTACCTACCTGCCACAAGGGTTAATAGGTTTATTGATAGCGATGGTTTTTTGTGCTTCCTGGAATTCAACAGCGGCCGAATTGAATGCGCTGGCCACAACCACGGTCATTGACATCTACCGACGCTCGGTAAAAAAAGACGCGCCTCAACTTTTGTATGTGAGGGTTTCCATGCTGGCTACGTTAGGCTGGGGGATTTTCGCAATCTGTGTAGCACAACTGGCCAATCAGCTGGGCAGTTTGATTGAAGCGGTAAATGTGTTGGGGTCGTTGTTTTACGGAAATATACTGGGCATTTTCCTTATTGCTTTTTTCCTGAAGAAGGTTACCGGAACGCCTGTTTTTATTGCCGCCCTGATAACAGAGCTGTTGATTATCCTGATCTACCTGGTTGGGGCCGTTGCCTTTCTCTGGCTTAACCTGATCGGTTGCCTGACGGTGATGGCATTGGCGTGGTTACTGCAAAGCACGGGGTTATTCAAAAAGCAGGGGGGAACGGTTGCTACCGGATTACCACCTCACGGATGAAGTCTTTATCAATTGCTTCATTAATCCGTTCGATCATTTTATCTTTCGAATACATCATTTCCTGTCTCAGTGGAGCTGAACTGATATGGAGATACAGTTTCTTATTATTCACAAACATCTTATCCGTGTATTTTGAAATGGTTTTTCCAAACAACGGTTCCCATTGCTGCACGAGCCGCACTTCATTCATCTTCTCTTTCAGATGATAGGACTGCAATAATTCCGCAATCACTTCTTTCAGGGGCTGGTCGTTCTGGCGTTTCATGGGGTGAAATTAGGGAAAGAAATGGTGGGTTTTGAGGAAGCAGGAGCCAGGAATCAGGAACCAGGATTGACAAGTAGTAGGATGTGGGAAGTAGGACTTAAGACGTAGGACTTAAGATGTAGGACTTAAGATGTAGGACTTTTTTGTCTAAGATCCAAGATCTAAGAACCAGGACTTGAGGCTTGAGACTCTGGACTTTTGGGATACTCAATACAAATTGCAATGTTCATTGTGCATTTGTATGAAAGGCGGCTTAAGCATAACGAAATCTTTAGTCAGGGCGGGAATTGCAGTTTTAATACTGTTACGATTAGTTTTTTCCAGGTTGGAACAATTGGTTGATAGAAGCGGGCTTGTTATAGCCAGATGCAACCGAAATCTTTGCTGTTAAGCAATCTGTTTATCCTGGTCTTGTTAAAGTATTCCGGATCAAAAATTCCACCCAGCCACGTTATCATTTCAGCGCGTTCTTCATGGCGAGGGTCTTTAATGATTCGCTGAAGTTCTTCGTAACCGTGCATTCCGCCGCAATCTTCCGGGGGGCAGCGTCTTTTACCGTCAATGCAGGTTGGTATGGGTTCCTTCTGTGCTGCATCCAGAATCTTTTCAAGTACGATGCTATGCGACCAGCCATCACCAAAATCATACAAGTATCTAAGCCGGTCATTTTCCTTTTTCATCAATTTGCTCAGCTTAACTTTATCTGACAGCCTGTTTCCTTTCACTTCAAATTCCGCAGGAGAATAGCCATGTTTTCCGTCATGGAATTCATGGAGATGCGAATTGGTCCAATCCATGGTAGTCTGCAAAATCCGGTGCAAATCATTGAGATTGGTATCAGCATAAACCTTAATGGTTCTCCATATTAAAGGGTTGGAATCCATAAGCGTGACATTTAGCTGATAAACTTTATTGTTCATGATTCAGGAGTTGATGGGTGTTATTACAAAGCAGTGCCGAAATAATTCTTGGCTGAAGGTAGTTGTGTTTGTGTTGTTTTGGGTTAAAATAGGAGGGTTATTGTTTTGTTGGTTTGATTTGGCCATAAAGGTGAAGGGCTATTTTTTCATCATTTGCAGGCTTGATGCTTCAGAGCGTGACAGTTTTAACTGATTTAGTGTTCATCACGAAAATTTAGTTCGAACATGCCACTGTCGTTTTGCGCATTACTTGTTGCAATGGAGGTGCGATCTGAAATTTGAAACATAACAGCATTTGAATCCGGTATCGTTCTTACAGCGATGGAAAGCATGGTGAGTTTTTTCATCAATTGACCGAAAAATTATTCGCCGCCAAAAGATTTATTTATTCCGATGCCTTTTCTGAATTGTATCAGCAAGAATTCAAACTGATTACCGGCATCCGAAAAACATGAAAAATAAGTTGATGTCAGTCGAAGAACACCTGCTTTTGAAAAAACGGCGTGTTATCGAATCGATCAACGATATTTTGATGACGGTGTGCGACATTGATCATACCCGCCATCGTAGTTCTTACAATTTTGCAGTCAATCTCTTTGCAGGACTTATTGCCTGTACCTTTCATGATAAGCGTTCATCCATTTATTTGAGAAAATTGCAATTGATGAGATACCGAGCTCACGTTAATTATTAAACTAGCAGTACACTAGTAGGTAGAATGAAATATCACTCTTACCCTTTACCCTTTCGCAGCCAGATCATTATACATCGAAACTGCTTTTCTCGTTTCTTCAATTTGATATTTAATCTTCCGATTCCTCAGCAATTCTTTAGTTTCTTTGGCAGTTTGCAATACCAGGTCCATTCCCCGGGACAAAATTAAAACCTCAATGTCCTGATCCAGTATTTCTTCAATGTCTGCCGGTTGAATGCCGGGACGATGACGGGTTCCGGTTAAATTCCAGCCCCATTCTTTAGCGCCTTCAGGCCAGGCCTTGCAGTCTTTGAAGTTATATTTTTTATCTCCGATGCTTACTTCCATTTTGCCCCAGGAGATATGGGTAATGGAGGCGGAGTGTAAATTCACATTATGAGTTGACATTCATTGATTGTTTGAACGATCCGTAATGGAAATTCGGTAACTTTTGCATACCGTTATGATTCAATACTGCTAAAAAGTTATCAACTGATGGCATAGCTGATGACGATCAGCACATCGGAAACAGACTGGATCTCATCCATTGTGTAATTCAGGATCAGTTCCCAATCATCTTTAATCTCTTTCGTATCGTCATTCGAAGATGTTATCGTTGTAGATGGGGTTACGCTTCCAACGTCAATAGTATCTGCATTAAACACCTGCGGAATTGCCAACAGCGTGATGGTCTTATTCCTGGCAAAATAGGGGAAGATGGATTTTCCAATTTTCAAGTTATAAGTCGTTGCTGTTCCACTTTGCATCTTATAGAAATCAGTTGGAAAATCATGCTTCAGGCTAAATAATTTGTATAAGGTCTGGGTGTTCTTGTCCGAAACTATATCGGATAAATTATCAATAGCTTTAGTTTTGAGCGTTTCTCCACCGTCTTTTGCTGTATAGCTTATGTGGATAATGATGTCTGAAATGGTATCATAATCAAATTGCCTGAAATCATTGGGCAACTGAATACGCCAGGTGGTGATTGCACCGGCTCCCTCAAAAGGTAAATAGCGGTCATCTTCATAAATTAATTGAAATAATCCATTGTCTCTTTGTGCAGAACTTGTGGCAATCGATTGAATCGCCGTTTGATTGTAGGCAAACCTGGAATCATACCCACTCGTTATGTCTTCAGTATAGTCGGATGATGCAGATGGATCATTTCTGTATTTATTATTGACCATTGTCAATGTACAGGCTATCGTTGTGTAGGGACCTGCGACACAAGGAATACTTAAGCTTACCGATTTTATTCTGCGCATATAATGACCCGGGTAGTCCATGTCAAACAGTACCTCGGGAATTTCAACGAAACAATCACCTTTTGCTCTCAAGTTAAGGATTGCCGATGGAGTAAATTGTGCAAGAGAAACATTTTTAGTCAATTCGTAGGTGCGCTTATTTTGTTCGTAATAAGCTATCTCCATTCTCTTTAAATCATAAAGCAAACCCTCTCCCGCGAGTAATCCCTTCTTTAAACTATCCCAATATCCATAGACTATATAAGTCTGATCAGAGGCAAGTTCGTATTGGAAGGCACGTTGTGCCCGCTTCGCGCAATCATAGGCCAGTTTATACGATTGAAAATATAGTTTTGACAATTGTGTTGACATCCATTTGTACAATTCCTGATTAGTATATTTATCAGTCATCCACTCATATACTTCTTTGCTTTGGTCTATTTGGAGCTCTGTATTTTCAAGATCTTTTTCAGCAATTGATTTTCGCACTTCTGCCGCGGCAATTTGCTTGTCGAGCTGTTCCATTTCTTTTGCTGCAAGATCTTCCTGAAGTTTCCAGTCGTCCCAACGCCTGTCATAGGCCGCATTAATTGAATTTTTATTTGCTTCAAATGAATACTGTGCCGAAATAGCTCGTAAAGCAGCCGCAGAAGCGCTTGCGGCTTGTCCAAAACTATCTCCCCCGGTAGCAGTTAATGGAAATGGACCAAGATATAGCTGAGGTGTTTTATGCAACACAGATGCGAGCAAATCTATTGCAGAGCCTGCTTGCGTGAAAACATTAGCCTTGTCCAGCATTTTTAGATTGAGTTGTTCCTTCTCGCTGATTTTAACAATGTCTTTATAATAATCGTATCTGATTTCAGCGAGCTCTTTCGATTTCACCAATGCATCATAATTCTCTTCGGCTTCATCTACTTGGAGCTTCTTCAAATCTTTGACAGCCTGCAGAAGGTTCAACTCCTGGCTTCCGCGTAAAAGTGCAAGTTCTTCCGCATCTTTTTTCTCGAGGGCAGAAAGGAATGCATTGCCTAATGCCTGAACATCAGAGCAGAACTGAATTGCTTTCTGAATAAAAAATCTGAACCGGTAATTGGGCAGTGGCGAATTAATATCTGATAGAATCGTTCCAAGATCAACGCCCGCTGCTTTTGCACTCACCAATATCCCGGGATCGATTGCCGGCTCGTAAAGTACAAGCGAACGGGTTACTCCTTCAATATTCATGCAATTCCTGATCTTGAATAACCTATCTTCCACCGTATCCCAATAAGACAGAAGCGTATCATTAAAAGGAACACAGAAGTACAGGGATTTTGAAAAATTTAACAGTTGAACCGATTTGCTCTTGTATGAAGACAAAGAGGACTTTCCTGAAGCAGGAGTAAAACTGAATGAAGAAAAATCAACATTACTATATGTTTCCAATTCGAGTACCAGGGTGTTGGAAAATGAATCAAGCCCTTGTTCTAAGAGTTCGTTATATGTATAATCTTTGCTGGTTTCCGTTGGTATTTCTTCAGGTTTATCACCGAGAATTTCTAATGCAAGAATGTAAATCTGAGTAGCTGAGTTAATGGATTCAATCGTATCAAGGCCAAATTCATAATCTCCCCACGCAATCAGGTTGTCGAGATATTTCATTACCGTGTTTTTCATATAGGCCGTAATTCTTAATTCGGCAATTACATGAGGTTCAAAAGCATTTGTTTCCCACGCCTTTATTTGAGCCTCCACTTCAGTTTTTTTCGTCAAGATATCTGAATCACTCCCTGAATAGCTTAGCGCATACAATAAATCATAAATGTCATCCGTATCTTGATTCTCATAAAATGGTTTTAATTGCCAATATTTCTTGGGGACGGATTTATTGCTTCTATCGGTGGGATCGAAAATGTAGTGGTACCATTGCTGGGCTTGTTCAAATTGCTGTTCCTGGCTTAAGTAGTCCGCAATCAGCATGGGGATATGATAAAAAAATTCCCAATTATACCTGTAGAATGGAGTTCCATAATCAAAATCGAATTGAGAGTTAGGATAGGGTGTACTTACTGCGGAAGCGGGAGCATACTTTGATAAAAATGAAATTGACAAAGTTGATTTCATTTGCAGATCCCGATCAAACATACTGGCAATATCATCGTACTGCAGATATGCTTTTAAAACCTCCTTAATATAAGGATGGTAAGCTGATGTGAATTTATAGTAAGAAAAATCATTGTACAGGCTCCACATATTATAATATCTTACAAAATAACGTGCATCTGTATCGCTATCCATATAAAAAAAATCTTTTCCATAAAAAACTCCGTTATTTTGAGAAGAGAGAGGGATTAAATATGTGCTAGATGTTTTTTGAAGTATCTCAATTGGAGAAACTGAGCTGATAAGCCAGAGATAATTTAATCCTATATCATTTTTTATATCCCATGCTACTATATTTCCCCATATCATATTATACTTTGTAGCTACGTAATGGACAGTGGGATTTAAATCATCGGGCAAGTATATATCCTGTTTTTTACAAGAGGTTGATTCTAAGAACAAATTAGAATCATCCGTGTTAAAACAGAATTCACCGATCGCGTAATATTCCTCTGTTGTATAATCAGCCGGATCATCGTTGTACAATATAAAAACTCCGTTTACCAGTTCATAATCTTCAAAGTTTTCCGGGAATTCCGAGCTATCAAAAGGAAACATTGCTAATTCCTGCATTGTTAAGGTACCGGAAACTGATCGGAAACTATGTGTAGCTGCTCCAATAAACTGAATTACATTGAGATTTAAGATATCCTCACTCTTGGAAATAACAATAAAGAAATCTTCCATCTCAGCATTTTGCGTTTTGATATAATAATTAATAGCTGCATACATGTTATCAGAGGCGATAGAGCCTGATGATATTTTTTTTGGTTTCCATTTATCAAACTTATAAATGCTATACGCTAAATTAATTTCGTAGTATTTAAATGATTCATCCCTGTTGTCTATATCATTAATAAATAACGCGCTATCATTCGCAGAATCGTCATAATAAAGATTACTGAATGGCGCATGGCCATTGAATTCTTCTTCGAATTCAGAGCTTGATAAACTATTTTCTTTAAATACCAGCCAAAATAAATATAACCTATTATTATGGATTATGGGGGTAAGGGTCGGCGAATCAATCTCAAGCTCAATTTTTTCCCAGGGTGTCCAATATTCAAGAGAATAATCAAATGTTCGGTAATAATATTCGTATGGATCATTCTGCGTTCTGCCAAAAACATGAAGTATTCCGGTTGGGATATTCAATGCTGATTTAGAATAAATATCATCGTTATCACTGCCACTTGAATCAGTATTATTTTCTGAATCATAATAGGTACCGCAAATAACAAGATTCGAAATATCTGCCACGCTTTCAAGATACCGAACCAATGCCCGCTCCACATTCTCATCATTTATTTCATCTTGAAGAAGATCACTTTCGAGAACTTCAAATATTTCAGTTTTAGTTGTTCTCAATTCAGGTTCAGTCCAATTTTCCGGCCAGAGAAATACCTTACGGTTTGCTTCCCATAGCCTGTAATTCTTCATCCATTTCCATTGCTCTTTCAAATCATCATCCAGACTCACATCAGGCTCCAGTCCCATAAAACTTCTCTGAATAAACATTTGCACAGAACTGCAGGCCTGCTTGATTCGGGCGGTCAGGAAATCTGATTCCATTTTCACATCAATCAGGAAGAAGTCGATCAGATCATTTTCATCTTGAATAACAGACCAGTTATTATAATCAGCTTCGCCATAAATTTTTTTTCGTAACGTTGTTTCATTGGCAAGAATATAACCTGTCAAAGCATCACGCTGTAATGGCCGCAGCTTATTCCGCAAGCCCGGTGCTACACTGAGCCAGTCATTGATGCTGTATTTCGCTTTAGCTGCCTGGATAATTCCCGATGATTCATCCTGATCCAGATTGACTCCTGACCACGACCAAAGGGTATCGGCTGAGATACCGGCATTACTGGTGAATTGAGCTATTTCATAAAACTTATAAAATACCTGGCCGTCCTTCAGATTGGCAACGTCGCTAATTCCATACTTTCCACCAGCTAAAATAGTGAGATCATTCAGATCCCAACCTGTTAATCCGGATAACTGGGCAAGGATAATGTTAATATCTGCAGCATTAATTGCTTGTGTCAAAATATCCATCAAAATCAGATCATCGGACCTGTATTCTGAACTTATGGTTGAAAACTCATACATTATTCTCCATGAAGTAAACAAGTTTGTAGTGTAATCCGACGCAGCCAGCGGTAATTCATTCAGGTTTAACCATCCTGCATTTGCTCCATTTTGATAAATCCATTTTGTTTCTTCATTGGTAAAACCAAATCCTGAAATAAGGATGGATACCTTATGCAATAACAAATAGGTGTTGTACTGCGTAGCTAAGTCTGTACTTATGCCGGCATAAGAAGAAAAATCATAGTTAAGCAGCTTATCATCGCACAATAAATCTACAGCAACCCGCAAATCAATTCCATCTTTGTAAAAGACCAATTCAGTTAAAAGTAAGGTTGCAGTATCCAGGTCTATTTCGAACTCTTCTGAGAATAGCTGAGCAATAAGCGAAGTGGTTTGTGCTTTGATTACATAGTTTAGTAAGGGCGTTAATAAGTATGCATACCTTGATTGGATTTTTTCATACGTGCTCCTGGTCGCGTCGCTATCTATTGTCAAAAGATCGTTCTTTGCAGTTGTTTCTAAAAATGAAAGTTTTGCAATAATCAAATCGATTTCCGCTTCTGTCAGGGCTGAATCCTTATTGATAAGTCCGATCGCTTCAGTTGCAGTCTCTTCATCGAGTATTTGCTGAAGTTTCGTTTGTATTACTTCCCCTGTTGGGTCAGATGTGTAATTGTTTTCCGATTTAATGCTGACCACTCCGGATTGTATCTCTGAAAAAATATCACCTATGTCGGAGATAGCTGGTGCGCCGGAATCTTCAAGGGTTGAATTGTTTCTGAGAACATAATCCAGTTGTGAAACCGAGAAACCTGATTCTTTAATTTTGGTCACGTATTCATAATATAATAAAGCTTCATTCTTTTCCAGGTTTGAAAAGGGATTTACAGGGAATAGATCCAATAGAACAAGAAATTCATCCACATCCAGGTCAAATGCTTTCGCAGCGGATGACATCCTGTGCAGTAAGGAAAGATTGGAAAGTGTTAAATTGTCATCGGCTAATCTTGCCATTAACAGAGCCAGGTCGGTACTGCTTATATTAAGTGCACCGGCTATGAGTGATGTATAATCTGAAAGCTTTCCCGGCGTAGCATCTTCATCAACGAGTTTGGTTTTATCACTGTTCAGCGCAAACACTTCCTCTGGTGGATTCGAAACTGCCATATTCAAAAATAGTTCCTGGTAAAATGACCTGCTTTCGCTGTCATTAATATCGGTATCCGTATTAAGGTTTGACCACCAACTGAGCAGCTCGATCAGTTCAATCTCCAATTTTTCTTTAAGATATTTTATCGCAGACAACTTGATAAAGAAATTATCTGTAAAATCTGACAGATTGGATTCACCGGTAGCATCAATAGTTTTTCCTGCATCCAAAATATCCCATTCTAACACCTTGATCAGCCTGAGAAACCTGTGTGTCCTTTCGAAGAAATTATCATCTGCATTTTTTAAAGTAGCTGTGCTTACATCGCAGTCGGAGGCCGAATCAAAATCAACAGTGACCGTTGAATCCGGATTAACAAATTTTACCTGGAGCAGCTTAAGCAGATCGTCGTAGCTGAGACCGGTTAGATCCAAGAAAGTTTCGACATTGCTTAAAGAAGCGTCCCATTCATCTTTATCAAACCCGTAAAACTCACCCTTTTTAATAATCTTTATTGCGAGAATTTTCCTTCCAAAGCTATCAGTCGTTTCAATAGTTATTGATTGCTCCCCTGCAATTATTTTTTTCTCATTTGATGATAATCCAAGATGAACCAACGCCACACTTAAGTCGGTCGGTTCGTTTGAGCCACCATTATATTGCAATACTCTCAACAGCTCATGCCGCATAAACCCCAGCTTTTCAATATAGGCATTACCTTCTTTATTCGAAAAAGCGAAAGGCATATTAAAAGGATAAACCGCCGCGCTGATTAGAAAATAGGCTTCATCGTTAATGTGCTCAGGCATTGCCTGCAGCTCCTGCGTTGTTCCTGTAGTTTGATAGGTATAATCGGTTGTTTTTCCATTGATGAGCAGTACACCGTTTTCAAGCACTTCATTTAGCAAATCAATATAAGGCAAGGCGGTATTCGTATTTTCGCACGAGAGCAGGATGTTACCAAGATCGGGACGGCGTTTTAATAATTTGTCTTTATAGGTTTCATTATTGCTATCCGGATCAATATTAATGAACTGAAGCAGATCTACCAGATACGCTGCAGGGCTTAGAACGGAACGGCATTCCTCGCATTCACAATAGCTGGATGTTCCAAATAGTGTTTCCCAGTCCGGAATATCTATTTCGCTGTTGCTGCTTGTACCTGTTCCTATTACAGCTAATCCTACATCTTTTAATTTAGTAGTGACTGCAGCAGCAGCTGCCACGGTAGAAGTCGCCATCAGAGAAACTTTGTCATAAATCTCTCCAGCGACTCCTTCGCCAAGCTGTCCGCTGAATTTTTGTGTGAATCCTGTGCGTGAAAATTTGCTTGCAATCCAACTGGCTGAATCCGCTCCGCTTTTTTTTAGTATTTCTATTTTTTCATACTTGTCTTCATCCGGAGTTATTCTGTAGAGCCTTTGCCATGTTTTCAAATCATTTTTTACGGCATCGAGATCTGTAACCTTTTGCTTTAGCGTTGATTCGTTTTTCTTTATATAGGTGTTAATCTGCGTTTTGCCAATATCAAAATCAGGTGCATTGTCAAAAAATTTCTGCAGGTCATCATTTTTATTTTTGGCAAGAATTTTTCCCTTCACTTTTTCCCCGGGGAACGCTTTTTCAAAATTGCGGGTGAGCATCTCTGAAAAGTTGGCTTCCTTCTCTTCCAAGTTTTTTCCTTCGGTGGCTTGCGGAACAGCAGTACCATTTTCCTTAATAAATGCTAACCAGTCTTCTTTTGAATAAAGAGAAAAAGAACTCAATGTGGTGGCACCGGTTAGTTTTTTGTTAATGACATTTACCAATGTGGAATAATTGGCAGTAAGCGATCCGATTTCAAAAATTTTCTTCAGGTGGTTGAGTGAATTGGATTTCTTGAAATCCGTATCGCTTTGCAATTCCTCATATGTTTTGGTTGAATTGTTTGAATTTTTATACAGCGTGACCAGGAATTTTTCTTTCAGTTCTTCGCTGAGGGAAGTTATTTTCAACATCCAGTACGTTGATGTGCGCAGATCGACGGGTGTAAGTGTTTGCTTTGCAGCAGCGGTGCGCAGCTTAGTTATATTCTCTGTAATGGTGGAATCAACCGCTTCCTCTTCGGGTATCTGGTTTTTATCAGCAGCTCTTTTAATAGTATTGGAAATAACTTTGTCGGGTTGAATAGCGAGTGAATTAATATCTGCTTTAAAATCGGAGTTGATCAGTCCATAAAAAAAGTCCTTTGAGATACCATGCTTGTCGGATAATGACTCGGCAGCGGCCATTGTAGTTAACCTTATTGTTGAAATCCCTGTTTTTCCTGAAAGTAAAGTGACTTCATCCAATGTGAGAGCAGACAATTTAATTCCTTCCAATTTTTCAGTAACTTTTTCAAATAGTTGCTTGTGCTCGGCAGGACCTTTATAGGATTTGTTGTCAACCACAAGGTTTACCGTTTTACTGTGCACAATTCTGAAAAAAGGTCCGGCTGCCGCCACTTCTTTTTCTCCGTCGAAAGCCCGTACCATCATATCTATAGTACCGGTGTTTGCAATAGAGATCTCATAGCTTCCGCTGGTGTTGGTTACGGCTTCACCTAACGGATCTTCATTGCGAAGCATTTTCTTAAAAACTATTACTGTAGCATTGCTCACTACAGTGCCATCACTCTTTGTAAGTTTGCCACTAATAATGATATTGCCAGTTTCAGGTGGTGCAGCTGCAAGTTCCCGAGTTGCGGGATTTATTTCTTTCGCAGTCACCTTAGGGGTTAATTTTTGCTTTTTCATGGGGAAGTATTATAGAAGGAGAAATTTATTTATTGAACAAATCAAAAAATTTCGGCAGCAAGCTGCTGAGCAATGGTGACAGGATCAGTATGGTTTTTTTTATGGAATCTGTAACTGTTACATCAATCTTCAGATTCTTTGACAAGGTGTTTTGGTTCTCAATGTTTGACGGAATGATCGCTTTGTTCTCATTTTCTATGGGGAATTTGCTTTCAACAATCCGCCTTCCATAATCGAGCATGATAAAGTAATTAGGTAGATAAAAAATTATGATTACCA
The DNA here is from genome assembly GCA_964524035.1 of uncultured Bifidobacteriaceae bacterium. Lineage (GTDB taxonomy): Bacteria > Bacteroidota > Bacteroidia > Chitinophagales > UBA10324 > JACCZZ01. The sequence goes on from CAZGBP010000039.1 coordinate 16,715, forward strand.
GCGTATTCAGCAAACCGAAGGTGATGACAAACTCAGGCGGAAATTTTTCGAGGTTCCCGTTATGCTGAATAAGTATTGCTTTGTTGAATAGAATGGAAGTGATAACTCCAAGTGACAAAACGAGGCCGGTAAAATTGAGCAGCATATCCTGGTAGCCGCGGAGGCGTCTATAATCAGTAATATCGAAATCGCTCACTTCAATATTCCTGATGCACTTTCTGCCAACCAAAACAATACCGGCTAAAAAATAAATACCCACAGCCCTTGCTATGGAGGTAAATGTTTGCATTTTTAGGTAATGATGATTGAACGATGAAGTGGGATCCGTTAGATAACTGAAGATAGTCAACCTGCCGACAATGGTTAGTAGCACGAGTGCAACGATCAGAATTAAAAAAGTTTTCAGGAGATTGAATTCTTTGCCAAGCTCATGCTTGATACGAAGAATAATCGCTGTAGCAGGGAAAATCAAAATAAACCATAAACTACCCTGCAGCAGCATAATACCAAGCCACATTAGGTATGCAGGGTTTTGATTGAAAAACAACTCCCGTGAACCTTCATATTGAATTGCATTCCCACTAAAAATTTCTTCAAAGAAAAACAGGCAGATCATCAATACGTAGCCCAGCACTCCTGCACATATCATGGCTAAGTTGATATTGGATTTGAGGAATTTCATTTTAATGCCTCTTTTAAATTTCTTTGCTGCTATATCATGCCTGGCACCAGAACGCTTTAGCATTTTTCTTGGTTGCGTTCGAGCGCTAGTTTGGATTGATTAATATAATTACTTCAATCGTCCCAAGTTCTCTCGTATCCCCAAATCTCAGCCAAGTTTTCCCAGTCAATTTCTTGTCCACCGAATTCATCAACAGTTCCAGTTAGATTAATTGTTCCCTCAGTCAATTGAGCAGAGGTACAAGGCGAACAAGAATTCGCAGTTGTTGCTTGACGATTAATGGGAAGTTCGTCAGTTCCATATCTGTATCCTTCATCGATTCCTCTGACTTCTGCATGGTGAGCACCTGATGGTAAGCCACTTTCCGTAACTTGAATTTCCACATCATAACCTTGAAAATTTTTGTAAAAAACATCCTTTATCTCCGGCGGAATGCTGCCGCTTCCACTTAATACAAATACAGAACTTCCTTCAGTTGTTACTACTTCTGTAATCGAAAATCGACTTTGCACTGCTATCTTGGGATTGTTCAAATCTCTAGCTTTCCTTTCTAACAAGGATTGTATTTGGTCGACAGTTTGGACCATTAAAATTGATGTGGTATGAACTTGTCCCCCCACTCTTGCAGATGCTCTTGCAATATCTTCCGTTTTTAAAATGCCAGTATTTGTCATTCGCAACGAAACGTCAATCATTTCTTTCCAAAATCGTTCTTTTATTGAGCCCAATGATCTTGTTCTACCTCCTGCTCCAGCGTATGCATCGTTACTGTATAACCCCCATTCAATTGCTGTCTCAATTCTTCCTGGGACACCAAATACTGCAAAGTCTGTGGCCATACTCGTATAGAAATAAGAGGAAGATGAAGTATTAATTTCGGTGTTCCAACCTAAATGCTCACGTAAAGCTCCTGATAGACCTAAGGAAGCTGTGTCATAATATCCAGCCAATACATCGTTCTTTGAAGATAAATATGCCCAGATTATCGCCATTCCTGGAGGCATACCTTGATTTCCATTTGAATCAATCATCTTCACTACTCGGTTTCTAACATAAGTATAAACGTTCCAACCATCTTTTATCCCAATAGGATCCGCTGCCGTCCACCTCGCTAACCAGGGGGCATAGTACCTTGCTCCATGATAATACAATCCACTCTCTTCATCACGCTCCTTGCCTGTGTAACGGTAACGTTTTTCAGGCACTTCCTTTTCATTTGATGTTGCCTGATAAGCCGTACTACCAAAAGGATAATATTCTTCATAGCTGATAAGTTTCGCCTCTTCATCAAGTTCAATGCAGGCAGTTCCAAGGTGATTGTCGTATTGGTAGCGGATAAGTGATTCTTCAACTTCCACATCATCTTCTATTGTTTTTGTGTCCACCATCGCAATCTTTCGTTTATCATCCATCAGGTGCAGCGTTTCCCTTCGAACAGAAACAGAAGTGCCGCTTGTTTGTGTGAATATTTCAAAGGCGCCGAGGTAGAGGCGTTCTTCAGTAACTCCGTTGGCATATGTAATTACTTTTCTTACACGATTCCCTCCGCCATCATAAGTGTAGTAGGCAGTATTAAAATCGGTTTCACTATTGGACGAAGAACGCTCTATGCTTTGCAGGTGGTCTTCAAAATCCCAGTTTAACGCACTGAGGTGTGGCATGGTGAGCATGTTGCCATGCACATCAAATGAATAGGACTGAGGAAGTTCGCTGCCAACCTGTGTGGTTTTTAAACGGTTGTTTCCGGTTTCGTATTCAAATGTTCTTGTCCACCGGTTGGTGAAGGAGCCAACCCCGGCATTATGAATCATGCTGAGCATATTTCCTGCCGCATCATATTCATAACATTGCTGATAATTCTGCATCGCACTTCCATCAGTTGGCAGTACCGTATTGGTCATGCGGTGATGATCATATTCATTGAGAGGTTGGTCTCCGGCAGCCTGTTCCCGGCCTGTTGCCTTTATCAGGCGGTAAATGGCGTCATAAGTATAATCTCCATGTGCTTCTACTACAGCATTATTGAAGAAGGCGGTTTCCTGTGCATCATCACGAATTTGAGTGATGTTTCCAACCGGATCGTAGGTGTAATGGAGATCCTGCAGGCTTTCCAGAACGCCCTCAACAATCCGTGTGGTGAGTATTCGGTTTATGCGAAAGGTTTTCTCATCATAGTAGTAAGAGGTTTTTGTTCCATTACCATAAAAAATTTCAGTGCGTTGTCCTTTTTCGTTGTAGTTGATGTTGGTTACAAAATCATGGGCAGTGGTGCCACGGATATTCACATTCATTGTTTCCAGCAGTGAAGCTTCATTAAATGCCGGGGTGAATTCGCTTTTATCCGGTGTAACTATTTTTATTGGGCGGTTCAATGCATCGTATTCCGTTTCTGTGGTGAATTCATCAATGCGCAGCGCTACTGCATCAATATCTGTCCAGTCAATGGTTTGCTTGTATTCTTCAGTAAGCTCGCGTTTACCTTTTAACAAGTTGCCTTTGAAATCATACTGCTCATTGGTGACGATGCCTGAGCCATCATAACTTCTGTAAACTTTTCCTCTCAGGTAGTTATCTGCGGCAGCATACGATTCACCGTATTCTGATCTGCTGGTAATGATGACTAATTTATCCTTTTCAGTCACTTCCACGTGTGTAGGACGGTGCAATACATCGTATATAGAATGGAAGACCGTTTCTTTTGCATCCCATTTATAAAGCGCGTTGTTCAGCACATTATTCAGCAGCCATCTTTCACCGGCATCCATGCTTTTCTGGTACACTACGTTGCCGAGCATGTCGTAGTGGTATTCCATCACGGTATTGCTTCTTGCATCGATGAGCTTGCGTGGATTGTTTTCTATATCGAGTTCGGTAAACGAGGAATAAAATGCTTCTTTGGTTTCGCCGGTTTCACGATCTGTCCATGTATTATGAGCGATCGTATAAAATGCTCTGCCGAGCGAATCAAGGTGAGCAGTGGAAGGAGTATTATAGTGAATGCTTGCCTTACCGGCTGCATCCCTTTCTTCCTCTGTTCCCGTAGATTTTTCAGAATACCATTCGCTGTCTTTTACTGTGTCATTTCCATCATAAGTTTTCTGGAACCAAACGTCGAATTCCACTTTTGAGAAGGTGCCATCAGGCAGTTCGGTTTTAATGAGACGTCCTATAGGGTCATAGTACATTACTGGAGTAACTCCGATTTCTACGAGGGCGCTTTCGCTTTCATATTTGTGTGTGACACTATGGTAGGGTTCGAATTGCTTTACCGGTTTTCCTTTGTTGTTGAGAATGGTTCTTCCATTACCTATCCAGCGAAGATTTGGTGAGGTATCGACTTCTATAACATTATTGTTTGCATCGAGCTGTTTTGCCAGCCCGGGTTCAGCCTGAACTTTCTTCATCACCACTTTTCCGAAACCATCGGAATATTCAAAGCTCAGTTGTAGAGGAGAGGCTTCATCCTTCTTCAATTGATGCAAATGTTTTTCTCTAGTAATGGTTGAAACGGCTGCCGTGCTCACATTTGTACGGGTGAAATCATAAATAAACCGTGAAGTAGCATTTCCTAAAAGTGCTTGTGCCTGGGATTCCGGATTATTGAAGTAATCATCAATTTCATCCTGCGCAAGATTGGTTTTAAATCCTTCCAGATTATCCCCTTCTCCCATTTTTCCGGCCACAGCCATTCCAACCACTAAACCTAGTATGTCAATTGCAACTTCAGAATAGCCTCCATTAATGTCAGTTATTTTTTGCGGAGCAAGTGTCCGGAGATCGAAGGATTCCACTTTTACATTGTTTCCAATAGCGTCTTCTGTTGTCTGAATCATCAGGTGATAATCGGAATAGAAGGTAACTGACGTTTCACTGCCCATCGGGTCAACATATTTTTCCGGCAGGTAGAAATGATCGGCGGGAGATGAAGGATAGCCAACATTGCCGGAACGTATCCACCATTCATTATCGTCATCTGTTACAGGAAAATATCCGGATGCCTTGTAACCATTTGAACTTGTCAATCCAACCTCTGTCATGACATCGACTGTTGCCTTTGCTCCCAATAGATCATCGAGCAAACCATTTGTAAATGCAAGACGGTAGGATTCGTATTTCAATCCCAAAGTATCCTGTGTATAAAGGGGCTGCACTGTAAGAATATCGCCAGTGATAGCATCATCCATAAATAGCGTTCGGTCATGCTCAATTCTGCGTTTCTGCATTGAGGAACCATCAGCTGTTTCCTCATAGTGTATTTCGGCAGCGGTTTCGAAGGAACTGGCCAGGGTTTGAACATTGAAATAATCTCCTGAAGGCGAAACACCGGTCAGTTCATAAGCAATGATTTCACATGCTACTCTTAAACGGTATGCAGCGTCTTCTTTAATGTCGTTGGTAAAATTGTTCTTCGTATAGATGATATGCATTTTCTCCTGCTCATCCTGAACGTTTGAAGGAAGTGTAGTGTCCTTCTTTTTTCTGCCATACACCACGGCTGCGGCTTCAAGAATATTTCCATACTCATCAAACTCTATGTTTAGATTATGGGCAATTCGCGGATCGGCAGGATTGCGTTCGTAATTGTGGGTGATCGCTTCGCTTTCAGTAACCAGGAAAACAGCATACGCATTTTCCTCCACCGGCTGCAATCGCTGAATATTGCAATTGTGCTCTGCAACGGAATATGGATACGGTTCTTTTTCGCTTTTATCCAACGCATAAATTTCCTGTCGCAATACCATTCCCTTACAGGCCCGCAATGCTTCCCGCCATTCCTGCACTGTCCAATCATCAGGCAATGATGGTTGTGGAAGGTGATATTCATCAAGTTCTTCGTTCACGAAATATTCCATCGCAAACTGATCGAGAACGCTTTCACGATCCACAAAAGCACCTGTATGGTACCAGGTTTTCGTCAGAACGGGAGACAGATACAATTCCTCATTTACAATTTGAGTACTTCCGTCCGGCAAAGTATTCTTCTTATAGTCTGTAAAATTTTCTGAATCCGTTTGATCCACTCTTCCAAAGCCCCGGAATTCCCGCTCAAAATGATCATAGTAACCGTGATGATAACTGAATTCATTGGTGAATCGAACACCTGTGATTTCATCCTCCACTACCAACTTACTAACGCACTGTACAGGGAAGGGAAGCCTGGTGATCCAGGGAGTTCCGTCAATCTTATCTTTTAAATAAAACTGTGTTGAACTCTTGTATTCAACGGTGGTGATTTTACCGAAGTTATTTTCATAAGAGCTGATGATGTATGGTTTTTTTCCACCCAACAGATCAATATACCGCATAGGTGCGGCGGCATTATCCGGCATAGGAGAAGACCAGACAATACAACCGGTTCCGTTTCCCAGGAAATCGAGCACACTCACATTATTCGGTAATGCCGTTACCGGGAAATTTTCGATCTCTTTCGGTTCACTCCAGCAGTTGCCACTCAGGTTGATCCATGCTTTGAATGTGTTATTTCCGAGATAAACAATATCCGTCGCACCAGTACCGGACACATCAAAGAGATGCAGGTATTGAGGATTGAACTCTTCATCAGAACCAAAAACGGGAGCATTCATCATGGTGACCATGGCACTGAATTTTCCATAGCCGAGATTCTGCCAATAGCAAACTTCACCGTTACGGATGCGTACAATGTCCGTCATTCCATCACCGGTCATGTCGGCCAGATAGATGGATTGTGTCTGATCAGCAAATACAATCGCTGGTCCCTCCTCTTCATCGAATGGTTTTATAGTTCGCATGCCTTCATCATATCCTTCTGTTCCTTTTGAAGCGAACCAGGTGAAAACACTCTCCTCACTTACCACAAGCTCAGCCATGCCATCGCCATTCAGGTCAATGAACTTTACATTTGGATCGCGCAGGTCTATATGCAATGAACTCTCAAATGGTTTGAACGGAAGCCAGTCACCCTCATCCGTCTGCTCAAAATATCCCTTGAGAGCAGTATCACCACTCACAATGTATTTTTTGCCATTGGCTTCTATATCCTGCAGTTGAAGAATGCCCCCGGACAGGCCATTGAAAGACGGTTTAGCAACTACCGGTTGCGCATTAGAAAAATTACCATCTCCGAGATTACTTTTATAATACCAGGCACCGGGTGTTTCGTGAAGAATGCCTGATATGCCTTCTCCATAAAAATCTATCCATTGATGGTTACCGTCAATACCGGCAGGAGCATGCATGAAGTTTTCCTCCGAAACATTTTTTACTTCTGTACTCCATTCCAACTCGTTATAAGTGAATTCGAGAGCAGGAAAAGATTTATTGTCATATCCACCTGCTTCATTTCTTGCGTAACCATATTGCTGAATGGAAGTGATGTAGTCTGTTTCTGTGAATAATTCATCTGAGTTCTGAAAGTATCTGTAATTGAGATTCAGCGAACGAACCAGGGTTGCTTCAAAAATATTAGTTGGACTTAATTCCCTGAAGTAATGAAAGAAAAGTACCCGACGACAAAGCCGGTAAGTTCTGATTTCAAAGCCGGGCTTGCAGTCAGAAAAAGGATCAGTGCGGCATTGCCAGTCATTCTGAACTACCGATGCAGGGGTTATGTTATCATGGTCGCCGAAATCAAAAACCACTTCGAAAAAATATTCGGGATTGGAAGGGTTTTCAGGAGTGTAGGGTTTTAGCTTATCAGGATAGAATGGATTTTTATTCCCATGTTTAATCCGTTTCAAGTACTTATTGGTAAAAGTGGCTAATCCATTCAACCGGTTTTTCTCATGAATTTCAGATGTAACACCTTTTAAATCTTCGCTCACATATTCAAACTGCATGCAGTTGCCCTTATCATCATAGCTCAGATCCGGAAGCCATTTGAAAACTTTGGACAAATCATTGGGATCGGCAATTCTGCTGTCTTCAGTTCTTCCAAAAAAGGTAACTACATTATCTCTTGTGGTTACTTTCCAGTAAAAGCTTTCATCAGTAATGGTTTTGATTTTTTCAATGCGTGCAAATAGTCCTTCAATACGAGGACGGTAGCGTTTGACTGATTCGCCTGTTGAGGGGAAATGCTCTTCTGCAATCCAGTTTCCGTTTTTATCCTGAGTTAAGTAGGGAACTAAATCTTCTGCCCTTGAAAAAAGAAACACATCACTTTCTTCTTCGTCTTTATATTCCGGAAGTTTCTTATCAGTTTTCCGTTGAATAGAGGGAACATCACAGTTCCATCCCAAACCAAATGTGCTATTTCCTGCACCAGAATTATAGCTTAGCCCAAGTGATGGGCCAAAAGAATTTCGTGACTTTGAAAAGGGCAGGGGTAAAGAAAAGGAAGCAGTGCCATTGGAACTATTCACCTGAAATTTCTCATCGATACCCTTTAGTGCGCCACCACCTTTAGGCAGCGTGATAGCAGGAACCTCAATGGCATTGGATTTCTTCTGGCTATCATTGTTATGATTGCTTTCAATGCTATTTTTATCCGAATGCCCGCTCATCATATTTGACAGTTGGCAAATACTTGTTAATGGAGGAACGACACTACTAAACTCACCAAATTATGGCTGGCAATAGGTACTTTAATTTATGCACACTTTCATACTTAAGGTAGTGTGAATTGTTTTGGAAAAACGCACTTGCCAAACGCCAAATGTTATTGATGGTATGAATATAATATAATAAATATGGAGAAAGCAATATTTTCTTAATAAATTTTTTTAATACAGGTATCAGAGCTGTTCCTGATTTTTTGGATAGATTAAGCTTCTTTTCAAATAGACTCATTCTAAATAATCTGGTTGTGCCAAAATTTGAACAAGGTGACATGAAAGTGTATGGCGCCTTCTATTGTATGCTGTGGATTATTAACCTAGAAGGGTCAAACTATAAAATCGCGATTTTACAATGACGAATAATTTTTTTCCATTCCATTCCCTACCTTAGCATCCATGCTTTAGTTTTGCGTCATCCGGTTAAATAATCAGCTAAAAGGAAGTTCAGGCTATCCTATGGCAGCTTTCACCTCATAAATCATCGATACTCCATGAGTTGGGTTACACAAGTTTTTACTTCGTCACTGGGCAGAAAGTATGTGATGGCCTTAACGGGCCTTTTTCTATGCACCTTCCTGGTTATTCACCTCACCGGTAACCTGCTTACGCTGTTGCCGGATAATGGACTCGCATTTAATGCTTTTACCCATTTCATGGAGTCTGCCATTGTGATTAAGGTATTGGAATATGTGCTGTTTGCAGGATTTATCATTCATATAATACAGGCATTGCTGATTACCCTGAAGAACCGCAGCACCCGGCCGGTGAAGTATGCTGTTTCACCCGGCAATGCCAGCAGCAAATGGTATTCCCGTAATATGGGTGTGCTGGGTACCCTTATCCTCATCTTCCTGGTCATTCATATGAGGGACTTCTTCTACGAATTGAAATTTAATGAAGAATCATTCACCCTGGATGCCAATGGAAATGTGGACCTGTATAAAAAAGTGGTGGCCACATTCGGCCTCCTGCCGTATGCCCTGCTTTATTTTGTTTCCATGTTTGCTTTAGGTTACCACCTGTGGCATGGATTTCAAAGCGCATTCCGTTCACTTGGATTACTTCATAAAAATTATACCCCTGCCATCGAAGGATTGGGTAAGGTGTATACCATCATCATTACCGGCGGGTTTATGTTTTTACCTGTTTACTGGTATTTGGTTCAACTTTTAAAATGAGTTATCAGCAATGGCATTAGATGCAAAGATACCCGCAGGTCCGCTGGAAAGTAAATGGACAAATTACCGCTCTACCGTAAAGCTGGTAAGCCCTGCCAATAAAAGAAAGCTGGATGTAATTGTGGTTGGAACCGGACTTGCCGGTGCTTCGGCAGCAGCATCACTGGCGGAACTGGGTTACAATGTGAAAGTATTTTGTTACCAGGACAGTGCCCGAAGAGCACATTCTATCGCAGCGCAGGGTGGCATCAACGCTGCAAAAAATTACCGTAACGACGGTGACAGCATCTACCGTCTTTTTTATGATACCATCAAAGGCGGCGATTACCGGGCCAGAGAAGCCAATGTATACCGTCTGGCAGAAGCCAGTGTGAGTATTATCGATCAATGTGTGGCGCAGGGAGTTCCATTCGCTCGTGAATATGGCGGGTTGCTCGACAACCGGTCTTTTGGAGGCGTTCAGGTGTCACGCACATTCTATGCCCGCGGTCAAACGGGCCAGCAGTTGCTGATAGGCGCATACCAGGCATTGGAACGGCAAGTGGGTTTAAAGAATGCAACTTTATATACCCGCCATGAGATGCTGGAAGTGGTTGTTAAAGATGGAAAGGCAGCAGGTATTATCGTGCGCGACCTGGTTACCGGTGAAATTCAACGTCATGGTGCACATGCCGTCGTCTTGGCTACCGGTGGATATGGCAATGTGTTTTTTCTTTCCACCAATGCGATGGGTTGTAATACCACTGCCATCTGGCGTGCCTATAAGAAAGGCGCTTATTTCGGTAATCCCTGTTTTACACAAATACATCCTACCTGCCTGCCACAACATGGCGACTATCAGTCGAAGCTTACACTGATGAGTGAGTCATTGCGTAATGATGGAAGGGTATGGGTACCGAAAGCAAAAGGTGAAAAACGTAAAGCGGCAGATATCCCGGAGTCTGAAAGAGACTATTACCTCGAAAGGAAGTATCCATCATTCGGGAACCTGGTGCCCCGCGATATCGCATCGAGGGCCGCAAAAGAAGTGTGTGATGAAGGACGTGGCGTGGGTTCAACCGGATTGGCTGTGTACCTCGATTTTGCAGATGCCATAAAACGGTTGGGACGGGATGTGGTAAGCGCGCGTTATGGTAACCTGTTCGAAATGTATGATAAGATTACAGGAGATGACCCATACACTTCGCCGATGATGATTTACCCGGCCGTGCACTATACGATGGGTGGTTTGTGGGTGGATTATAACCTGATGACCACCATCCCGGGATTGTATGCAACCGGCGAATGTAATTTTTCAGATCATGGCGCTAACCGGTTGGGTGCTTCTGCATTGATGCAGGGACTTGCCGATGGATACTTTGTATTGCCCTATACCATTGGTGAGTATTTATCCGGAGAAATCTTATCAGGAAAAGTGGATACAAATGGAGAGGCATTTGTTGCCGCGGAAGAAGAGGTGAAAAAACGGCTTTCCTTTTTTACCAATAATAAAGGATCCAGATCGGTCGACTATTTCCATAAGCAACTTGGCAAAGTGATGTGGGATGATTGTGGCATGGCCCGTTCGAAAGAGAGCCTGACCCGTGCTGCTGCTGAGATTGCTAAAATTAAAGAGGCGTTCTGGAAAGAAGTGCGTGTTCCGGGTACGGAAAAGGAATTTAACCAGGAATTGGAGAAGGCGGGAAGGGTAGCCGACTTTATTGAATTAGGTATGCTGATGGTACAGGATGCTTTAGCAAGAGAAGAGAGTTGTGGCGGCCACTTCAGAACAGAATACCAGACACCGGAAGGCGAAGCTATGCGGCGTGATGATCAGTTTATGTTTGTAAGTGCCTATGAATTCAAAGGCGATGATACCGCTGCACAACTGCATAAAGAGGAGTTGAAGTATGAGGTGGTACATCCGACGCAGCGGAGTTATAAGTAGGTTGGATGGTTGGATTGTTGAACTGTTGAATTGTTAAACTGTTGAATGGTTAAATGGTTAAATGGTTAAATGGCTAAATGGTTGAATGGTTAAATGTTTTCGAGCCTTTGATTTAGATGAAATGGTTAATTAACTTGTAAAGTTGTTGTTGAGGATAGGAGCTGTTTATCTTATATTGTATAGCTGCTGATTGATATAGCTAAGATTTATATGGCAATGGAGAGCAAAAAATTTTTGAAATTAAGAGATGTTGAAAGCTATAGAATTGCATTTCATTTGAGCAATTATGTTTGGGGTGTTATAGATCGGTGGGATCGGTTTGCAAGAAGTACACTGGGAGCCCAGTTTGTGAGAGCTGTGGATTCAATTTCGGCAAATCTGGCTGAAGGATTTGGCAGGTATAGTAAAAAAGATAAGATCCGGTTCTACCGGATTGCATTAAGTTCTGTAACAGAAAGCCTTGATTGGAATCAAAAATCAAAAGTGAGAAAACTGATCAGTGGGGAAGAGTATGAACATATTTTTTCAGAATTAATGAAGCTACCAATAGCAATTAATACGCAGATAAAAACCACCAACGAAAAACTAACCATTTAACCATTCAACCATTAAGCCATTCACTCTCAACAAATTTCCCATTTTCATAAATTAATTAAGCAACCCACCCTCCCAAGATGCAACTAACCCTCAAAGTCTGGCGCCAGAAAAACCGTGATGATAAAGGAGGTTTTGAAACCTACCAACTTGGTAATGTTGATCATCATGCTTCTTTCCTGGAAATGTTTGATGTATTAAACGAACAACTGATACAGGAAGGAAAAGAGCCGGTAGCATTTGATCATGACTGCCGCGAAGGAATTTGCGGCGCCTGCAGCATGGTCATTAATGGCCGTCCGCACGGGCCGCTGAAAACTACCACCACCTGCCAACTGCACATGCGCCATTTCAAAGATGGTGATACCATTACCGTGGAACCGTGGCGCGCCAAAGGATTTCCGGTACTGCGCGACCTGGTTACAGACCGAACGGCATTTGACCGCATCATTGCGGCAGGTGGATTTGTTTCGGTGAATACCGGCCAGGCGCCGGATGCCAACTCCATATTGATTGAGAAAGAAAAATCAGACCTGGCCTTTGAAGCTGCTGCCTGTATCGGCTGCGGAGCCTGCGTGGCAGCATGCAAAAATTCTTCCGCCATGCTTTTTGTAGGCGCCAAAGTTTCGCATCTTGCCCTGTTGCCACAAGGTGAACCTGAACGGAGCCTGCGGGTATTGAATATGGTAGCGCAAATGGAAGCGGAAGGATTTGGCAGTTGTACCAATACGCTGGCTTGTGAGGCAGAATGTCCTAAAGGAATTTCTGTTACGAACATTGCACGGCTTAACAGGGAATACCTTTGGGCCGGACTTACTTCCGGCAAGTAGTATTATTGGATCTATCCGGTGACTATTCCGGGAAGGCGATAATGTACTTAAGCGGTATCAAATTTTCATGCAGGAATACAAAAGCAATGGCTGCTTCCATTCATCATGAAAGTGTAAAATCTTCTGATAACTCAATATAAAACAGCCCGCGGTTTTTACCTGGGGCAACCTGTATCTGATTATACTATGTTGAACCGCTGATCGTTGTGCCGGCAACATGAATTGTTAAATTCCTGATAAAAAAATAAAAACACCTGCTGCCCTTCGGAAAGTATCTCTGAATACTGCGTTTTTTTTGTGGCGGGAATAAATTGTAATTTGCATTAGTTCTAAAAGATTTCATGCGCAGCTATTCCATATCGGTCAGATCAATTATTACAACATCACTGATTGTTATTTTGGGCCTGTGGTTTTCTGAACCGGCTAATGCCACACATAACAGGGCGGGAGAGATTATCTATACACACTTATCAGGGTTTACCTACCGGGCAACGATTATCACGTATACCAAAGAAAGTTCTACCGCAGCCGACCGCGATAGCCTGGAAATCATCTGGGGCGATGGTACGATGGATACCCTGGGCCGCTCCAATGGAAATGGCAACGGCGTCTATATCGGTAACGATATAAAGTACAATGAGTATACCGGTGTTCATACGTATCCTGGTATGGGAACCTATGTGCTCTCCATGACGGACCCCAACCGCATTTCAGACATCATCAATATCAATGGCGGTAATTCCGTAAATGAGCCATTCTATATTGAAGACACACTGAAAATACCTGATCCGCAGTTTTTTGATTATAACAGTTCACCCATATTGCTGAATCCTCCGATTGATTTCGGCAATGCCTTTCAAACTTATATCCATAATCCCAATGCATACGATCCGGATGGTGACAGCCTGACTTTTGAGTTTATTGTTCCACGAAAGGGCCCCAACCTCCCCGTGCAAAATTATGTGGATCCTAATGCTGTGCCGGGAACACCTGCCGGGCAAACATTTACGATCGACCGCGCTACCGGAGAAGTCGTCTGGACGACTCCTGTCTTTTGCGCCATCTATAATTTTGCCATCCTGGTAAGAGAATACAGGAAAGGTATATGCATAGGCACTATGGTGCGGGATATGCAGGTGATCGTAAACTGTACCAGCAACAACCCTCCGCTTATTGCCGACATCCAGGATACGTGTATTATTGCCGGTTCAGTGCTCGAATTGGAAGTAACCGCAACAGATCCTGATATTGGCCAAACGATTACAATGAGTTCAAATGGGGGGCCTTATGAAATAGCGATCAGTCCGGCAACCTTCAGTTCCGTATCCGGACAGGGAGAAGCAGTCGGTAATTTTAAGTGGAATACCACCTGCGACCATGTTCGCGGACCTTTTTACCAGGTGATCTTTAAAGCGCAGGATAGTTATGCAGTGCCCCTCGTGGATATCAAGAACTGGCTGATAACAGTGGTTGCTCCACCGCCACAGAATGTCCAGGCATCACCGGTGGGAAATGATGTGCTGATCAGTTGGGCGAATCCGTATAGCTGTGCCACAACACCCAGGTTTATCGGATTTTCTGTCTGGAGAAGGGAAGGAAGTAATCCATTCATCCCCGACAATTGTGATGTGGGATTAAATGGAAAGGGATATACAAAGATCGCTGAGCATCTGTTGGATTATCAATACATCGATCAGGAAGTGGAAAGAGGAAGATTGTACTGTTATCGTGTGTTGGCAGAATTTGCCGATAAAACACCGGAGCCTGCAGGGTTCTATTATAATAATGTGGAAAGCCTTCCTTCAGAAGAAAGTTGCGCCCAGTTACTGAAAGAAGTGCCGGTAATCACCAATGTAAGCGTTACCGCCACCAGTACAAACAATGGCACCATGTATGTTGCATGGTCAAAGCCCAGTCCGGTTGATTTGGATACCTTGCAAAATCCGGGTCCTTACAAATATGTTGTCCAACGTTCGGAAGGATTTCCGGGAGGTGTAATGGCACGACTAGATTCTTTCAGTGCAAATGCCTTCGGCTCACTTAAGGATACTATTTATAATGATGCCGGACTCAATACGGTATTGAATCCCTATTCATATAAAATAGGATTCTATTCCAATGGCAATTTTATTGGAGAAACAGAAATTGCTTCGAGCATTTACCTCACTCCGGTTGGGGTAGATAATGTGGTTGTGTTGAACTGGAGCCTGCAGGTACCCTGGCAGAATCAATTCTATACAGTGTATAGAAAGAATTTGGCCGGCACCTTTGATTCCATTGGAATCAGCAATACGTTAACCTATTCCGATTCATCACTGGCCAATGGTGTGGAACAGTGTTACTATGTAAGAAGTACAGGCAGCTATTCAGCTCCCGGATTTATTGATCCCATCCTTAATTTATCGCAGCAGGTTTGCGCTGTACCGGTTGATACGATTGGCCCCTGTGCGCCGGCGCTGGCTGTAAAAAATATCTGCAATACAGATAATTTTCAACTTACCGGTTTTTCTAATCTTTTAACCTGGAACAATCCCAATAATACCTGCGCTGATGATGTGGTTTCCTTTAATGTTTATTTTGCAGCTGCGGAAGATGCACCTTTTGCATTGATAGGAAGTTTAAGCGATACTTTTTTTGTGCATACGCAGGAAAGCACCATTGCAGGTTGTTATGCTGTGGCAGCCGTTGATTCCTATTCGAATGAAGGCCCGAAATCTGTGGTGGTTTGCATAGAGAATTGCCCGGTGTATGAATTGCCGAACGTATTTACACCGAATGGAGATGAAAAGAATGATGTGTACCATCCGTTTCTTCCGATCCGGTTTGTAGAAAAGATCGATATTAAGATTTTCGATCAATGGGGAGCCCTGGTATATCAGACGACCGATCCATTTATCGGCTGGAATGGAACAGACATGAAATCAGGGAAAGAGGTAGCGGCCGGCACGTATTTCTATGTGTGTGATATTTTCTCTGACGGAGCATCCAAGCCCCTGCCTACACTAAGTGGTTATATACATTTGTTCAGATAAAGATTTCCGGATGATGAGTCAGGGTAATTGCTATAGGGTAAAATGGCTAAATGGCTAAATGGTTGCAGCAAAGCAGGTGTGGTCTTCCGTCTCATGTCTTCCGTCTTAAGTCATAAGTCTAGGGTCTTTGATCTTGGATCTACACTCCTGACTTTACTAGACAAGCAAAACGTTTTTACCTTCAACCCCGGCTAGCATT
>CAZGBP010000040.1:0-32581 GCA_964524035.1 uncultured Bifidobacteriaceae bacterium
CTCACTACTTCAAAATCTCATGCCCCATTTTATCCCGCTTCGTCCTCAAATACCTTTCGTTATGCGGGTTTGACAAGGGTTCAATCGCTACATTTTCCACAATCTCCAGGCCATGACCTTTAAGCCCCGCACGTTTTTTCGGGTTATTGGTCATCAGCCGGATTTTGCTCACCCCAAGATCCCGGAGAATCTGCGCACCAACACCGTAGTCACGGTCATCCATGCCAAAACCTAACTTAAGGTTAGCTTCCACGGTATCAAGTCCCTGTTCCTGCAAAGCATATGCTTTCAGCTTATTGAGTAACCCGATACCGCGCCCTTCCTGGTTCATATACAATACCACTCCTTTTCCTTCCCGTTCTACCATATGCATGGCATCATGCAACTGTCCGCCACAATCGCAACGCTTCGATCCGAATACATCACCCGTTAAACAACAGGAATGCACCCGCACCAATACCGGTTCATTCTCTTTCCAACTGCCCTTCACCAGGGCCAGGTGTACATCTCCGGTACTTTGCTGGGTATAGGCATGCAATTGAAAAACGCCCCAGTCTGTTGGCATATTCACTTCCACTTCCTTCCTGATAAGCGAATCCATCTTCAGGCGGTATTCAATTAAATCCTTTATTGAGACAATCTTAAGCTTGAATTTTTCAGCCACCTTCAGCAACTCGGGCAGCCGCGCCATGGTGCCATCATCCTGCATAATTTCCACTAAAACGCCGGCAGGCTCAAATCCTGCCAAACGCGCAAGATCCACCGTGGCTTCTGTGTGCCCCGCCCTCCGGAGCACTCCTCCTGCCACCGCTTTCAGGGGGAAAATATGGCCTGGACGGCCCAACTCCTCAGCCCTGGTCTCCGGGTCAATTAATGCCGCAATGGTTTTGGAACGATCAAAGGCTGATATCCCGGTGGTGACCCCTTTGCCCAAGAGGTCAACAGATACCGTAAAAGGCGTCTTATGCAATGCGGTGTTGTCGCCTACCATAAGATTCAATTTCAACTCCTCACACCTGTCTTCGGTAAGCGGAGCGCAAACAAGCCCCCTTCCTTCTTTCGACATGAAGTTGATGATTTCCGGTGTGGCGTTACGCGCCGCAGTAACAAAATCACCTTCATTCTCACGGTCTTCATCGTCCACAACAATAATAAGCTTGCCGTTTCTGATATCTTCAATGGCTTCTTCAATAGTATTCAACTGAATATTATTGATTCCGTTCTGTTGGTTTCCAGACATTATTTTTTGCTCCGATTAAATAGTTAAAAAGGCCATTCAGTAATGCTGCATTCATCAGGTAAAAATGACTGATGTAACGCAAAACTTTAATGTGAATCTTCAGGCTGCGTAAAATGGCATCGATTACCGGAACCAGAAAAAGCAGCGACTGTATCAAAAAGCAACACCAGAAAAAAAAACTGCTGAAGGATAAAACAAAACTACTAAAATAGACAACGAGGAGTAGCAAGGGACCTATCCAACGCAAGGTCTTATGCGACCAGAATGCAAAGGCAATTGCGCCTTTGGCAGGTGACAATAATCCTGCAAAACGAAACAGGTTCTGAAAATTGCCGGTCGCAATACGTGTCTTTCTCCGAAACTCTTCCCCTAACTTGTTACTCACATCCTCATAACACGTAGCGAGAGGTGATAAAATGGCTTTGCCCCCTTGTTCCAGTACCCGCATGGTCAGGTAAAAGTCATCCACAATAAAATGCCGTGGAATTGGCGAGAAGTATCCTTTCCGCATCGCATAACATCCACCGAATGCCCCCATCATTGCACCCCACAACATACTTTCCTGGTATTTCATCCTGTTTTCATAAAACAGATAATCGCCTTCCTGCCGGGATATTCCATCAGGTTTCACCGAGGGGTTAATGATATTCCCGGCTACCATGGCAACAGACTCGTCAGCAAAATGTTTAACCAGTTCCTCCAGGGTGTGCCCGGTAAAAAAAACATTAGCATCAGTTAATACCAGTATGGGCGCAGTGGCCATAGCTGCCAGTTCATTCATGATTCCAATCTTGCCCGTTCGTTTATTAAAACGGACCAGCCTTATTTGCGGAAATTTTTCCTGGTAACCGTTTATCAAAGATTCCGTAAGATCAGTGGACTGATCTGAGCCTATCAGCCATTCCATTTTTTCATGCGGATAGGTAGTTCTGAAGGTTGATTCGATCTTTTCAGCAATTACTTTTTCTTCATTATAAACAGCAAGCAAAATGCTGATCGCCGGAAGTTTTTCCTGCCCGCCCTGCAAAAAAGCGCCGGACGGCTTAGCTGCCGTCAACATCCTGAGCAACATTGGATAAAGGAAGTAAGTGTGCAGCAGCAGGAGAACTGACAGCCAGAAAAGAAATGCCAGAAAGATCACGTAAGTAGAGATTTGTAGAAATCCAACAGTTCTTTAACAATCACCTTGTTATCGAATCTGTTTTTCACAAAAGCGCGTCCGTTGGCAGCTATCGTGTTGCAAAAATCCGGATCCTTCAAACAACGTTTGATCTGCCGTGCAAAAGCATCAGCATCATCTGCGATCAGAATTTCCTTTTCATTTACTGCATCTATTCCTTCTGCACCAATAGTGGTGGAAATCACCGTTCTGCCTTCCGCCATGGCTTCGAGTATCTTAACCCGTATGCCACTTCCTGAGAATAGCGGCACGATCATAATATTCTTTGACCGGATAAATGCGCGTGAGTTTTCCACTTCGCCAACCATCTCCACATTCTGATAGTTCTTATCAGGAAAATCGGCCGGAAAATTTCTTCCGGCAATAAAAAATTTCAGTGTTGGAAACTGGCTCTGCACCTTAGGCCAGACTTTATCAAGAAACCATTCAATGCCCTCTCTGTTGGGAAGCCAATCCATGGAGCCGATGTAACAAATGGACGGATGGCTATCCATATCGGTCGGTTCCCCGTGCTCCCCATTAAGATTCATTCCCACCTGGCTGGTATGTATGGGAAGCTTACAACCCAGTTCTATAAATCTGGCCGCATCAACTGCTGATATCGGTACCAAGGCATCACAGGAATTAAGGTGATAGATTTCAAACTCCTTCATACGGGCCGCCAGTGTTTGCAAATACCATTTCTTGGCACCGGGCTTTGCTATTTTGGAGTTACGTTCCCAAATCAGGTGTTCGATATTGTGGGCGCGGAGAACAATTTTGGCCTTTGAAAACTTGCGGACCGATAAGAGGTACGGAAGCAGGTACAACCCCTCGAGTTGAACAATGTCGAAATCATTCTCCCGTAAAATGGCCGAAAGCAAGCGCTCAAAATCGGGTGAAACAAATCGCTGTATATTGTAGGAATCGCCCGTGAAAAGAGTGCGTAAGGCATCCCACCAGTTTACATCCGTATCAAGCAGTACAGAGTGAAAGTCAGCAAACTCCTGGTTTTCTACAGGCAATTCGTCGGGCGGGAAAAAATGTTTCTTGGTATTAATAGCCGCAACAGTCACTTTTTGCCCGGCCTCATAAAAGCCACGCGTTAACTGATGTATAGCGATGACCTCCCCATCTCGGAGAGGATATGGAAATTTCTTACAAACCTGGAGTATACGCAAGCACTTACCTGTTTTGAAGGTGCAAAGTTATATTTTGATAGCAGCATTTTTAGTGAACAGGCATCTTTGCCTGCTTTTTCATAAACGCCCCCGATATTACGCCCGGCAAATGGCTGCAAGTTCAATGCATTTTACGCGGGCTTCAGCCTATATTTCCGGGTTCCTTCGCTGAATGGCAAATCCTGAATGACTACAATTTCGTATTTCCCTTATATTACTATAAAAGGGTATTTCTGACATTTGCAAGTATTGAAATAAATTCTGAAAATGTGGATAAATATTGCCTATTTTGACATGTCGATATTGACCGTTTAACCGAATAAAGTACATTTGAGTTAAGAAAACACCACCTTAACATAATGAAGACAATTAATATTTTACGTCCGGTTTGTTTTTGTATGATTACTATGCTATTCATCTCGCTAAACACCGACTCTTTTGCACAAGGTTTTATTTGGGTTAAATCATACGGTGGCGACCAGAAAGACAAAGGAAAAGATCTTGGTGTAGATCAGTTCGGTAATCAATACCTCGCCGGTTTTTTCCAGGGCCATATGAATATGGGCAGCATCAACCTGGATGCCGTAGGCGGTGAATTTGATGAAGATATCTTTATAACCAAAATGGATATTGATGGCAACCCGGTATGGGGACATAGTATGGGCAACGCAGTAAGCCAAAGTGATGATTATCCATTTGGGCTTAGCGTCAACGATAATGGGTTCATAGCATCCACCGGCAAATGTTTTGGTTATATCAAACTCGACAATGGAGATTCTCTCCCCGGATTTGGAATGGAAGATATGTGGCTGGTAACCTATGATCCGGACGGAAACCTGAACTGGGCAAAAGTTGGCGGAGGAAACAGTAATGATATGGGAAGTGCCGTATATATAGATAATGACCAGAATGTATATTGTGCAGGAAATTTCAAGGGCAACCTCAATCTGTTTGAGGATTCGATGATCACTACAGTATATGACCCCAATATATACTGTGCAAAATATAAGTGGAATGGAGAATTGCTTTGGGTAAAAACATTTAGCTCTGAAAGCGCCATACAGGTCTATGATATGATGGTTGATCCTGCAGGTAATATTTACATGAGTGGAAACTTCAGGCATACTGTTGATTTCGGCGGCACTGAACTTACCTCTATGGGAGATGCTGACGGGTTTCTGGTAAAGATGACTTCAGCAGGTACTGTATTATGGGCCACCTCATTCGGTTCTGATGTAGAGACCAGCGACGAAACCGGTGCCACGCTTTCTCTTGATGAAGCCGGTAATTGTTATGTTGCCGGTACTTTCGCCGGAAATTGTTATTTTGATGGTGGTGAAATACTCACTTCCAATCCAAAGAATATACTGGTCGCAGCCTATAACATCAATGGCGTATTTCTGTGGGCCAATTCAATACGGGGCGGGCCCGGTGTTAAATTCAGCCCGATTACTTTGTCTATTTCCGCTGAAGAAAACATTTTGTTAACCGGTATTTTTGCCGGTATTGATACTGTTGGTTCCGTGACCCTGGAACCTTATTTTAATAAAGACTCTGCAGATGCTTTTATTGCATCATTTAATCCTCTAGGTGAAGTGAATTGGGCCATCCATGTTGGAGGTGAGCATCACGATGGTGGTTTTGGCATTGCTGGAAATGCTTCTTCTTTTGCTTTTGCCACCGGAAACTATAAAGGGGAGGCACAGTTTGGATCCAATACATTGGTATCAAATGGAGTTTCTGATATGTGGGTGGCAAAATTTCAAAAAAATACCGTAACCGGAAATGCATCTGTTCCGGGTGCTCAAAAGTTTCAGATTTTTCCTAACCCATTCACCAATCAGTTCACGGTTGGATTGCCGGCGCAAACAACCAAACTCATCATCCTGAATGCCTTTGGCCAGGTTGTTTATTACCGTGATGTTACTGCTTTTGAAAAGCAAGTCACCCTCAACCTTGATAGAATAGCGGCTGGTATCTATACGATTAAGCTAATTGGAACATATGGTGTTACAACCGGCAAGTTGGAAAAGCAGTCCTACTAATCAACATGCATTGGTCTGTGATTCCCTGCTAACAGCAAAAACCAATGCCCATTTTATTCGCAACAAAAACGTCAGCGGTAAGGCCGTGTAAATATTTCAGCCGGCAGCTGCATCACTTGCCTAGTGCAATTTTATAGGCACTTAAAGTCCGTTCTCTCGCCAACTGATGGTCAACAACCGGCAATGGATAACTGAATTGATTCAATTCAGGGACCCATTTACTGATATATATTCCATCAGCATCAAACTTTCTGGCCTGCGAAGCAGGATTGAATATCCTGAAATAAGGTGCTGCATCAACACCGGTACCTGCAGCCCATTGCCATCCTCCATTATTGGATGCGAGTTCAAAATCCAACAGCTTCTTTGCAAAATAAGCTTCTCCCCAGCGCCAGTCAATTAAAAGATCTTTGGTAAGAAAACTGGCTGTAATCATCCGGACCCTGTTGTGCATGTAGCCGGTAGCGTTCAGTTCCCGCATGCCTGCATCAACTATCGGATACCCTGTCTTACCGGTACACCACAGCTCAAATTCCCGTTCATCATTGCGCCAGTTGATGCCCTCATATTCCCTTCTGAACGATTGCTTTGTTACATGCGGAAAGTGCCAAAGAATCATTTGATAAAATTCCCTCCAGATTAATTCATTAAGGAATTTCTCATTTAACATTTTTGCGCGCCGCGTGAGCTCCCTGATGCTTATGGTTCCAAAACGCAGATGCACACTCAACTTTGAAGTGCCGGCAAGCGCAGGAAAATCTCGTGTGTTATGATAATTACGCACCAGCTCATCGCTCACTACAGGCGGAGGAAAATGATCGTTCGTGGTTTTAAATCCAATCTCTTCAATAGCTGGTAACGGCTCCGCAGGCAAATGCAAAAAATTGCCGGCAAAATCATTCACCGGGTAGCCCGTCAAAGAGAACTCATTGAGTTTTTCCTTCCACCTTTTACTGTAGGGCGTCCAGACGACATAAGGGGTGCCGTCATCCTTCAACACCTCATTCTTTTCAAAAATCACGTGGTCTTTGAAAGTATTAAATGCAATATTCCGGGATAAAAGAAAAGCGCGGATTGTTTCATCACGACTTATACCATAGGGTTCATAGTCATGATTGGTGAATACTTGCTTTACATCGTAAGTAGCCAGGAGTATTTTCCAAACATCCATCGGTTTCCCATGCATCACCTGCAGGCTTGTTCCCAGTGCATGCATCCGGTTTTGCAACAGAGTTAACGATTTATATATGAAACCAACACGCCGATCAAACTTATCGTCCAGCTGATCAAGAATGTCTGTGTCGAAAATAAAAAGGGGAAGCACCTTATGTCCTGATGCTAATGCATGGTACAATCCCGCATTATCATCCAGGCGTAAGTCGCGACGAAACCAAAACACCGCTACCGTCTGCTTCATACGTAGCTCACACTTTTCAACTTGATGAGGTTATACAATAATCTTCAACCGTCAATTCCGAAAATCCAAAAATAAGTTGGAGCATCAGGGAGAAACAAGTTGCATCAACAGCTGAAACAGGTGTTTTGTTTGAGAAACACGGTACTTTTTTCCGCTGAATCCGGTAACGGATTTTATACCCCACCCTGCATTGGTGAGAAAAATTTCATCCGCCTGTAATAAATCACTGGGTGCAACGGAAACCTCCGAAACGGAGAATTGCTGCTCCCTGAGCAATTGTATTATCTTCCTGCGCAGTACACCGTCAATAGCACCATCGGAGAGCGGTGAAGTGTAGTATGTTGTTCCTTTCGCCCAAAATACATTGGAAGAAATTGCATCAGCAACGTTTCCAAAAGAGTTAAGTAAAAGACAGTCATCCAAATGATGTTCCTTTTTGTAAATACCTGCTAATACATACGGTAATGCATTCATGGATTTGAAAAAAGAAATTGCCGAAAAATTCTTTGGCACCTCCTGATACAATCCCAGTTCACATTCAGCTTCGCTCCAGGCATAACCCTGTGCCAAGGGCATTACCTGCATAAAATACATTGCAGTTTGTTCCTGTGGTTCATACAATCCGCCGCCTCCCCTGAAAACGGCAATACGTAACCGGGCGTTGGCGCCAGGCTGCTCCCGTTGCGCGAGTTCGATCAGTTGTTTATGAAAAAAGAAAGGACTAAAATGATCAGGCACGGTCATCTTTAACGCTTGCATGCCCTTGAACATCCTTTCCAGGTGATCGTTCAGAAAAAGAATTTCTCCCTCGTGCAGCCTGATACTTTCGAACAAGCCATCGCCATAATTCATGGCGCGGTTCAGTCCAAAAATATTTTCCGTTGCAGCAAAGATTTTACCATTGTAATTAATAAACCGGCTATCCCTCATAGTAATCAACTTAGCATTCAGGAATTAAAAGGCACACAGAAATATGGCCGCGGTAAAAGCAACGCATACCTTCACGCTTTCAATAAGAAAATATGCTCAGGGAATCAGGAGTTCATCCCTGTCTTTATCGCTGATCCAGGACAGGTAGTAGTCTTTGTCCTCGATGGCAACCGCTTCTTCAGTCATTAACAACGGGTGAAAAGTATCAATCATCACGGCAAGCTCCCTGGTTTCCTTTGCACCGATACTCTTTTCAACAGTTCCGGGATGCGGGCCATGTGGAATCCCGCCCGGGTGTAACGTAATCATTCCCTTCGTTACATGTTTCCGGCTCATGAAATCGCCATCAACATAATACAGCACTTCATCGGAATCAATATTGCTGTGATTGTAAGGGGCCGGAATTGCCTGTGGATGATAATCAAACAACCTGGGAACAAAGGAACACACCACATAATTGCGGCCTTCGAAAGTCTGATGAACCGGTGGAGGCTGGTGGATACGGCCTGTAATAGGTTCAAAGTTATGTATGGAAAACCCCCACGGATAATTGTACCCATCCCACCCAACCACATCAAACGGATGGTAGAGATAATGATAGGGATACATCATTCCCTGTTTACGGATGTAAATCAGGAAATCACCTTTTTCATCATGCGTCTTCAAATCCCGGGGAATTTTGATATCACGTTCATAATATGGTGCATGCTCCAATAACTGCCCAACTTCATTCAGATAGCGCTTAGGTGGTACAATCGGACTAAACGATTCCATCACCAATAACCGGTTATTGCTGTCGTTAAAATGAAGCTGATACACGGTGCCGCGCGGAATAATCAGGTAATCACCATATTCAAAATCAATATTGCCATACATCGTTTTCAACGTGCCCGATCCAACGTGTACAAAAATCATTTCATCAGCATCCGCATTCTTGATAAAATAATCGGTGACCGACTTTCCGGGTGCTGCTAATGCTATATGCACATCATTATTGGCCAGCACATACTTTCTGCTTTTCAGGAAATCATCTTCCGGCTGAATGTTAAAACCCTGGTAGCTCCTGTGCAGCATTTGTTTGGGAGCTAAAAGCTTTGGCGCCACCGGATAGGGCGCCTCAACTGATTTGATGATGGTAGGAGGATAGTGGTGATAGAGGATGGAATAGGTGCTGGAAAATCCCTCTGTAGAAAACAACTGCTCGGCATATAGCTCGCCATCCGGTTTACGAAATTGCACGTGGCGCTTTGGAGGTATAGAACCCAATGAATGGTAGTATGGCATCAGATTAAATTTAGAATTTCAAAGGTAGAAATTGAGAACCAGATTCAGGTTAAAGCAAGATCAATTCTTCATTTGCCGGATATGATTTCAATCATCCATTTTTTTAGACCGTTGTTGTTTCTTCTGCGCCACTCTCCTTTTGAACTCCAGCCGCCGGGCTTTTGAGGCTGCCGAAGGTTTGGAGGCTATCCGCTTTTTCTTCTCTGCAAAGGCTTTTCGGATCAATGCATCGAACTTTGCTATGGCAATTTTTTTATTCTCCAACTGCGACCTGCTTTCCTGTGAATCTACCAGGAGCAATCCGTCTTTGCTGATGCGGCTTGCCAGCTTTTCAGATAACCTGGCTTTTTCCGGATCCGTCAGACGAATGGAATTTCTGATATCAAAGTACAATGCAACTTTCGAAGAGACTTTATTCACATGCTGGCCGCCCTTGCCACTGCTGCGCACTGCTTTGAAAATCAATTCTGAATGTAAAAGTTCGGGGTTGATCATCTTATTACAAAGGAAACAAAAAACCTGCCTGTGAATGATACAGGCAGGTACCGGTTGCTTCCATTTGCCTTTTTATTGTTTAATCAATGGTTCAGCTGCAATAATTCTGTCGTTGACAGCCAATTGGATAAAGTACAAGCCGTCGGGCAAACTTTCAATATCAATTTCAGTTTGGTAAACTCCGGCAGCATAACCCGCCGATTCAACAATGCTGACTGTTTGCCCCAGTGCATTGATAATGCTCAGTTTTCGCGAACCCGTTTCGTCCAGATAGGCGCTCAGGTATACCTGATTGCCTGCAGGATTCGGATACAATTGCAGGCTTATCTTTCCGACGGCAGGTTCCGTTGCCGAAACTGCACCCGGATAATAGGAGACCGAATTCGCATGGATCGTACTGCCGGTTGTTGAAACGGTGACATGTGTAATATTCATTAATGCATTTTTATTGCCGGGCACCATCCAGGAATAGGAACTGGTTACCGTTGTCGTGGTAATGTCAATCGGTCCAATCGAAATTACATCGGCCGTAGTCTCTATATACTTCACCCGCAGTACGTTGCTATAGGTACCGGTTGGCAACTTTAAAGTGCCATATCCGTCGGCCAGAAATGAAACGGTACCGGTTCTATCTGTGACCAACCCGCTTACTTCATACGACCCTGCCAGGTTATCCGAATAACTGGTATTGTAGGTATACGGAAATGACATAAGTTTTTGTGGATCCGTGTATGCAATTGTTAACTCCGTAGAACCAAACCCAAGCTGCATTAAATCACTTCCTGCTACATCCAGGTACGTGTAATTACCTCCGCCAAGATCCATGGCAAGATCAGCTGCCGGAAACGAGCCTGCATACGGCGTACCGGATGCAAGCACAATATTTTGCGAAATGGGCGATCCCTGATTGCTTAAACCGGAAAAATCCCAGGTTTGATTGGCACCTGATGGACCTTCCTCAACGCCAATCGTATCGGCACCCTGTAAAGTAAGCACATCTCCTGCCGCATACATGTTGGCCGAAGTTATGGTCGGCTGGCCAACTACCGTTTGAACGACGAGCCATAAGGCTGATAAGGTGCTAAAAAGGAATTTTGTTTTCATGACATAAACTGTTTAAAGTTTAACTAAATCATGTAAAAATAATACCATAAAACTGTCAGTTCTATGCTTCGTGTCATAATTGAGCAGCCGGTTTCATTTCAAAAGGAAATTTTCCGGGCGTATTTTGAATTCCGGCTGAAAAGTATATCTTTGCAGCCCTTAATCTAAATTTTCAGGATCATGTACGCGATTGTAGATATTGCTGGTCAGCAATTTAAGGTGGAAGCCGGTAATGAAATCTTTGTTCACCGCCTTCAAGGCAATGCCGGTGATAAAGTGGTGTTTGATAAAGTACTCGTTCAACTGTCTGACGGTGCCATTGTAAAAAATGTTGCTGCCCCGAAAGTATCTGCAACTATCCTCGACCATCTTAAGGGTGATAAGGTCATTGCTTTTAAGAAGAAACGCCGGAAAGGTTACAAACGCAAAGTTGGTCACCGCCAGGCCTTTACCAAAATCAAGATTGATACGATTGCATAAATAAACCGCTCAAGAGGTTAACCAATTTCAATCAAGTAAACACAATTAGTTATGGCTCATAAAAAAGGGGAAGGTAGTTCGAAAAACGGACGGGATTCACATGCGCAGCGACTTGGCGTAAAAATTTATGGCGGGCAGGCTGCCATTCCGGGAAATATTATTGTTAGGCAGCGTGGCACGAAATTCTGGCCTGGTAGTGGGGTAGATATGGGCAAAGACCATACTATCTTTGCAAAGATCGAGGGCATTGTTGAATTTAAGCGCAAACGCAAAGACCGTAACTATATCAGCGTAATACCCGCAACGCCTACTGGCAACTAAAAAAATCATGTACCAATAAAAAGCCCCTTGATGGGGCTTTTTTAATTTACCGCCGTTGGGTTTGCCGATCCAAAGCAAATAGCAAGCGTTTCATTTAATTTCCTGTGTTTTCTAAACATGGCAAGATAGTCGCTCTCATTACCATAAGCTTTCTGTTGTATCAGTTGCACCAGGGCCTTCTTTTCCATGACATTCCAATCATTCCTGTCAGGGAATATCAGCAGCAGTAAGGCAAAGCTTTCTAAAACCTTGCGCCAATCAGATGTTGATTTTTCCATCTTATCCAATGGAAGCCAGCCTGTGGCAGTTCTTAAAGCAGCTCTTATCGCTTTGGTGCGATCTCCTCCATATCGTTCTCCAATCATATTCGTTATTGCCCGGCTTAGCTCGCTTGTATCCAACTGTTGATGCCCTTGTTCATCCAATTTTAACTGCATATTGTCAACAGTAAGTGCCTTCAAGACTTTTAAGGATGTGCGATATCCGCTTATTGTCAACATGTTATTAAATTCCTCCACGGCTATCGTGCGGTGTGCCTCGCGTTCCGGAACAAACCCAAGCCTGTAGTAAAACCAAAATGCGCCGGATCTCAATCCTTCCGTATTCTTATAACCTATCTGGTACGGCTCCACCACAAACCGGCTTATTGAATAGCATTGCTGATACAACCGAAGCACTTGCAAAAACAAGAAGGCCGACTCTCCACCGCGATAAGCATCAAGTACATTGATGCCAATCTTACACCGCTGCTGAAAGATCCAGCCACCGCCATAAGCTACCGGCAGACGGTTCTTAAAAAGCGTATACCCAATATAGACATCAAACGGAAGACGGCGCTCTCTAACCATTGGATAAAGAACAATGTCAATACCCTTCCCCAAATCGAAGAACTGCATCTCCTGCACATCCGCATAGGTGGCAGGATCTGTTTCCCGCTGAAGCATAGCAAGTATACCGCGTGTTGCCGTAATCAAAACATGCTTCTCATAAGGGGAAATAGCTTTGGGTTTATTGATAGGCTGACGGATCAGCGAACCGGCATCCGGTCTTTTGTTCAGACCGGCTTTGTGAATAAATGGTGACCGCTGTAATGAACGTGCAAAAGTTCTAGAGGGGGATTCCTCGTCGGTCATCCAGGTGATATAGATCTTTAACTGATCGTACAGGTAGTCACGCACCTCCCGGTTCAAATGCGTATTTATAATAAATTGCAGTAACCATTGTAAATCCGTCAGTCGGCTTTTGCCCTTTAACCGGATGATAAACTGGCTGAATGTTTCATTCCGCTTTTCAAAATCCTCCCGTTCAGATGCAGGGAGCAAGGAAAGGAATATTTCATTGACAACTGCTTTACTTCCCGCACACTCCAAAATGTCGACCTGCTGTGGAAAGTGCTCCACGAGCCAGCATGCCAGCTCAAAGCCAAACGTCACATGCACCGGTGTGTGCGCTATCCCGGTACCACTCAATTGATGCCGAATGCGGTCATTTCCACCCGTAAAAAGTGACTTGGTCACCGCAGCAATTCTTTTCAATTCAGCTGTTGAAAACGTAAACAATTCGTACGTTTCCGGGTAAGCTATCAGAAACAAAAGGCAGTCATGATATTGAATCAAAACACCTGGCTTATCAAGCGACTTTCGGGATATATCCTTCAGCAGTTTCAATTTTAATGCAGGCCACTCACCACCAAAATGGGAAGCAGCTTCACGTAATTGCTTCACCGTTTCAGTATCCAAAACTGTTTGATTGTTCATGGTATTGATTGCCGATACAACCGCTTTTACAACAGGAAAAATCTGACAAGACGTTGAACTGTAGTCGCAACTCACGCAATAGAATTTGCTGGATGTGGAACAAAGGATCAGAACAAGATCCATACAATGTTCCTGCTAAAACATCCTTATGAGATACGATTTGAGTTTTTGCAGATTCATCTGCTGCTGCAGCACTTAAATCTTAATCTGTAACTGTGCCACAAAATAGTTGAAGTTTCTAAATGCATCGCTTGCATTTTCCGTATAGCCGGTATGAACCATGTTCAACTGCAACCTGACTGTATTGTCCGGAAGGAAGATGAAGCCAATGCCTCCGGTAACCGTATTAAACTGATCAAACTCATCTGAAGAAAGCGGATCAGTATGCTCAAACTTTCCTCCGAGCTCAAGAGTCTGCAAACACGGAACATCCACTTTATATCTGAACAGAAACTGTCCAAAATAACCATTCATCTTATAACTGCTTATTTCCTTCAGCGAATCTGATGAAGAAACAAATGAATTAATATTGTTGCCACCGATATACTCCCCTTCTACAATCACATTCAGTTTATCGTTCAGTTTTTGCTGCCAGCTCACATCAGCACCGGCGGCACTAGCAGTAATGTCCTGTTCTACTCCATTCACCTGTCCGTTCAAACCCAACCGTAATCCGGAAACGGGTGTAAACTCCACCCTTCCGACAAAGGCTTTTCCGTAATTGGAATCATAATTGACCGACCGGTCGCCCCCATTAAAAACACCTAGATAATAGCTTAGTGGTGTTGTCTTCTTCAAAAAGGTTCCAAAAACCATAAGCCCCGGATTGTAAGATGAATAGTTATTGCTTACAAACATGCGGCTGGTTGGGCCACGTTCTACCATGCGCAGGTCTTCATGACTGGTCAATTCATCCAGTTCAAAGGGTTCTTTAAATTGTCCGCCTCGTAAAGAGAATTGATCGGAATGCTTGTATTCGAAGTAGGCCAATTCTATTACCCTGCCCATTGTTGGAGTGGCAGATTTAAGTTCAGGCAACTGAATACGGACTACACCCGACCAATGGTCATTGAGCTTAATATCACTTCTCAATTCGACCCTTCTAAGCCTGAAATTCGTAGCAATGGGCACGGGTACAACCTTGCCCTGCACGTCTACGCTGTCAGTCATTGAAGCTTCAAACCTGCTGTGTACAAGCGCCTTCATCTTGATCGTTGGGTTAAAAACCGGTTTTTCATCACCGCCTGTTGCCTGTCCAAAGGCAGTCAGGACTGCCAGAAACAGGGGGAGTGTAAGTAGATAGTTCTTCATGTTAAGAAAAAATTAATTTAATGTTAAATGTAGCCATACTGTTATATAAATGTTAAGCCTCTATTAAAAATTAACATAGAGATAATATTACCGGCCTAATATACTGAACCTTCCTAAGTGCACTCATGGTGAAGCAGCCCCTGCCAAATGAGAACACAGTATTGATTCATAAACCATAATCGCTTGGATTCTCTGTTACTTTCTAAAAGCAGCATTACTTTGGATGAAGAAGCAATCATCATATTCATGAATTTAGCAGGAAACCGCCAAATAGTTTGATTGTTGCTAACTTTGGGCCTGAAAACAGTCTACTATGGCGATTACAAAGGAGCAAGTGCTGAAAGCGTTAAGTTATGTGGAAGATCCTGATCTGGGAAAGGATCTGGTTACGTTAAATATGATAAGCAATATATTAATTGATGCTAAAAAAGTATCCTTCACGGTTACCCTGACCACCCCGGCCTGCCCGATGAAAGAGGCAATACAAAAGGCTTGTGAAAATGCAATACACCATTTAGTAGATAAAGATGCCCTGGTCAGCATCGAAATGACCTCCGATGTAACCTCGCACAGAAAAGACAACGGCCTGGTTCTCCCGGGAGTGAAAAACATTATTGCAGTAGCATCAGGAAAAGGTGGGGTCGGAAAATCCACCGTTGCGGTTAACCTAGCCATTGGTTTAGCAGAAAACGGAGCTACGGTGGGATTGATTGATGCGGATATTTACGGTCCCTCCATACCGTTAATGCTCGATATCAAAGGTCAACGGCCCAGGATTAAAAATGTGGGAGAAAAACAAGTGATGATTCCCATCGAAAAATACGGGATTAAGGCATTATCCATTGGTTTTCTTGTTGATGAAAAACAAGCTGTTGTCTGGAGAGGCCCGATGGTTTCCTCCGCACTCCGTCAGTTTGTTACTGATTGCGATTGGGGGGAACTCGATTATCTTGTGATTGACTTACCACCCGGCACCGGCGACATACATCTTACCCTGGTACAGACCGTACCGGTAACCGGCGCCGTAATTGTTACGACCCCTCAGGACGTTTCATTGGCGGATGCAAAAAAGGCGGTGGGTATGTTCAGTATTCACCCGATAAATGTGCCGGTTATAGGGGTCGTTGAAAACATGTCGTATTTCATTGCCAAAGCAATTGGCAACGAATTAACTGAGAGCAAACATTACATTTTCGGCCAGGGAGGAGGTCAAAAACTGGCGGATGAATTTGGGGTACCCTTGCTGGCAGAAATACCTATTATTCAGCAGATCAGGGAAGGCGGGGATACAGGAAAACCGGCCGTGCTAGGGGATGAACCAACAAGCGCCGGCGTATTCCGGAAGCTGGCCCAAAAAGTTGCGCAACATGTTGCCATCAGAAATGCTAATTTTGAATCAACAAAAGTAGTGGAGATCACGTAAAAAGGCTTTGTGCAGTAGTCGATTTCAAAGCACAGAAGTTCAACCAAACACAAAAGCCGGTAGGTGTACAGCAGTTAAGTACAGGTACTTCTGCCACCATTACACAAAACCTGTGTCATGTGCCGCTAAATTCCAAATAGCAATGTTTAGAGTAGGGCAAAAAGTAGTTTGCATAAAACCCGATGAAGACGGTGACTTAGTTAAAGGGGAAATATACACTGTAATTGATGTCAGATTGTCGACGGGTGGCGTAAAGCTAAGAGAAGCGAAATGCACAGGTTTTTTTAGTGGATATTTTAGACCAGATCGATTTAGACCAGTCGATAATGATTGGGCAGAAGAGCTTTTATGCAAACTTATGTCAGAAGTGGAAGATAATGAGTTAGTGTCTGCTTAATGGCGCATTACAGGCTAATTCCACCAATACGGAATTTGACGTAGCAGTCAAATAAAAAATAACTGATGATCACAAAAAAAAAGCACCAGGATTTATTAGTCAGAATTGAAGAGTCGCTCAATAGTTTACGGCCATACCTGGAGACCGATGGGGGAAACATTGAAGTAGTAGAACTTACAGACGACATGGTGCTGAAACTGAAATTGCTGGGTAACTGTGAAGATTGTCCGATGAGCGAGATGACCATGACTGCCGGAGTGGAAGAAACTATCAGGAAGGCGATTCCTGAAATTTTACGGGTGGAAGCTATTTAATGCCTGCCGGCAGCCTACCTTCCGCAGCGATGAGATTGCCAGGATTTTCTGAACCATGCCAGTGAATGCACCCCTTTAACCAAAAATAAATCTTAATCGACTTTACCTTGACCCGCAAAGAATTATTCAGACAAATCATTAATAAGCAGTCTTTTCTTTGTATTGGCCTTGATACTGACATTGAGAAAATTCCAAAGCAGCTTCGCGCTCATGCTGATCCCGTTTTTGAATTTAATAAGCAAATCATTGATGCGACCTGGGATCTTTGCATAGCCTATAAAATCAATACCGCATTTTATGAATCATTGGGTGCGAAGGGCTGGCAAAGCATGCAAAAAACGCTCGATTATATTCCGGAAAATGTATTCACCATAGCGGACGCCAAACGGGGAGATATCGGTAATACCTCTGCGATGTATGCGCGCGCTTTTTTTCAAAAAGGCCAATCCGGTTTTGATTTCGATGCAATCACGGTAGCACCTTATATGGGCGAAGACTCGGTATCACCCTTCCTGCAGTTTAAAAATAAGTGGGTTATCCTGCTTGCGCTTACCTCGAATAAAGGCAGTGAAGATTTCCAGCACCGCACAACAAATGGCGAAGAACTCTATGAGAGCGTGATCAAAAAATCGCAGCAATGGGGCCATGCCGACAATATGATGTATGTAATTGGAGCAACGCATCCGGAACTGTTTTCACATATACGTGCTTTGGCACCTGATCACTTTTTACTCGTTCCCGGAGTGGGTACACAAGGAGGGGATTTACAAAAAGTTGCCGAATCCGGAATGAATGATCTGTGTGGACTGCTGGTGAATGTATCGAGAAGTATCCTATACGCGGCGCCTGGTAATGAGTTTGCACCGGCAGCCAGAATGGAAGCCATGAAGTATCAGCAAACGATGCAAGGCTTACTGCAGTCCCGGTTTCCGCCGCTGAAATAAATGAAAACTACCAGAAAACGGCAGTGTTAATCTACCGCTTCCAAATGTAATAACAGTCACGCTATATCACCGGGGCACGATCAGGAAGAAAATATTGGTTGAAAAAGTAATTCAACGAGATTCTGCCTGCAAATAAATCATTTAACCGCTTTTCTTTTTCCCATTAATTTCAGTAATATTACTCTGTATTTATTTTATTAACTATTTATCCTCAGTGTTATGACCGAAAAATTTCTCCATTATCTGTGGAGTATGAAACTCCTCAAAAATCACTTGCTGCAAACTGAGACAGGCGTCAAAATACAAATCATAAACACGGGTGAAAGCAATTCAAATGCAGGCCCTGATTTTTTAAATGCAAAAATCAAAATCGGCGAAACAACATGGGCAGGTAATGTGGAAATTCATCTGAAGTCATCAGACTGGACTGCGCATCATCATCAATCCGATAAAGCCTACGACAATATCATATTGCATGTTGTCTATGAAAATGACCAACCTGTTTCGAGAGAAGATGGCAGCACAATACCTTGTCTCGTGGTGAAGGATCAGTTTGATGCGGCCATTTATGCAAACTACCAGTTACTGATGGGAAGCAACACCTGGATACCCTGTGAGCGGCACCTTCACAAAGTGCCGCCCGTTTTTCTAAAACAATGGCTGCACCGCCTGCAGGTTGAGCGTATAGAACAAAAGGTACAACCCATAATTGCTTCCTTATACGAACACCACCATAACTGGGAGGAAACTTTCTACCAGTTCCTCGCAATGGCATTTGGTGCGCGGATAAATGCAGAACCTTTTTTACAATTGGCACGTGCACTTCCTGTTAAAGTGTTGGCCAAACACAAAAACAGTTTGTTTCAACTGGAAGCATTGCTGTTTGGCACTGCAGGTTTTTTGGAAGAAAAATATGCTGATGCCTACCCTGCTGATCTGAAAAGAGAATTCAGCTTCCTGAAAAAGAAATACGGATTGCAGCCCGTTAAGAAACATACCTGGAAATTTCTCCGCCTCAGGCCTGCTAATTTTCCTACCATACGCATTGCCCAGTTTGCCCAGCTCATCTTTAAGTCATCCCATCTTTTCTCGAAGATCACTGAATGCAAAGAAATGAAACAACTGTCGGCCTTTTTTGAGGTCACCGCTTCCGGGTATTGGGATGATCATTATCGTTTTGATCAACGTTCCATAAGCAAGCCTAAAACGTTTGGAGCAACTGCAATAAACCTGTTGTTGATTAATACCATTGTGCCTTTTCTGTTTCTTTTCGGAAAACACAGAGATGAATATGCCTATTGCGAACATGCACTCGATCTGCTGGAACAAATGCCGCCAGAAGCAAACCATATCCAGAAAAACTGGAACCGCATGGGAATGGAAGCAGTCAATGCATTCGAGTCTCAGGCACTGCTGCAACTGTATAATAACTATTGCAAAAATTTTCGTTGCCTGGAATGTGGCATTGGCCATCAGGTATTGCTTCAGAAGAATCAGCAGGCAACTGTATCCTCATAATGACTGATTCCGGTTATAAGGAACGCGTTATATTTTCAATGGTTTTTATGTCAACGTAGAAATTCAGTTTCTCTATTCCACTGTGCCAGAATGGTCAATGAAAAGGATGCTTGATTATTCCTCAGAAAGCAGTTATTTTTGACGCATGAACCGTCTAAAGTACTTTGTAGAAGGAAGAATTTTCGGCGTCTGCACGTACCTTGGTGAAAAACTAGGCATTGCCTCCTCTTATATACGGCTGTTTTTTATCTATACCACTTTTATAAGCATCAGTTCTCCCATCATTATTTATATGATATTGGCTTTTTGGATTAACCTGAAAAAATATATTACCAGGAAAAGAAATCCGGTTTGGGAATAATACACATAAAGATTTTTAACCAAAACAAAGTTTCTCAGCGCAGTCGCTGATCCTGCCTGACCTGTTCTTGCAAGGATTTTTCATTTCGGCTCATTAACTGAAATGTAAGGAATGCCAGAATCATGCGCTTTTGCCGTATACAGATTCGCGCCCGCATTTCGTTTTCAGCATCCGGTAAGACAAAAAAACCACCCCTTTTGCGGGGTGGCTCTTGAAATACCGTTAAGACTTTATGGATCAGAGTCCGAATACAACTTTACGGAACGTCCGTTCTGTACCCGTTGAAAGTGCCACCAGGTAAAGGCCGGCGGGCACCGGTTTCATAAGATGAACCGTCTGATTATGGGATCCTGCTTCTTTAAAAGCCTGGTAAACAGTTTGCAGATGTTCACCCCGAAGGCTAAAGAGTTCAATGGTAATCATTTTATCTTCTGTCAAGTCAAATACCGCATTAAAATAACCGGAGGTTACCGGATTTGGGTACACTGATAATTCCGTGTGCAATGCAATAGCCTGTTCTGCTATTACATCCTCACTTATTCCTCCTTTTGGTTGCACCTGCATCGTTTTGGAATAGATGTTGTCTCCCTCCAGGTCATCATTCCAATCGGCTGCATTTCCAGTTGCATAAAAAATCACATTGCCAATATTCGCAGCAGGCGACTTCCATTTGTAAGTCCACACGTTCAACTCAGACCCGGTATAGTTACTCATATATATCCTTCCGGTTTCGTCGTCGGTTCGGCGGGTGGTATGATCATGATCTGTTTCCACAGGTTTGCCGGCCTGCATATTATTCAGATCAAGCGAAACAGTTTCAAATCCAAAACGAGACTTTGTTGTATCAAAAACGGAGACCGTAATTACATAGTTTTTATTCAGTTTGTACTCGTTATTAGAGCCACTGAATGCCAGTG
This sequence comes from uncultured Bifidobacteriaceae bacterium, assembly GCA_964524035.1. Taxonomy (GTDB): domain Bacteria; phylum Bacteroidota; class Bacteroidia; order Chitinophagales; family UBA10324; genus JACCZZ01. Next base: position 20,599 of record CAZGBP010000040.1, read on the forward strand.
TGACAAAACCGGGACCCATGTTAAGGCCGGCTCCGGAATGACAATCTGAACAAGTACCTTCCCCCGGTGCTCCTGTAACAGCGATTGGGGGTTTCTTTGGAACAGAAATCAATGCAGTTGAAAAGAGTAAGATTACGGCAGTCATCAGCGATGTGGAAACAATTAGTTTTTTCATGGTGGCTTTTGAATTTAATGATTAATTATGGGTGGCATTAACTTATTGAGGGCAGAGGCAGTTTCCTGTTAGTCTATTGTCAGAAATTAACTGTGAGGTGTAGATTGTCATTTATTGTTTGATCAGTTTTATCATGGTTACTTTTTTGCTGTCGGCATAGCGCAGGAAATAAACGCCGCTGCTGAGCGAAGGACATGCATAGCGAACTTGCATCACCCCTTCTTCCAATAATCCGATGTCGCCTACGCATTCGCCCGTAACACTAAATAGTTTCAATTGCGCGGGTCCTGCAGATTCTTCCTTCAGCACTACTGTAAAGCCTTGATCAAAAGGTACCGGGTACACCTCCGGCAGCCAGTCTGATGTTGCATTCCCAGGGGCACCGGAATGGGTTCGCGATACTTCTTTCATTGCTACGCTCAGTGGGTACTTCTGCACTATGGCATCGAACTCTCCATGAAACTTGCTTTTTATTTTTCCGGCATTTCCATGAGTTATATCGCCTATGTCTTTGCTGGCCGATGAAAAGGCGAGGTACATGTCACCGTTTTTTGCAAAGGCCAGTGTTGGTCCATATCCCGTAAACTCTGTTGAAGGCCCGTAGGTCTCTCCTTTTGACCCTCCGGCATAAGTTCCAAAACTGATGCTCATGGTAGTGTCCGTTCCATAGTCAGGATCAGTAACGATAACAATAAATGCATCATTCTTCAATGCGGATGTATCCAGCGGGTTGCAGTTTTCTGCTAATGCTCCATTCAGCGAAGTAACCGGCAGCGGGTAATGCTCCTTTGAAGTAAACAGATCGCAGTTTTTTGTAAGCCCCGCAATGGCGACATACTGATGCAATCCATCTGCTGATCTTCTTGTTTGAATGCCGTTGGATATATCACTGCCAAATCCTCCAAAGAAGGTTCTCCATTTTACGCTTCCGGCAGTATCTATCTTGGTAATAAAAGCATCAGGATCTCCCGCATTGTTTTTTTGAACAACGGGACCGATTGCCGGAAATGTAGTACTGTCGCTGTAGGTGAGTCCGGTCACGAAAATATTATCCTCTGCATCCAGTGCCAGCATCCTGCCCCGTTCCCGGTTTACGCCGCCCTGATACATGCTCCACCGGGGTTTGTAACCGAATGTTTCATCCGGTATCCACCTTGCTACAAACTGATCCAGGTTTCCTCCCCTTTGATTCGTGCTGTCAGTAGAAATACCTGTATCGCTATTCGTCGTGCCACTCAAATAAATAGACCCGTCTTTGCCGATTTTCATTCCATGAATTCTGTCCTGATCCCGGGGATTCAGCAAGGTATCCTCCAGGTCTGATGAGGCGTTGTAGTAAGTGAAAAAGCTCATTCCGGAAAGGCAGGTGTCAAAGACTGCGATAAAGGCATCGCCTCCTCCATTGTAGGTACTATCATATATTTTGCTAACCTTTTCTTTCTGAAGCAGGGTACTGTGCGGCCCTTCTGCATATCCTGAAACAAAGACCTTATGGTCGAATACTTCCAGTGAGAGTACTTCATCCGTATCTGTACGGCCGGCCTCACCGCCTCCTAAGTATGTCCATTTCAAGAGATTGCCATCACCATCATATTTTGCCACAAATCCATCCCATCCATCTGCAACCTGCGGTTGATATGCATCCAGTGTGCAGTTATTTGAACAAACTAATGCAGTGTTGTTTCTAAGGGTTGTTCCTCCGATATAGATGCGGGGTTTTCCATTTGGTGCCTTATCATAAGCAATCGCATAACCCCAGTCATATTTATCTGCAACCAACGTGTCATCTGCCTGGCCGGAACCTCCGAGATAACGAATCCATATGGTTTTGCCTTTCGAGTCAAACTTGGCAAGAAAGACATCGGAGTTTCCTAAACCCGTGTTGCAAAATTGCTGCGCGCTGGTTGTTGAATGGGTTCTGCCGACGATGTATACATATTCTTTGTTACTCTCTTTTGTCACCAATACATTTTCGACTAACTCCGAATCAGACATCTTAACATTTTTCTCATAGAAATATAAACTCCATTCAATATCTGAATACTGAGCCTTACCATAAAAACTGCTGAGACAAAGTATGACAAACAGGCTAAAGCATTTTAGCCATATCGTGGTGTTTTTCATGCCCACAAAGTAGAACCTCTTACAATCTGAAAAAATACCGTATCAGGGGTACATAAAATAGCAGCAAGTGCGCTTACGTTACTACATTAAAAATAGTACTTCAGGCTTTTTAATACCTAATATTCTAGGTACTTAGACCACTAATACAACTACCCATTTATAATTATTTCTTAGTGTGAGGTCAGCGCCACTTTGCAATTGCCGGTCATGATGACGCTTGCTTTTCCTGTCTTACAAACTAAAGAAGCCACCCTGCTTTCGCCAGGTGGCTTCTTTATGGTATTCCATTCCGATGTTGCAGGCAACACCTGTTTATGTTCAATCAAATTTCAGATCAAGCGCTAATCCCCTCAGTTCATGTACCAATACATTGAAGGACTCCGGAACATTCGGCTTCGGCAGGTTTTCACCCTTCACGATTGCTTCATAGGCTTTCGCTCTTCCTACAATATCATCTGATTTGATGGTCAGCAGTTCCTGCAGAATGTTAGATGCGCCATATGCTTCAAGTGCCCATACTTCCATTTCACCGAAACGCTGTCCGCCGAATTGCGCTTTACCGCCCAGTGGCTGTTGCGTAATCAGGGAGTAAGGACCGATGGAGCGCGCATGCATCTTATCATCCACCATGTGCGATAACTTAAGCATATAAATTACGCCAACGGTAGCAGGCTGATGGAAGCGGTCGCCCGACTCCCCATCGTATAAGTAGGTCTTACCCAGGGTAGGCAAGCCGGCCTTTTCGATGTGCTTTTCAATCTCTTCAATCGATGCTCCGTCAAAGATCGGTGTAGAAAATTTAACACCAAGCTTCCATCCGGCCCAACCTAATACCGTTTCATAGATCTGTCCCAGGTTCATCCGAGAAGGTACGCCTAATGGGTTCAGCACGATATCAACAGCGGTTCCGTCCTCAAGGAAAGGCATATCTTCATCACGAACAATCTTTGCTACAATTCCTTTATTTCCATGACGGCCGGCCAATTTATCTCCGACTTTCAGTTTACGCTTTTTAGCAAGATACACCTTGGCCAGTTTCAATACGCCTGAAGGCAATTCATCGCCAATGCTGATATTGAATTTTTCGCGCTTATAGCGGCCTACTTCTTCATTGTGCTTGATGGTATAATTATGAAGCAGAATTTTTATCAGCTCATTCGTATGATCATCGTTGGTCCAGTTTCCCTGGTCTACTTCCTGGTAGTTGATGTCATTCAGAATTTTGGCAGTAAACTTCACCCCTTTGGCAACCACCACCTCCTTGTAAACATTGGTAATACCCTTTGATGTCTTGTCTTTCAACAATTTCATCAGTTTTTCAATCAGGGTCTCTTTGATCAGTCCAATTGCTTTGGAATGTTCCTTCTCAAGCTTTTCCAGCAATATTTTCTCTTTCGCTTTGGAATTCTTATCCTTCTTGGCACGTGAGAAAAGTTTTTTATCAATTACCACCCCTTCGGTGGAAGGCGGTGCTTTCAGGGAAGCATCCTTCACATCGCCGGCTTTGTCGCCGAAGATGGCTCTCAGCAGTTTTTCTTCCGGAGTCGGATCACTTTCGCCCTTCGGCGTAATTTTTCCGATGAGGATATCGCCTTCTTTAACATGAGCGCCTACCCGTATGATTCCAAAATCATCGAGGTTGCGGGTTGCTTCCTCACTCACATTTGGTATATCGGGTGTCAACTCTTCTTCTCCAAGTTTGGTATCGCGCACCTCCAGTTCATATTCTTCAATATGAATCGATGTGAAAATATCTTCGCGTACAATGCGTTCGCTCAATACAATGGCATCCTCAAAGTTGTAACCTTTCCAGGGCATGAAGGCTACCTGAAGGTTTTGTCCGAGAGCCAGTTCACCATCCTGTGTTGCATAGCCTTCGCAAAGAATCTGGCCGGTCTTCACCTTGTCGCCTTTCTTCACGATAGGCTTCAGGTTGATACAGGTGCTTTGGTTGGTCTTCTTAAATTTCAATAATTTATAAACAGTACGGCCGGTATCGAAACTGGTCATATCCTGTTCGTCGGTGCGTTCGTAGTTCACCACAATTTCATCGGCATCAACATACTCGACTACACCGTTTGTTTCTGCATTCAGCAACATGCGGGAATCAACAGCGGCCTTTCCTTCAAGCCCGGTTCCCACAATGGGCGACTCCGGTTTCAACAACGGTACAGACTGGCGTTGCATGTTCGAACCCATGAGGGCACGGTTCGCATCATCATGTTCCAGGAACGGAATCAGGGAAGCAGACAAACCAACAATCTGATTGGGTGCCACATCCATGTATTCCACCTTATCGGGTTCCACTATCGGGAAATCACCCTGATGCCGGCTTTTAATCCGGTCAATTTTGAATTCGCCCTTTTCATTAATAGGCACATTGGCCTGTGCAATTACTTTCTCATCTTCTTCATCGGCAGAAAGGAACTCCACCTTCTTCTTCAACTCTACTTTGCCATTATGCACTTTCATATATGGCGTTTCGATGAAACCCATACGGTTAATCTTTGCATGTACACACAGTGTAGAGATCAAACCGATATTTGGACCTTCCGGCGTTTCAATAGTACAAAGACGGCCATAGTGCGAATAGTGAACGTCACGTACCTCAAATCCTGCACGTTCGCGGGAAAGTCCACCCGGACCAAGCGCTGATATACGACGCTTGTGCGTGATCTCAGCCAACGGATTGGTCTGATCAAGGAATTGTGATAACTGCGAGGTTCCGAAGAAAGAATTGATTACCGAAGAAAGGGTGCGCGCATTGATCAGGTCAATCGGGGTAAATACTTCATTGTCGCGTACATTCATTCTCTCGCGTATGGTACGTGCCATACGGGCCAATCCCACTCCAAACTGCGCGTACAACTGCTCTCCAACTGTTCTAACACGACGGTTACTCAGGTGATCGATATCGTCAACTACCGCCTTATCATTCACGAGATGCACCAGGTATTTCACAATCGCCACGATATCTTCCTTCGTCAAAACCTTGGTATCTAGTTCGGTCTCTTTCCGTAATTTCTGATTGATTTTGTAACGGCCTACTTCCCCCAGGTCATAGCGTTTATCGGAGAAGAACAACTTCTCAATAATACCACGAGCGGTTTCATCATCAGGCGCATCGGCACCGCGTAACTGACGGTAGATGTATTGCACTGCTTCCAACTCTGAGTTGGAAGTATCTTTCTGCAGGGTATTGTAGATGATGGAATAATCAGCACCAACCGTTTCCTTTTGCAGAATAACAGTATCAATACCTGTTTCCAGGATGTCACCGATGTTTTCATCCGTCAAAACCGTATCCCGTTCCAGCACTACTTCGTTACGGGTAATGGTAACCACTTCCCCCGTATCTTCATCTACAAAATCTTCATTCCAGCTTCTTAATACGCGGGCAGCCAGTTTACGGCCAATCGCTTTTTTCAGGTCAGCCTGTTTTGCAGGAATTTCATCCGATAATTCAAACAGCGTCAATATTTCCTTATCGGTATCCCATCCTATTGCACGCAATAAGGTGGTAACCGGGAATTTCTTTTTGCGATCGATGTAAGCGTACATCACATTATTGATGTCTGTCGCAAATTCCATCCAGGCTCCTTTAAAAGGGATCACGCGGGCGGAATAGATGCGGGTACCGTTCGGGTGAACGGATTGCCCGAAGAATACACCGGGAGAGCGGTGCAACTGTGATACAACTACCCTTTCAGCACCATTAATAAGAAAGGTACCTTTGGGTGTCATGTAGGGAATATTTCCCAGGAACACGTCCTGCACAATCGTTTGGAAATCGATGTGTTCAGGATCGTTACAACTCAGGCGCAGCTTGGCTTTTAAGGGCACGCTGTGGGTTAAACCGCGCTCAATACACTCTTCAATCGTATAACGGGGAGGATCTACAAAGTAGTCCAGAAATTCCAAAACGAAGATGTTCCGTGCATCACTGATAGGAAAATTTTCAGTGAATACGCGGTAAAGGCCTTCGTTCTTCCTGTTTTCAGGAGTGGTTTCTAACTGGAAAAAATCTTTGAATGACTGAAGCTGAATTCCAAGTAAATCAGGATATTCAAGTTTAATCTGCGTCTTGCTGAAATTGACTCTTTCGTTCGTCTTTGATGCCATTTGATTTTTTTGAAACCTTTGTTTTAGTTAAAAAAGGGAATCAGGTTTTCCAAATTCTGCCGGAAAACCTGATTAATAAATCAAAAAAGGGATCTTATTTGACTTCAACCTCGGCGCCAGCTTCTGTGAGCTTGGCTTTGATTGATTCAGCTTCCTCTTTAGAAACGCCTTCTTTAACAGGTTTCGGAGCCTGATCTACCAGGTCTTTAGCCTCTTTCAGGCCAAGTCCGGTAAGGTCTTTCACTACCTTAACCACGGTTAACTTCTGACCACCTGCTGCTTTCAGAATTACATCGAAAGCGGTCTTCTCTTCTACTGCGGCTGCGGCTGCGCCACCACCACCACCAGCTGCCATTACCGGAGCTGCTGCTGCGGGTTCGATACCATAGTCATCTTTCAGTATTTTGGCAAGTTCGTTCACCTCTTTTACTGTCAGGTTAACCAGTTGTTCAGCAAATGTTTTTAAGTCTGCCATTTTAGTTTTGATTTATTGATTCGCGAATTGAATAATTGAGTAAAATCCGGTATCCAGTGCGTGTAAGAGGAAGCTTCCCACTAACACTTTTTGCCGGCAATAGTTTTAGTTTGAAGGTCTGTCTTCCAAAGTTTTTAAGATGCCGGAGAGCTTGTGACCACCCGATTGCAATGCCCCGATGACATTCTTTGCAGGTGACTGCAATAAGCCGATAACCTCGCCAATCAGTTCGTGTTTGGTTTTCAGCTTCGACAACTCATCGAGTGATGTATCGCCCAGGTAGATGGCACTTTCAATATAGGCGGCTTTCAAAACCGGTTTATCGCCCGTTTTTCTGAATTCTTTAATCACTTTGGCAGGAATGGAGCCTGTTTCGGAGAACATCAGCGAAGTAGGCCCATGCAATGAGTCAAATAATCCTTCATATCCGGTACCGATTGACTCGAGCGCCTTTCTGATAAGCGTATTCTTCGCCACTTTAAATTCAACGCCCTGCTTAAAACAGAGGCGGCGCAGCTTGTTGATCTGCTCCACATTCAGATGGGAAGCATCAGCCAGGTAAAAATTAGTTGCTTTCGAAAACCTCTCGGTCAACTCAGCAATCGCTACTTTTTTGGTTGCCTTATCCATCGGTTAGTTGATTAGCGTTTTAGTATCTATAGAAATGGAAGGACTCATGGTACTTGCCATGTATACACTCTTTAAGTATGTGCCTTTGGCGGAAGATGGTTTCATCTTCACCACGGTATGAATCAGTTCATTTGCGTTCTCAAAGATTTTTTCCTTAGGAAATGAAACACGTCCGATAGAAGCATGTATAATTCCCTGCTTATCAACCCTGAAAGCGATTTTACCGCCTTTTACTTCTTTGATGGCATCTGAAACATTATCCGTCACCGTTCCGGATTTCGGATTCGGCATCAGGTTACGGGGACCGAGGATCTTACCAAGTTTGGCGATCTTTGGCATAACGCTGGGAGTAGCGATGATCACGTCAACTTCCGTCCAGCCTTTTTCCACTTTTTCCACGAATTCCTGTAAACCGGCATAATCAGCTCCGGCGTCTTTGGCTTCTGCTTCCTTATCAGGATTACAAAACACCAAAACGCGTTTGGTTTTACCGGTTCCGTGTGGAAGGTTTGCGACGCCACGAATGGCCTGGTCAGCTTTGCGGGGATCTACTCCGAGCCTGATGTGCAGGTCGACAGAGGCATCGAATTTCGGTGTTGAAACTTCCTTGATCAGGTTCGATGCATCCGACAAGGTATAGGCCTGGGCACTCTTAACTTTAGTGTTGACCTGTTTGCGTTTCTTGGTTATCTGCAATGGTTTTCTGGTATGATAAATGAGGTTGAGAAAAATTGGAACGCAAAAGTAAGGGTAAAGTTTGGGATTACAAAGGGGGTTGTTAAAAAACTTCAGGAGGCCGGATGGAAGGGTAATTGCGGGGTTTTGTTCCGGAAACAGTATCTGAATATTTAGCGGGGTCAATAAGTAAGGTATTGGAAATCACTCTGCTCAGTAGAACCGGATTGTAAATTGATTTCGAAAGCCATTGAAACAAGTGTGCTGCGACTTTCGACGAGCACCGGGATTATCAATTCTTTCTCATAGCCTAATCAAAACCAAACCAAAGAATTTTATCTTTAAATCACTAATGAAGAATCAGATTTTAAATCCTCTGCGATATGGAATGCAGGATGGGAATAGGGAGGAAAAGCTGGCAGATCAATGATTTTAATTGACTAATAGGAATACTATGATTAAGCAGGAATATCCGCTATCCGACCTGACCGGGAAAATTATTGGTTGCGCCATGGAAGTACATCGTATTATGGGGAATGGATTTCAGGAAGTGGTATATCAAAGATGCCTGGCAATTGAAATGTTTCAACAAGGACTGGAATTTAGCAGAGAGCACGAAATGGATCTTTTTTATAAAGGCGAACATGTAGGAATCAGAAGAGTAGATTTTTTTGTAGAAGGGAAAATAATGGTGGAATTAAAAGCTGTGGTTCAGTTAGAGCACGTTCACCTTGCACAGGCTATAAATTATCTGGAGGCTTATGGCCTTGGCATTGGTTTACTTTTCAATTTCGGAAATACTTCCTTGTAATTTAGAAAGTAATGAAACCACAAAAATCATAGTCCATCTGCAAATCAATGAAATCATAGTTCAGACGATTTTATTAGTTGTCTGAACTATGATTAGAAATGATTAATTGAAAACTATGATTGGCGGATTTCCACCTGACACCGGCCATCTGTTTTGCAGAGTCGCATAGTTTTGGATTTTAGATGCACTTAAATTTCGGAAATACTTCCTCGTAATTTAAAAAGTAATGAAACCGCAAAAACCATAGTCCATCTGCAAATCAATGGAATCATAGTTCAGACGATTTTATAAGTTGTCTGAACTATGATTAGAAATGATTTATTGAAAACTATGATTGGTGGATTTCCACCTGACACAGGCCATCATTTTTCCGGAGAAGAATGGCTTTGGATTTGGATGCACTTAAATTTCGGAAATACTTCCCCCTAATTTAAAAGGTAATGAAACCACAAAAATCATAGTCCATCTGCCAATCAATAAAATCATAGTTCAGACGATTTTATAGGTTGTCTGAACTATGATTAGAAATGATTTATTGAAAACTATGATTATTGCATTTCCACCCGGCACATGCCCCTTTTATTATTCCTTGATAAATTTCAAAGAACAATCACCATGCGACTGCTATACCTTTAAAAACATACGTCCTTTGAAAATGAATCGGTATGCACCTCATAATAAACTATCTTTCCGATAGCTTCTGAAACAACTATTTCATCGCCTGCAGTAAAATTTAAGCCGGAAGTATCAAATTCAGCAGAAGCAGGATTGGAAAAGCAAACAATTTTGTATCATCACTCATTCTATTTATTGCAGTTCAATGGGTTATATGATCATGGGTCCCGTATAGCAGGATGCAAGGCCATACGTTGAAGAAACTTCTCCGGAAGACAAAGCGATGGGTGCACCCACAACAGCGTTCGTAGCCAAAAAGGTAACGGGGATCAAACTGTTAGGATGAAGCGGATTGTTACCGCCAAAACCAAAGTACAAGATGTCATCAAGAAAAAAACTGCCATAGGCATTAATTGCATTCGGCACCAATGCATATTTCTGAAGCACCTGACCGGTGGGTGAAATCTGATAAGCTGAATCGGTAGCTGTATAAGTAGTTTTCATAATCAGCCATACATTACCTGAACCATTTGTAGCGATATCAGCTTCCCCTGCATATTTATTAATGTTGAAAATATGAAAATAATCCACTCGATCAAACCTTGCAATCTTTGAAGGCAGGCCTGAAGTGAACTGAAATTAAAATTCACTATTACATCCATCGGGATTAGGAATTACATAAAATACTTTAACCTCAATACAGCTCGATCCACCATTCCAATAACAGGTATTATTGCTAAAATCACTTGTGTATTGTGTTCGTGAGATTAAACCTCTGTTCATGTTGACATTCATGGCGAGCATAAATCAAAGGCAATCCGGAATGAAATTACCTGTGTAAACGATGGTAGTGCCAACAATCTCAGAGTCTCTTACTTCTGCTGTATGTCCGTCAAGTTCCCAAAAAAAGCATTCTGAGTATTTATTAGATCAAAACCAATGAAGTTGGATTATCCTCATTAATCCTTAAAAGAAATCCGGCTCATAAAAGGAATACTCCCGTGCTGACTCCGGAACCTTTTCTGATTTGTAAGGAGATAACAAATCAATGGTTTCGCGGTGGTACAGGATGCCAAGGAAAGGAAACTCAGCATATTCATGCGTTGGCAAATCAGCTAAAACAATAGCAGCCTCATCCATTGTTAAGTCCCAGTCATTTGCTATGCGATATGCAGAGGGTTCCATGAACGAGATGTAAAGCAATTCACTTTGCGTGTGGTCCGACTGGTTTGCAAATACCAAATCAGTTGATAATGCATTCCTGATTTCAGCAAGTTCTTTGTTGGTTAAAGCCACCCGATTCATAAATTCCTGAGCAGTAAGATATCCAGGTATATGGTCCGGCTCCTGAAAAAGGGTAAGTGCTTTTGACTCATGACACCACATACACTTTCCGGGTTTGCCTGCTGCACTGATCAGCGCATTCGCTGATGGCAGCAGGTTTCCCTGCAGATCGTATATGGCAAAACGCAGTTGTCCATTCGGCATCACCTCCATCGTTTCGTGAATCTGTGCTGAAAAAGAACTGTTTGCTATGCTGCCTGTACCTTCAGACGCGGAATAGAAGGCAAGAGATGAAGAATTGGTTACTGCCGGCATTTTAATCAGCCTGTTTTCACTTGTTACTGCTGAATGAGTAAGCGCAATCTGAACTATACTGTCAGATAAGTGTAGCTCGCTTAGCGTATTATGTGATGCATGCATGCCGGTGATCCGGTAATAATGGTTGGAACTGTAGATGGTCAGCATCAGCAATCTTCCTATATCAATTCCACCTTTGATCCTATACTCTTCTGTGGCTTTCAACCGGTCAAAAATAACCTGCAAAGAAAGCAATGCTTCTTTACTGAATCCGAGCCTTGAAAAATCGCAGGTAAACAACCGGTCGTTTTCCCATGTTAAAGCTCCATCAAAAGAACCCGCAGGCAATGTAGCACCCAGGAAGCTGAACGACCAGAGCAGGCCGGTACGAACTTGGTCCCAGGATTCATCCTGATATGCCGGTATCCATCGTAAACTGATACTCCACGGATTATAGTCAGCGGCTTTTTCCTTCACGCATCGTACTTCGGTGAGCAGCATACCTATGATAAATAGGCAAAAACAAATCTTTGATATCTGCATCCTGCCAAACATACGAAAAGGAAACAAACTACATTAACAGAAGGCTGAGAAATTGGCATTCGAAATACCAATGCAAGATTTTAATTCCATACAGGTATACAACAAATTGGATATAGATTATTGGGTGTTTAAATTGAGCATTTAGTATTTGAGTAAGTGAGTAAAGTAGCTTAGTGCTTACAGAATAGCAAGTGACCGGCTTCGCCGCAGCAATTTAACCATTTAACCCACC
>CAZGBP010000041.1:0-31545 GCA_964524035.1 uncultured Bifidobacteriaceae bacterium
TTACTGATATTCAGATCAGCATCAGTCCGTCGATTACTTCATCGGCAATTGCTGGATTCGCTACAGAAGGAATAGCTTATGAAATAAATCATGTTGACGTTAACCCTGAATTAAAGGTGCTGCCTGTTCCTTACCAGGATGGTTATGCCTATCACCTGGTTTATGAAGTAACCGTATCCTGCACGAATGATAAAGGATACCCTGCAAGATATTATACACAGGTGGATGCCAACAACGGAGCAGTGCTCTATCGCAGTAATGAGATTTGCAATTTTGACGACCAGGTAATTGTAAGAGCCACTGTTTCTGACCCTAATCCATGGGAACCTTCGGTAGTTCGAAATTTATCTGACCTGGAGATTAATATCAATGGCACCAATTATTACACAGATTCAACCGGAACCCTTTTGTTAGATGGCATCACGTTGCCTGCAACCGCAACGATCAGCCTCGAAGGCAGATGGTCTAAAGTGGTAACCGGCAACAATGGAAACACCGTAAGCAGTTTTACGGTAAACCTCGTACCGGGCATCAACGAAGTGTCGTTTGATACACATGCAATCCTGGAGCAACTCAGCGCATACTACCATGTAAATGTCGTGCATAACTTTATGAAGTCCTTTCTTCCTGATTTTGAAGCATTGGATCAGTCGTTCACTACCAGAGTAGAAAGGACCGACGGCTCCTGCAATGCCTATTATGATGGATCATCCGTAAATTTTTATCAGCAGGGCGATGGCTGTTTTGCCTTATCGCTTGCAGGTGATGTGGTATATCATGAATATGGCCACGGCATCAACGATTTCTTCTACAGCGAATTCAGCAATGGCATGGATAATGGAGCAATGCATGAAGGCTACGGCGATGTGTGGGGAATTGGCATTACAGACAATCCGATCCTGGGTATTGGCTTTTCAGATACTGATCCTGAAGGTTATGTACGCAGGTACGATATTAACAAGAAGGTATTCCCGCAAGATATTCAGGGCGAAGTGCATGCTGATGGAGAAATTATTGCAGGGGCATGGTACGATACGCGTTTGAATATTGGAAACAAAGAAACAATGTTTACCATATTTACCGAGTCATTATACGGCCTTGCTGATGGCCCCAATGGACAGGAAGGAACCATTTTTCGCGATGTGTTGCTGGATGCCTTAACCGCGGATGACGATGATGCAAACCTCGACAATGGCACCCCCCATGACATTGAAATACTTTCTGCTTTTGCATTGCATGGCATCACCCTGATCGGGGAAATTGAACTGAATCATGCAGAGCCGCTCGTAGCTTTTTCTGCCTCACCTATAACTATTCAGGCATCCATTGGCGCCGATTACCCGATTTATCTGGGCGATGCGACACTTCATTATAAGCAAAATAGCGCTACTGACTGGGAATCGGTTACCATGACGGTCGTATCAGGTAATACTTACAAAGCAGAGGTGCCTGCACAGCCACAGGGTACCATTCTCGATTACTATTTTACGGTAAGCGACATATATGGAAGTATCGCGCTGACGCAACCGGCTGAAATACAGCAAGCCGATCCTAACTTGCCTTATAAATTGCTGGTGGGTTTCAATCAACTGATTAAGGAGGATTTTGAAATTTATTTCGGTGACTGGATTTCATCCGACCCTGATGATGATGCAACTACCGGCGAATGGATATTTGATGAACCAGTTGCATCCTATATTGTAGAAGGTGACCCGAACAGTATAGTTCAGACAAACAAAGACCATACTGCTGACAATAACTTTAATTTTTGCGCTTTCACGGGAAATGCAAGCATGGGCGCCGGAGCGGGAACCAATGATTGTGATGCCGGAAGAAATACATTGTACGGTCCTAAGTATGACCTGACAACATTCCAGGAACCGGCAATTTCCTACTATCGCTGGTACTCAAATGACCAGGGCGCCAATCCGGGAAATGATTCCTGGAAAGTGCACATTACCAATGGTAATGGAAACTGGGTACCGGTAGAAGTAACTTATACTGCTGATCACAGTTGGAGGGGTAATGCCATCCGTGTTAAAGACTATGTGGCGTTGACTGATAAAGTACAGCTACGCTTTGTTGCTTCCGATAGTATTATAGCAGGTGCCAACCTGGATGGCGGCAGCCTCGTGGAAGCAGCCATTGATGATGTTATCTTATGGGAATTAGGCGAACCTACGATTGGTATAGGGGAGATCGAGACGATTACCCTAAGCGTTTCACCAAACCCTGCCACAGAAGAAGTGTTGGTGAAATGGAATCAGTTTACATCCGGAGTTACCTCGATTGAATTAATAAATGCCGTTGGCAGGTCAGTTTATAAAACGACAATTAAAGGTGGTGCAAATCAATTCCGATTGCCTGTAAATGATCTTGCATCCGGTGTTTACACCTTGCAGGTGAAGTCAGCAGATTTTTCGGGCAATAGTAAAATTATAGTTCAGTAAGTTTTTTCAACCAACCATGATGAACAAGACCCCTGGCAATGTTGCCAGGGGTCTTTTCATTTACTGCTGCTTCAGACAAATTTTATTATGCACTTTTCATCATGGCTTCGGATTGCCAGCTCAATAATCTTAATGGTATTGCGCGCATGTTGCGGAGTAACCGCCAGTGGAGCATTTGTTCGCAAGGTTGCATAGAGCTGACTGTAAAATTCCCTGTAATCGCCTCGCTCACTTTCAATCTTTGCAGTGAGTTTCCGATCTCCAACTTCAGTGTCTATCGTCCCATGCAGTGAAGCAGGTTCTTTTCCCCAATCCATAACGGTCAATGGCGTTTGGCCGCTTTTTAAAGCCTCTTCCTGAACATCCATGCCATACTTTACAAATGAGCCGTTCGTGCCAGACAGAAAAAAGCGTGGCAGCAACGGCTTTACCAGCATCCCAGCCTTTAAGGTCACTTTTAACCCCGGATAAAAAAGCAGTAGTTCAAATTGATCTGTAACCAGGCTCCCCGGTCGTTGCTTCTGAAGGTTTGCAAAGAGCTCATCAGGTAATCCAAATAAGAGCAAAGCCTGATCAATCAGGTGTGATCCCAGATCATAGAGAATGCCTGAGCCTTCATTTTGTTCCTCTTTCCATGAGCCATCTTTCCGTTCTATTCGAAAACGGTCAAAATGCGCTTCATATTCGACCAGTGTTCCCAGCGAATTGTTTTCAATAACTTTTTGCACGGTTTTGAAATCACTGTCCCATCTTCTGTTGTGAAATACGGTAATTACCCGTTGTTGTTGTTCTGCCAGCGCAATCAGGATGGCTGCTTCCGCCGCAGTAACCGTAAACGGTTTTTCCACAACTACATGTTTACCTGCCTGCAATGCTTTTTGAGCGAGCGGGAAATGCTCTTTGTTTGGTGTTGCAATAATGACCAGTTCAATAGACGGGTCATGTATAATAACTGAGGGATCACTGATAATTTGTGCCCAGGGATAGTGTGAGCGTGCTATGGCTTTCGATTTTTCATTTGATGTCGAAATCATAGAAAGCACATAGTCCGGCAGACTGGAAATAATCGGAGCATGAAAAATCCGCCCGCCAGTTCCGAAACCTATCAAGCCGGTACTGATCACCTTCATTACTCAAATGTACTGCAAACAATGAATGATTAATTACCAGGCATTAATGTAAGCTTACTCATTTGCACCTAAGCAAGGAAAACAACCGGAGCATCCTTATCACGCGCATTAACCGGGTAAATAGTTCGGGCAAAGCAAGATCAAAAACCAATACTGAATTATTGTCTGTTTTGCCTGTCAAAATAGCTATCTTTGCTCGGCAATTTTTAGCTTAAGCGAATGCAAAAGACGTTAAATAGTTCCTCTGTAATGCACGATGAAAGCCGCCAGGGAGAAGCATTCACAGTTAAGCAATCTAAATCAGATGGACAGGGCAGCCGCAGATTCTATATTGAAAGCTATGGCTGTGCTATGAATTTTAGCGATTCTGAAATCATTGCCTCGATATTACTAAAGGAGGGGTTCACAGCTACTCAACATTTCCTGGAGGCGGATCTTATTTTAGTCAACACATGCTCTATACGGGAGAATGCAGAACAGCGGGTGAGGCAACGGCTTACCGAATTCAGTAAAGCGAAAAAGCAAAAACCTGCTGCAATCATTGGTGTGCTCGGTTGTATGGCCGAACGGTTAAAGGCGCGGTTTCTTGAAGAGGAGAAAATAGTTGACATCGTACTCGGCCCCGATGCTTACCGCGACCTGCCGTTACTCGTAGCGCGGGCTGAAGACGGACAACGTTCGGTGAACGTGCTGCTATCACGCGAAGAGACCTATGCCGATATCAATCCGGTTCGACTTAATAGTAATGGGATTACCGCTTTTATTTCCATTATGCGTGGTTGTAACAACATGTGTTCGTTTTGTGTAGTGCCGTTTACACGAGGCAGGGAACGAAGCCGGGATCCCCATTCTATCATTGCCGAAGCATCCGGTTTGTTTCAAAATGGCTACCGCGAAATAACTTTGCTCGGCCAGAATGTGGATTCATATTGTTGGCAGCCTGAAGGGAATGGCCCGCCTTACAATTTTGCGAAGCTGTTGGAAAGTGTTGCAAAGATCAATCCTTTGTTGCGCGTCAGGTTTTCAACTTCACATCCTAAGGATATTACAGATGAAGTATTACATACCATGGCCGCATACCACAACATCTGTAAGCATATTCATCTGCCTGTCCAATCAGGCAGTTCTGCCGTCTTAAAACGTATGAACAGAACGTATGACCGCGAATGGTACCTCGAAAGAGTCGCTGCTATTAGGAAAATCTTACCGGGTTGCGGTCTTTCAACAGATATCATAACCGGCTTCTGCGGCGAAACCGACGCGGAACATCAGGAAACATTATCCATGATGGAGATGGTAAAGTTTAACCTGGCATACATGTTTAGTTATTCAGAAAGACCGGGAACGCCGGCAGCTAAGAATTTAAAAGATGATGTACCTGCTTACTTGAAAGCCAGAAGACTTTCAGAAATTGTAAGCCTGCAGCATCAGCATCAGTACAGTTTGCACAGCATGGAGCCGGAAAGGGTGTATGAAGTATTGACAGAAGGAATTTCCAAACGGTCGAAAGAGAATTTGTTTGGCAGAACGACTGAAAATAAAGTAATCATCTTCCCGAAAAAAGAATTGCAATTGGGTGAATACATTACCGTGCAGGTAAAAAATTTTACATCGGCCACTTTGTTTGGTGAAGCAGTTGATAAGAATGTGGCGGATGAAATTGGCGGGCAAGACAACTGATAAATCACTTGACTAGCGTGTATGGACTGCATACATACAGGAATCCGGCAAATTTTTTCAAAGACTTTCAATATATCATTTTATTCAATCATCGGCTTCTTAAACTAAATTGTGGATACGCAATCTATAAAGCAACGATTCGGAATAATTGGCAATTCGCCGGGACTTAATCAGGCGCTTAATGTGGCCGTTTTGGTGGCGCCTACCGACCTCAGCACATTGATTACCGGTGAAAGCGGTGTAGGTAAGGAGGTGTTTTCCCAGATTATACACCAACTCAGTCCGAGAAAGCATAATCCTTTTATTGCCGTTAACTGCGGGGCAATCCCGGAAGGCACCATTGACTCCGAACTCTTTGGACATGAGAAGGGGTCGTTTACCGGAGCCCATGAAGGCCGTAAAGGGTATTTCGAAACTGTAAATGGAGGAACTATTTTTCTCGATGAGATTGGTGAATTACCGCTCGGAACACAGGCACGGTTATTAAGAGTTTTGGAGTCACAGGAATTTATCCGTGTCGGATCATCGAAAGTGCAGAAAACCGATGTGCGCGTAATTGCTGCCACCAATGTGAATTTGCTGGAGCGCGTCCATATGGGTCGCTTCCGGGAGGATTTGTACTACAGGCTGAATACAGTACCCATCACCGTTACTCCATTGCGTGAACGTAAAGAAGACATTCCTGTACTTTTCCGGAAATTCTGTATTGATTTTGCGGAAAAATATAAACGCACCCCCATTCAGCTTGACGAAGCCGCGAAAAAACTGCTGATCAACTATTCATGGCCGGGCAACGTGCGTGAACTGAAAAACATGGCAGAACAGGTTTCCGTACTATCCAGGGAAAAGCTGGTAACTGCTGATGAATTACATGCGTTTATTCCGAATGCACCGCAAACCAACCTGCCCATGCTTATGGCGGGTTCAAATCACGGAGGCGATTTCTCGGAAAGGGAATTATTGTACAAGGTTCTTTTCGATATGCGCAGCGATATCAACGATTTGAAAAAAGTGGTCTTTGGCCTGATGCCTGCCGAACAGCGGGAGCAAAGTGCAGTGGCAAATAGCGTAGCAGCAGCTTATCCAGAAGTTAAATCACATTCTGACAAGCCAATCGTTATAGATGCAAGCCAGTCAGCACCGATTGAAGTGGAGGAGTCCCTTTCATTAATGGACAAAGAAAAGGAAATGATACAACGGGCATTAAAGAAACACAGGCAAAAGCGAAAGGATGCAGCCCGCGACCTCGGTATTTCCGAAAGAACACTCTACCGGAAAATTAAGGAGTATAAAATAGCAGAGTAGCTAATCAGAAATGAAATATTCACGAAAGAAGTTTGCCGGATTCTTATTTATTGCGGTCTGCTTTTTGACAACGGCAGGTTGCGGTGTCTATTCTTTCACAGGCGCATCTATTGACCCGAATGTGAAAACCTATACCGTGCATCCTTTTGTAAATCAGGCACCGATTGTAGTGGCCTCCCTGGCAAACTCGATGACGGAAGCACTGCGGTTGAAATTTGTAACCGGTACAAATCTCAAACAATTGGAGAGTGGTGGCGATCTGGAATTCCAGGCTGTTATAACAGGCTATCAGGTACTGCCGGTTGCTCCTCAGGCAAATGAAATTGCCGCAGTAAACCGGCTGACTATTACGATCAGTGTTGAATACATCAACCATCAGAATGAGAAGCAGTCGTGGAACAGCACTTTCAGCCGGTATGCTGACTATGACAGCAATAAAGATCTTTCCACTGTACAGGAACAACTGATAAAGGATATTAATGAGCAGTTGGCCGATGATATTTTTAATAAATCAGTTGTAAATTGGTGATATGAACGCAAATGACCTTCATTACCTGATTGATCATCCGGAAGCAGTACGTGCAACTGATAAAAATTCACTGGAGCAATTAGCCAGGGAGCATCCATATTTTCCGGCAGCCTATTTTTTAATTGCAAAGCGTGCCCGGTTACACAACGAAACCGGATTTGAATCAAAATTGAATCTTGCTGCAGCATATGCAGGAGACAGGGTGCGCTTGTATGAGTTTATGCATGAACCGTTAGAATCATTTGTGCCCGCAACAGTTTCCATGGAACAAAAAGCGCCGGAAGAAATTATAGAGACAACACCTGAATCCCGGGACCAGGAACTGGAGCACCTGTTGCAGTCAATTCACGAAAGGAAACAGCAAATCTTAGCGACCAATGCATTGAACACCGAGGAAAACAAGGGGCAATCAGTCACTGAAGAAAAGGAAGTGATGCGAGAACTCAATGCGACCGGCTCCGAGTTTTCACCGCTTCCGCTAGATCTGACTGAAACGGAAACCGAACCCGTTGATGCAGGCATAGATGCTGTGGAGCTGAAGATGATGCAGGACATTGAACGCCAGGTTACCGGGCAGGTAGTTAATGACCTTAACAACGATTTCCTCATCAACAACGAACGGTCAGGTGCCGGGGAATTGGCCACATTGCAGGAATTGCTTGATGAAGAGGCGGAGATATCCTTTATCGAAGAACAGGACCCCGAAGTGACTTCCATTTCTGTTATAGAAGAAGAATTTGTTTTGCGCGATCTGGATCAGGATCTTAAATTGTTTGAAATGGAATCACTCGCAAATGCTGAAAGTTCAATTTTGCTGGAGCAGGAAGCTATAGCCGGCATGGAGTTGCCTCCCGAAAGTGAAATCGAAGCAATAAAAACGGTAGCATTTGAAATGGTGAAGCAAGACTCTTTGTTAAAAGCGGATGAACTCCAGCTTGTCAATGCAAAAGGAGGCGGGGGCGCAGAGTATTTGCCTATTGAGGTTCAGGAGTTTTTTGATCAGCCGGAATCATTACCATTATCAGGTGAAAATGAATCCATTCTCGAACTGGAGACTGCCTCGGCTGAGCAGACCGGAGTAGAAGTAAGCCATAAGGAGGAAAATTTTCAGGAGGAAAGTGCTTCTCTTAGATTTTCTGAACACGTCCCTTCACCGGGGGTATTCCTTCCCGGAAAATCCTATAGCTTTCTGGACTGGCTGCAGTTCTTTAAACCGGAATCAGAAAAAAACCAGGGGGTAAAAAAAGAAGCTGAAAAAAGGAACCCTGATCCGGGTGCCCATCAGTTGAATGAAGAACGCACCGCCGGAATAGAGGATACAACGCTTTTCAGTGATGGATTACGGGAAGAAGCCGATACTATAGACCGGATCGTTGCATCGTTTCGGCATGAGACCGGTGAAGGAACTGAATTACTCCGTTCTCCCGCTGACCTCGCCCGCAAAAGCATTGAAATGGATGATGACCTGGTTTCTGAAACGCTGGCTACGATCTATGAGTCGCAAGGGCTTATCAATAAGGCCATTCACATGTATGCCAGGCTTAGTTTGAAATTTCCCGAAAAAAGCCTTTTCTTTGCCGCTCGAATTAAAGAGTTAAAAAGCAAAAAATAATCATGTATTCCTTCATCATAGTGCTGATCATTATTGCCTGCGTCCTGCTGATGCTTGTAGTGCTGATTCAAAATCCCAAAGGCGGTGGTTTGAGTTCTTCTTTCGGTGGATTGTCAAATCAGATTCTGGGAGTTAAACGAACAACCGACTTCCTGGAGAAAGCAACCTGGACCCTGATCATAGCTATTGCGGCGCTAAGTTTATCAACATTGTTATTTTTAGGCACACCTTCCGACACACCTGCCGGCCCGCAATCGGAGCTTGAAAATATTGACCTCGGTGGTTCCTCTGCCATACCCAATCTGCCCCCTGCAACGGAATCAATTACTGACAGCACCGCGCAGACGCCTTAGTCAGTCAAAAAAATCAAAAAGCAGTCTTAAAACAATTGCCGATGCTTTTTGCGTCCGGGTAATGTAAACACAGGTTATTTCATTTTCATCGTGGTATAAGAGCCGCCTCCGGTGTAATTATTCAGATTCCCTGAGTGTAGAGGTAGCGTACCAGCGAGCGTTTTGCCACAGGCAAAAGGGTTTCTTTCAAAGGATAGTCGGTTTTAGTTTCTGCCACATAGGCTGCCGGATTAGGCAGATGCTGGAATTCTTTAATAAGTTGAAATTTGATTTCTTCAAAGGTATTGCTGAAGCTATGGGCATAATTGCCAATAAATTCTGTTTTTATTCCCCTGTATTTCTCATTCGCGCTTTCAAAAATGGTAATCAGGTAGCCATAGACGCAGGTTTCTTTTGATGTTTTTTTGGAGAGCATCAGATAACCTTCATCCTTGTTCAGCGATACAATTCCTACCGGGAAAATGGTAAGGTCTTCTTCAACTTCCTGGTAGATTTCTTTACCCTCTTCAAGGTGCTTTTGCATGAGCGGAATGGAATAATCGATGATGGCCTCCACTTCCTCCATATAGCTTTCATCGGCAATCATTTTTCCGAATTCAACCCTGAAATTTTCAAAATCAAGGCGGCTTATTTTTTTTGGAAAGGTGTTGGTCGCAATCGTTTTATATTTTTTGATGGTCAGCAGGTTGTTATAATGCTGCACAAGGTCTGCCAGTACCGGGTAAAGTTTTCTTTCATCAAAATGAATGCTAACCTGCTGCAGGTAATCTAAAAGGATGTACTTCTTATATTCAAAATCAAGTAAGCCTTCTGTTAACCAGTTAATAGGCAATTGTCTCATATCAACTTTTGATTTAGCCCCACTATGTTACAAAAAAATTCTGATGTTATGCAGTAATGAATTTCCGGCCCTGATGCATATTGCGCTTGTTTAGATTGCTTTTCAGTATGTTGATCAATTGCAGAGTTATAAACCGCTGAATGCTGCCGGCTCTTGCTGACTGGATTTTTGTATAGTGAGTATCCGCCTCCGTATTCCGTGTTTAGCATTATCAGGCAGGTGCTGTTTCCTGTTGGAGCAAAATGACATCAGTTCACATTGGTTGCTTTCCTTACATGCTGCTTAGTTGCTTTTCAAAGAATCGTTGCAGCCGATCAACCTTTTAATGGAGAAGGATCAGGTAATGCTGCATAAAAATGCATCGAAGTGTTGCGTAAAGGCTTTAATGGCTATTTCAGCCGCATTGAATACCTTTGTTTCACATACGATATGACAACCGGAAATAAGAGTGTAACCAGACAAACCCGCGCAGAGCATGCATTGGTCAATTATTTTTTGCAGGAACAGGAGCGCTATGTGTCGTTCAAGCAACTAAAGAAAAAATTCTCCAGCCGGTTTCATAAGGATGATTTGTACAAATCAGTCCAGTCATTATTGGAATCAGGATTTTTGCAACAGCGCGGAAGTCAGTTCCGCCACCTGCCTGGCAGCATTAAAGCTGAAGCCGCTGCTGATGTTTCCAATTTGTTAGAAGGCGTAATTGAAATCACCTCAGCCGGTCACGGATATGTGGTGTCGCCCGACAGTGAGCAGGACATTTGGGTAAATCGTGACTACCTGAATACAGCTTTTGACGGCGACCGCGTGCGTATTGCACTGATGAAACGTAACCGGAAAAAGCCGGAAGGCAGGGTGGTGGAAATTATTGCACGTGCGCGGGATACATTTATCGGAACACTGGAACCGATTGGGGGCCGGCTTTTTTTCATACCCGACCAGAAAAGTGCTACGGTGGATTTTATTATCCCGCCGGACAAATCAGGAGATGGTAAAAAAGGGGATAAGGTAGTAGTCAGGTTAACCTCCTGGAACAAGGGTAACGCAAATCCATCTGGTGAAGTGGTCAGGGTGTTGGGAAAGGTAGGCGCAAATGAAACAGAGATGCAATCCATACTTCTGGAAAATGGTTTCCGGCTCGAGTTTGCGGAGGAAGTCCTGAAAGAGACCGCCGCCTATCCCGATAGGATACCCGAGGAAGAGGCAGCGCGGCGCAGGGATTTTCGAAAGATACACACCTTTACCATTGATCCGGAAGATGCAAAGGATTTTGACGACGCTATTTCATTTCGTGAAATCAACAGCGGGCTTTTTGAAGTGGGGGTGCACATTGCAGATGTTACGCACTATGTTAAGCCTGCCTCTGCCCTTGACCAGGAAGCTTTACAGCGGGCTACTTCTGTTTACCTGGTAGACCGGTGTGTGCCGATGCTGCCCGAAAAACTGTCTAACGGCATTTGTTCATTGTCGCCGGGAACTGATAAATTATGTTTTTCAGCGGTGTTTGAAATGGATGCTATGGGCAAAGTAGCAAGTGAATGGTTTGGGAAAACGATCATTCACTCCGGCCGGCGATTTTCTTATGAAGAGGCACAGGAAGTGCTGGAAGGAAAAGCAGATGAATTTTCCGTTCCGTTAGTAACACTGAATCAGATTGCAAAAAAATTACGTGAACAGCGGTTTAAAAACGGTGCAATTAACTTTGAGACCATTGAAGTCAGGTTCCGGCTGGATGAACAGGCAAATCCGACAGAAGTTTTTGTAAAAGAACGTAAGGACGCACACCTTCTGATTGAGGATTTTATGCTGCTTGCCAACAGGAAGGTGGCTGAGTTTGTTGGAAAGCGTAAAGGAAAGGAAATTCCATTCGTTTACCGGGTACATGATTTGCCTGATGATGAGAAGCTGAATAACTTCTCAGAATTCGCCCAGCTTTTCGGTTATAAACTGAACTTCAGCACACCGAAGCATACCGCGCATTCTTTCAATAAAATGATGGAGAAAATAAAAGGCAAGCCGGAACAGTATATGCTGGAAACGCTTGCCATCAGAACCATGGCCAAGGCCATTTATACCACTAAAAATATTGGCCACTATGGTTTGTCGTTCGAGTATTACACCCACTTTACATCACCGATACGGCGCTACCCGGATATGATGTCACATAGAATCCTGGAACGGGTATTGGCGAATGAGAAAGTGAATGATACGCAACTGGAAACCAAATGCAATCATTGCTCAGAAATGGAACGAAATGCAGCCGAGGCGGAAAGAACTTCCGTTAAACTCAAGCAGGTTGAGTTTATGGATCAAAGAGTGGGAGAGGAGTTCAACGGGTTCATTTCTGGTGTGGCTGAATGGGGAATTTTTGTAATGACGGAGGATTCCTATTGCGAAGGGCTGGTACGTATGGATTCCATCCGGAGTGATTTCTTTGTTTATGATCAGAAAAAACATTGCGCTAAGGGAATGCGCACCGGCAAAAAATTCCAATTAGGGGATAAGGTACGGGTCAGATTATTGAAAACGAACCTGGTTAAAAGGACAATTGATTTTTTACTGATAGATACGAATGACTAAGCTTTGCCAGTTTCCATGGCTAAAGCGAGATGATAGTGGATTACCGCAAGCATCCTTATGAGAAGTATAGTTGAATTACAACAGTTATTTGATACAAACCTGAAAGCGCAGGAGTTTCTGGGTTCACCCGTTGAACTCTATGCGCCATTCACCTACATACTCGGATTGGGAGGCAAGCGAATGCGGCCGGTTTTGTTGTTGCATGCCTGCGAACTTTTTGGCAGAGATGCCATGCAGGCCATGCCGCAGGCGATTGCCGTTGAACTCTTTCATAACTTCTCCCTGATACATGATGATATTATGGATCATGCGCCACTCCGGCGCGGCGAGCCAACGGTGCATAAAAAGTTCAATGAAACCATTGCCATCCTATCAGGTGATGTCATGCTGGTGGTTGCCTACAAGTATCTTGTAAAAGCCGATACGTCATTGCTGGCCGGCTTGCTGGATGTTTTCAATGATTGTGCAGTTAAAGTTTGCGAAGGACAGCAGTTTGATATGAATTTTGAGAAGGATACTTCATTAAAAGTATCTGATTATCTCAGGATGATTGAATTAAAGACTGCGACCCTGATTGCGACGGCGCTTCAGTTAGGGGCAATGGTGGGTGGTGCTACTACTAAGGATGCATCGCTCCTTTACCATTTTGGGAAACAACTGGGCATTTCTTTTCAACTGAAAGATGACTGGCTTGATAGTTTTGGCAATAAACAAAAAGTAGGGAAACAACCCGGTGGCGATATCATCCGGAATAAGAAGACTTTCCTGCTGGTGGAGGCGCTGCAAAGCAGTGATGAAGATACCAGGAGACAACTGGAATATTGGTTTGGCCCGGGGCAACATAATGAGCAGGAAAAAGTGACCGCTGTGTTACAATTATTCCGCAAATCAGGCGTCAGCGAACGCACGCAGCAGGCAACCAGCCGGTATTTTGAAGAGGCATTGAAATATCTTGAACAACTGTCATTGCCATCAAAAGAAAAATATGCACTCGAAACCTGGGCCCGTCAGATTCTTGAACGGGACCATTAACTGACGATTTAAAAAGAACCGTTGCCTTATTTTCTTCCTTGTTTTTTTAAGACCATGCGGGTTAAAATGATGCTCCATATATCTTCATAAGGAATGATTTCCATAGTTTCATTTTCCGTTTGCTGACTGTATTTTGATTCATTCAGCTTTTTCAAATACGGCAGGGCCTTCGTCTTCACTTTTTCCGGTTCAAAATGGCAATTGACCAATTGACGTAACATCTTGACAAAAATACCGGTGCGAACCGACTTTTTACCCGAAAGGTAGCGCGATGAAAATATTCTGAGAGATTCGATATTCTTCTCAATCCGGTCTTCATCACCACGGTCAATCATAAACAACAACTGTGCGATCAGGATGGCAGGATATAAGCCACCCTTGTCTTTAGAATAGATGGGAACCTCATTAATGAATTTTAAAATCTTAAATTCTTTTCCTCCTGTTCTAACAGGGAGCACATAATGGAGATACGCTTCAAATATCTTCCATTCCTCCGATTTTTCTTCTGAAAGATATTGAAAGCGCTGATGTCCTGTAGCCTGTTCGAAAATATCAGCAGCCTGTTTATGTTTGCCGGCATGCATGGCCAACAGAAAATAATTTTGTAGTACCACAAACCAGTTATTGCTGCCCTGAACGTAAAACTTCAGCGCTTCATCGGCATTCTGCTTTCCGTTTTTATAGTCATTCAGGTATAGGCAACAAACCATTTTGAGCAATGCAATTTCACCTTCACGGGATGCGAGCCGGTAACGGTGATTCTTTTTCAGAAATGACTGTAACCTGTTACACAGGTTGAGTGTTAGCCGGTAATTGCCGATAACCTGGTAATACAGCAATCCGATACGGTAATGCAACAGGTGCAGGTGGAAGCTTTGCTGGTATTTCGAGAGTTCCTTGCTCTGATTAAAGTATTCCTTTGCAGTTACTGTCAGTTCCTGGCTGTATGATTTACTGCGAGCTACCTGCGACAGCAGTTGTTCATACATATGCTCGGCTTTCGTTTCAGACCGTACCAGTTTCAAGGAACTTTCGGCAAGGTGGTTATACTGACTGAATTCCTGTTTTAGTCCCATCATGGAATAGTGATGACGGAGCATCCTGGCACACAATAAGGTAATTTCATTGAGGTCAAATTGCCTGGCTAAGGCCAGGGTGCTTTTTGCCATGGCAATCGCACTGGTACGGGCACCATGTGTCAGCAATATCTTAGCGCAGAAGTAATTACGGTTGCATTGGTAGACGGCTTTCTGGTAAGGGGAATCCTGGATTTTCTTATGGTTAAGAAAAAAGAGCGTGTTGATGAGCCGGTCTTTCAGCCGACTTTTCAACATCAGGTACTTCTTGTTTTTGGGGGAGGTTTGGTATAGCTGAAGAGCTGCTTCTTCATCCGAATTAAAGGCGCCATCTGCAATACCTTTAAATAGTTTCAGGTACAGGTTCTCTTTGCCGTCCGGTAATCTTTCATCAATCAACTCAATGTTATGCAGCCGTTGCTTTGTTACCAGACCGACCATTTCCTTAAATACTTTCATAGCTGGAATTTGCTGAAACGCCTAAAGGTATTGGATTTCAGGGTATAATCCTATTAGAAAAAAACAACTTCCAGCTCGATTTTTGATGTTACCCATTGGCATTTTTTGCACGAACTTCAACATGTTTGGTGATGTACCTTAGTGCCATGAAACAAACAAGGCCGGTAATCACTGTGTATTATGATGCCGGTCAACAGGTTGCTATTACAGGCTCCTTTAAGGTTAAATGGTTTGGTTTGCAGCAGGGTTACAGCGGGTTTTCCACATCCTGCAATACAAAAAGCAAGCTGATGTTACCAAAACCGGATTTTTGAGAAGTTTTTTTGATATTCTGACCGGTTTATGCTGAAAGCCTTATCCAGTAAGGATTTCAGGAGACAGTTGCATATCTGTTTTCTGTGATAAATGGGAATATTTCCCATTGACTATAATGTGACTTGCAGGGGCAATTGCACTGAAACTCAATACTGTAGCAGCTTTCCGCATATCTGATCGAAAATGGTTGATATAATTGGCTACACCTTAATTTCTTGATCAAATGGCCATTTTGCCGGGCCGGCCATTTAACTTTCATTATGAAACGCAAGATGGGACTATATTTCAGAACGGGCATGTTTTTCAATGCTTTAAGATGGTTCAGCATGATGTTACCAAAGGTTATAGTTTGTACACTTGATTTGCAAGCTACGGGGCTAAATTTGATGCATCAAAACATCAAGAACTTAAACCTTCAACACCATGTCTTCTATCATCTACCAAATCACAATCGCTTTGAACTTATTGCTGGGTGGTGGCAACCATCAGCAGGAAGCTGCTCAAATTTACTCGTCGGACGACTATAAAGTAGTTTGCGGCGTAGTGATTATTGATACGGATGAACTCTAGATAACTGTCAAAGCAGCCGAAGGAATTTTTCAAAGTTTTGAATTTTAAAAGTAACAGCTCCCATGGTTGACCTGAAAATGAAATTGTCGGAAGAGGTTTGGCAAAAAGCCACCCTTGCCCCTGATCTGGACCCTGAATATTTTCGCCTGGATCAGGAGGGTTCATTGATCAAAAAGGCTGATTTTAATAATGAATCTTCCATTTACGGATGGTGTTTTTTTCACCTTCAGCCAATTTGGGACGGAGGAAATGATGATATACGTAACCTCAAACCGTTAAATGTGATAAACAAAATCCTGTTTATGGCAGGTAGTTTCAGTCCGCAATATGCGGAAACAGAATATTGGGATTAGTAGCATTCCGGGTGTGCTGCCCGTCGAATTCATCCTATTGTACAGATCCGGCAGTGGTTTACAGGCTGCTTGTCTGCATTTCCTTCATACCTTATTCTTATTTTTCGATTTCATTGGATTTCTAACCTGCCATGATTGCCCGGCTCTGTCGTTGAAAGCGTCTGCGAACTGTACTACGAGGCGGTTAACAAGCCATCCGCGTAACCGGAAGTAGCTGGTGAAATAAATAGGCCTGGCACCTAACATCGATTTTGCTTCTCTTGCAGTTCTGCCCAGTTCTAAAGTTGGTTTCCCGTGTGCAATGGCCAACGCAATTCCATCATACATCATATTAAAGTAAAGGAGGTAGTCTTCATTCTTCGTGTAATCCATGCCGATATAGTGAAGCTCCCAGATATCCGGATAAATGAAATGTGAACAGAATGCTATCAGCCTATTCCCTTCAAAATAACCAGTGAGCAGAAAGGCATCGCCGTAGTTTTTCTTCATTTCCAGAAAATAGGACTTATCCGGAATTACCAGCCGGATAGCCTGTTTCCTGACTACATTGTAAAACAATTGCTCCAATTCTTCACCATAAAACATTATTTCCTGAACGGTCAGATCTCTACGTATTACAGCCTGGGCTTTGCGCTGAATTTTCTTCACCCGTTGCGCATATTTATGTTTTAATGCAGATGTATAATCTGAGAAATTTTTCCAGGAAGAAGGCAGGTCCAGTTTCATGGTGAGGTCTTCCGGCCAGTTTCGGAAATTAAAAGCCTTAACCCAGGTTGTGTCTGTACCGTCACGACAATCTTTAATCAGAATAGCATGTGGCTGTGGCTGGAGTTTTTTATAGTAAAGTTCCAGTGCCCCGAATAACTCGGTGAGTTGCACCTCTTTTTCTGCAATATAGATTGCGGGAAAATCAACCCGGAAAAGATTGCCGCATACCAGGATGTCAAATCCTTTTTTTAACAACCACTTTTCTATTGGTGCAAGCCACTTACTTTTCCACAAGGGGTACTGATAGTTTTTTGTCGTGAAGTGAACCAGCTGGAAGTAGGCGCATGCAACAGGCTGCGGCTTGTCTTCCTGGTAGAAGAAGAGGTATGCAAATTCCAGGTCAGCCGGCTTACAAAGTTCCAGCGCTAACAAATGCTTTGACCGCATGTGGTGCGATTCCGGAAGCAGGCTATCCCAGCTGACAGCTTGTTCCTTTAACGATGCATAGGCTTTATATAACAACGAAGCGTGTGATTAGTAGAAGTCTTAGTGACGTTGCAAGGTGGCAAAAAAATTTTGTAGTCGCTAATGTTCCCGGTAAATCGGAAATGGGATACCTTATAAAAGCTCCGGAGCAGTAGCAGGAATATGTTTTACAACCGGTGCAGTCATATGCGCATCTCTGCCGGGTGATCACACCGGCGAAGCCTTTTTACAGAAGAAGTATGGAAGTATTAAAAAGTATTTGTTTCCCTTTACCAAAAAGTGAACGTAATAGATGTCTTTTATTTATTTTTAATTCCAAATCCTTCATATGAACCGCTATTGCTACAAAGCATTACCCTCGCTGGTTTTTTTCTTTTCCATACTGCTGCACACGCAGGTGCTACACGCGCAGAATTTCTGCTATCCTGAAGGAAACGTGATTATCTATTCTAATTACGACGGCGGTTTTTTGAATATTAATGTGGATGAAGATATTCCAAACCTGAAAATCGGAATTACCACTTATGAAAAATGTGAAGTTACCATCAGCGGGCTATATGCCAGTAATGTTACAGAGATAATCTATGCGGGATATAACGGAAATAATGACCACTGCAACCCAACTCCGCCTACCACCAGTATAACAGGTGCACCCAATGCTACTACCTCAATTGTACTCTACCCGCCGGTAACCTGGCCCAACCCTAACGGCTACTATTACGTGATCTGTAACTATTCCTGCGATTCGGCTACCGGGCAAGGCGGCTGCAATACCCCCGACCAGATTGTTCACTATTATCTTACCGAATTCGGAGGCTCACTTTACTATCACTATACACAGTATGGTTGTTGGCAGGGTACTTATGCTGTCTCTGATGCCGGTAACTGTTGTATCGGAGCAGCGATCCTGGAACCTCAGTTTTCAATCAATGCTGCATTCAGCACAACAAATGACACCTTGTGTATAAAGGATTCATTATTGTTTTTCAATAATTCTTTCAATTCATTCCCGGGTGCAACTTATTATTCCTGGGATTTTGGGGATGGAACACCGCTGGATAATGCAGAGAACCCGTCACATATCTATTCCGAGCCGGGAAATTATACGGTGACTCTGATTGCTTCGAACAGTGATGGAAGCGCCACGGATACAGTAACAACCGTGTTAACACTGATAAATTGCTTTACAGGCTTACACCTCGTTGACCATCACACCCGGTTTCAATTGTTAAGCAACCCTGTTTCGTCAGCATGTTGTTTGATTACGGAGCAAGGTACTGGCGGACCCATGTCATTTCGCCTGTATGATTTGCTGGGTAACCCGGTTTTTGATGACCTGATTCCCGGAGCAACGAAAGTGTGGTGTGCGGGCAAACCTTTCGATCAGTTAACAGAGGGCTTATATTATGCTGTTGTTTCCGGTGGCGGGGAAAACCAGGTGATTAAAATTGTTGTACAGCATGAGTAAAAATAATTCCACCCATCCAAAATCGTAAAGGATGGGTGGATACCAGAATTACCTTTCAAATGTAAAAGCCGGTCCGCTTGCACGGCTTTGAAGAATGGGGCCGTTTAATTACCAATACTCAGATGACTGAGTTGCACTAATTCACCGGAACTGTAATCAAACTGATACAAGCCACTGGTGGACAGCAATATTAGCAAGCCTCCCAGCGGGATGACATCTCTTGTTTCACCTGCATTAACAGTTTGCCTGACTTCTATTGCCAATGGATTTGAAGCATCCATTCTTTTTAACCCGGCATTATCATCGCAGACAAAAAGGTGATCACCGTCTATCCCTAATCCAAAAGGATGTACCAGAGGTACCGTGGCTTTAAGAACAGGGTTTTTAAGGTTGCTGATATCAATAACCTCCAATTCATTGGTAAATCCCTGGCAGGTGGTGCCATTGCGTAAGGTGGCATAGGCATAGTTACCTTGTACCACTACAGGGTCGCAACTGCTCACATGTGACAGTTCGGATACGAATACCGGGTTTGTGGGGTTGGAGTTGTCATAGATGGAAACACCCGTAGTAGAGCCAATAAAAAGGTAGTGGCTGTAAGGAAAGATAGTTTCGATGTTCCATGGCATTTGAACTGAACCTGACATAGCCGGTGAAGCAGCATTACTGATATCGAACAGTATCATAGAAGCATTGTCAAGGCAATAGAGGAACTGATCATTGATCGCGAACCGCGCAAGCGAGCCCGCTACCCCAATTCCGGGTGCAACGGCTGCTGAACTGCCACCCGAACTGCCACCCGTAGCATTGCCGCTAAAACTGCTTACAAATGCATCTTCAAAAGCGTAAACGTACATATTGCCGCAATTCTGTTCCACCGTGGTATCGATGACTGTCCAACCGGTAACCACACCTTTTTCAGGGTCTGCCGTCCAGCCATTGGTGAATACACGGTCTGGAAATACGTTCTGATTCCTGAAGGTTTCCTTCACATTTAATGGGTCTGTAATGTCAATCGCTACCAGGTCGATATAGCTATCGGTGTAAAGAATATTATCCCGTACAGCGATATCAAGACAACCCGGAACCTGTATGAACGATTTAATTTGTGGATTGGAAGGGTCACTGTTGTCAATTACATGAATCCCTTTATCTAATTCGCTCACAAAAAGATAAGGGGCT
The DNA here is from genome assembly GCA_964524035.1 of uncultured Bifidobacteriaceae bacterium. Lineage (GTDB taxonomy): Bacteria > Bacteroidota > Bacteroidia > Chitinophagales > UBA10324 > JACCZZ01. The sequence goes on from CAZGBP010000041.1 coordinate 20,127, forward strand.
TTGTAATAGATTTTTCCCACTGCTTTGAGTTCAGCAGCCGGGAGCGATTTAATCGAACTGCGAAGTTCATCAAAGCCCATATACACTGGCTTGTACAATTTGTAGGTGTAGGTTTTTGTGCAGGAATCTTTAAGGCAGCTGCTGAAAAGTAAAATAGTGAGTGCAAAAACACAAAGAGCCTGCAACGACCTGGAGATGTTGGTTGTCATATGTTAAAGGATTTGTTGATAGACATTGTGAGCCGTTCAAATGCTGCATCAAAACAAAATACTATGATAAAAAAAGCCTGCATTACCTGGATATTCGCGGCACTGATCCTGTCGCCTGCTTTAGCACAGCGTGATATTAATGATATCATCTATTTAAAAAACGGAACAGTGCTGAAAGGTAAACTCATCGAGCAAGTGCCAGACAGTATTGTAAAGATAGAGATAGCCGGTGGCAGCGTATTTGTAGTGACAATGGCTGAGCTCGACTATATTGCCTATCGCCAGAAGACCGAGCCTTCGCAGGTGCAAGCAGTTAATGCAGAATCCTCGTCCCGAAAATCAAAGGGGTATTGCAGCGTCTCACAAATTGGATTGCTGCCGGGATCCGGAAATAGTTACGATTATTATTGGTATTCATCTTCCCCGTCAGTCGGTGTTACTGTGCAAACCATTCATGGATACCGGTTTAACCCGCATATACTGGCCGGAGCAGGCCTTGCAATTGATATCATTGATAATTTAATTGGCCAGCTCTTTATAGATGGCCGATATGAAATTCTGAATAAGAAAGCCACCCCTTTTGTTTTCGGAGATTTTGGCTATGGGCTTCCTTTTGACGGGAAGTACACAGATGAGAGTGTTTCCATCAGTTATAAAGGAGGCATCACTGCGGGTGGTGGTATAGGCATGCGGATGAACTTCAGAAATGAAGGTGCTTTCGTTGTGGAAGTTGGGTATAAAATGGAAAAGTATTCTCAGTACTATGATTATGTTAACTGGGGAGACGATGTTACAAATAAGTATACCTATAACCGCATGGCCATCCGGATGGGTCTGGCATTTTGACGAGTCATTTATGTATCAACATTGCATGACTAATGCCGGGTGCTGCTACTTTTTGAGAAAGGAAATTTTGTATTCAGTTATCGCATAGTCTTTGCAGACACCTGTAACCTAAGAAACTATATATAGGAATGTTCCGGGAGTTTTTCCCGGTATTATAAGAATTTTTCCCGGTCAAATAGTTGTAGCAGGATGCCGGAAGGCAATGGCCAGAAGTTCCTGCAATATGCGGTTGTTAGAAGCATCGTCATGGGTTTTACTGAACCATGGCTTTCCGGATCTATTGCGCATATTAAGTAAGTCTGATATGTACCAGACAGATACCGGCTAAAGGGCAGGAAAAACAGCTAACCGTTTCTCGAAGTGCAGGCATAAGCACACAAATCAAAATCAGTTGTCAGTTTGTCTTGACTTCACCGGTCAGTTTTTGCAATGAAGACTTTGCATCACCGAAAAGCATCCTTGTTCTGGGCTCGTAGAAAAGTTCATTCTCAATACCTGCATATCCTGCGTTCATGCTGCGTTTCATAACAATCACGTTCTGTGCTTGTTCTACTTCGAGTATTGGCATTCCATAGATAGGGGAGGCACTGTCTTTCTTTGCGGCGGGGTTCACCACATCATTTGCACCAATTATAATTACAGCATCTGTTGTTGCAAATTCGGCGTTAGCAGCTTCCATTTCCAATAACTTATCGTAAGGAACATCGGCTTCAGCAAGCAAAACATTCATATGGCCGGGCATGCGGCCGGCAACAGGATGTATGGCATACTTAACTTCAACTCCTTTTTCTTCCAGCAATTTTTCCAGTTCATGTACGGTATGTTGTGCCTGGGCAACGGCCAGTCCATATCCCGGTACAATCATTACTTTTTTGGAGTAGCTCAGGAGTACAGCCGCATCCGCAAGAGAAATTTCCTTAATACTTCCGCGTTCTTTGCCATCAGCACCAGCCGTTTTAGAACCCCCGCCAAAGTTTCCGATGATCACATTCAGCAGTGAACGGTTCATAGCGCGGCACATCAGAATCGTTAGAATGGTTCCCGCTGATCCAACCAGTATTCCCCCTGTGAGCATTACCTGATTATTATAAATGAACCCGGCGCAGGCAGCGGCAACGCCGGTGAAAGAATTTAATAATGAGATCACAACGGGCATATCTGCGCCACCAATGGGCATAACAAACAAGACCCCATAGGCCAAGCACATGGCGATCATAATATAAAGCACGGTCATATTCTGTTCGCCGAGAAAGGTAAGATAAACACCCACTCCAATAGTGACCAGGAGTACCAGCATATTGATTATGGATTGCGCGGGAAAAACTTTATCGGTTACATTCCCATTTAATTTACCAAAGGCTATCATACTGCCGGAGAAGGATACGCCGCCGATCAACAGACCTGCAAGGGTTACGCCAACGATATTCCAGTCGCCGCCTGTAAAATGATGGTGTTGGTATTCAATAATGGAGATGATTGCAGCGCAGGCACCACCCATACCATTAAAAAGAGAGACCATTTGCGGCATGGCTGTCATCTTTACGCGCCTGGCTGCCATGGTACCAACGATGGTGCCAATAAGTATCCCGCCGAAAATCCACAGATAGTTATGAAGCCTGTTTCCCTGCTCATCTTCATACAGGAAAATGGTGCCCAGAATTGCCAAGGCCATACCGGCAGCTGCAACAAGGTTACCCCGACGGGCAGATTCAGGATGGCTGAGCATCTTCAACCCTAAAATAAAGGTGATAGAGCCGGCGATGTAGGTTAACCAAAGGATACTGTTTTCCATGTGTATGTATTTTGTGCTGCTGCAATTACTTTTTCTTCTTAAACATTTCAAGCATTCTGTCGGTCACAACAAAACCGCCGACCACGTTCAGCGTTCCCAGGATTACAGCCAGGAAACCCAATACCAGGGCCAGGTAATTGCCGGGCTCCGCACTGCCCATCACGATAATGGCACCAATGATGACCACCCCATGTATGGCATTAGCACCCGACATCAGTGGAGTATGCAATACGGTAGGCACATGAGAGATGATTTCTATTCCGAGAAATACAGAAAGAATAATTATGAATACCATTTCCCTGTTTTCAAAGAGGAATGTTAAGAATTGTTCCATGGCTTGTTTTTTAATAGGTTACTAAAAGTATTTTCCCTTCCATCAATAATTTATTCAGGCAGTTTTAACAGCAAAGGCTTCCTGTACCCTGCCGCTGATGATTTCTTTCTGATGCGTGATACAGGTTCCTTTTACAATATCATCTTCAAAATTCAGATTGATCTGGCCGTCTTTCAGCATCAACTTAAGAAAGTTCATTACATTTTTGCCAAACATTTTGCTTGCATCAGATGGCATATTTGCCGGCAGGTTTGAATCGCCTATAATGGTGACACCATTGGGTGTCTGAATGGTTTCGTTGTTTTTGCATAGTTCGCAGTTACCACCCGTGGATGCGGCCAGGTCCACAATTACGGCGCCCGCTTTCATGGCATGCACTGTGGCAGCAGGAATCAGTACCGGGGCTTTTCTGCCCGGAATCTGCGCCGTGCAAATGATTACATCTGCCTTTATGGCGCTGTCGTATATTTTCTGTTTCTGCTTGTCCAGGTATTCTTTGCTTTGTTCCACTGCATAACCACCGGCGGCCGCAGACTCGGCAGCTCCTTCAACTTCAATAAACTTAGCACCCAGGCTCTTTACTTCTTCTTTAACCGCACTTCGTGTATCAAAAGCTTCCACCACTGCACCCAATCTCCTGGAAGTAGCGATTGCCTGAAGGCCGGCCACACCCGCACCCAGAATTAATACCCTGGCAGGAGTAATGCTGCCCGCAGCAGTCATAAACATCGGAAAAAACTTGGGTAATGCCAGTGCTGCGGTCAACACCGCTTTGTAGCCCGCTACCGTTGCCTGGGAGGAGAGTATGTCCATTGACTGCGCGCGGGAAGTACGGGGCACCATATCCATACTAAAAGAAGTGATGTTTTTCTCAATCAGCAGTTGAACAAAGTCTTTATTAAACAAGGGTTGGAAGACAGCCAACAACATAGCACCCGGTTTCATTTTACCCACTTCGGCGTCTGACGGACGGTTGATAGATAATATCAGGTCAGCAGTACTGATTATCTCTTCCCGGGAGGAAATTTTTGTTCCCGCCTCCTGATAGTCCGGGTCAGCTGCAAATGCCCTGCTGCCCGCACAGGTTTCCACGACTACCTCAAAGTTCATTTTTACCAGTTGCCCTGCGATTTCAGGAAGGGCAATAACTCGGTTTTCCGCTATGGGTTCTTTAAGAATTCCTATAATCATGGCTGGGTTGGAATTAGTGGCCTCAATGTAGTTTGTTTTTTAATCAAGTGCCTGTTTCTAAAGGCTGCAAAATAGAAAAATCAGGTTAATCAGTTCATGAGATTCATACGAATCTTCGAATTTGTAAGATCCTGGTTAGGTTTCCTTTTGCAACAGGTGAGACGACGGGTGCTTCTGGTTGAACTGATTCATTAATTGCGTCAGGCAATGATAATTGCTGATGCATGCACCGGGCGAAAATCGAGTAGCGGGAAAAATTCTCCGGGGTTTTTCCGGTATCCGGGCAGGCAGAATCAATTTTGTTGGGTGGAGCTTGGCCTTGCCGATTTTCGAAGTTAAAGTGAAAGCGACAGGCTATTTCCGTTGTACCAGGTTCTCAATCTCTTCAGGTATAAACGGAGATGGATCTCCGCCATTCATAATCACATCGCGGACAATGGAAGAGGAAACGGAGGCAAGAGATGGATTAGCCAAGATGAAGATAGTTTCAATGTTGCGGCTAAGTACCCGGTTTGTCTGAGAAACCGCACGTTCAAATTCAAAATCCCCCGAACTGCGAATTCCCCTGAGAATATAGTGGGCCTGGTGGGTTTCACAGAAGTTAACAGTGAGGCCTGTATAGCTTTGCACTTCAATTTTTGGTTCAAATTCAAATATCTTTTGCAGCCAGGCAATCCTCTTTTCCAGTGGAAACAGGTATTTCTTCTGAGAGTTTATACCGATTCCGATGATCATTTTATCGAAAAGGGGCAATCCGCGGTTAATTATATCAATATGTCCAATAGTGACCGGATCAAATGAGCCGGGAAAAACTGCAATTTTTTTCATGGGTTAGATTTGGAGGCCTGAAAGTACTCAATCAATTTATTTTTTATGCTATTAACGTCATACTTCGCCTGAATTTTTGCTTTGTTTCAGAAGGCTATAATCCGGTGAAAAAATATGAAAATGTGTTTGGCCGTAATTTCTTACCTGCATTAGTTCAGGGAATTGAGAATAGGTATGATGTTGATTGGTTTCCAGGATGAACCATCCGTGTTTTTTTAATATTTTTTTACCAAGCACTAGTCCGGGCAACTCATCAATTTGCGGAAGCGGGTACGGTGGGCCTGCGAAAATCACATCAAACTGCTCCCTGTTAAAGTTCAGGAATTTAAACACATCATTTTTTACAATGTCGATCGCTTGCAACTTCCATTCTTCTTTCATCTTCCTTATAAATTCAATAGCCCCGCGGTCCTGGTCAACGGAAACAATTCGGGGTGTGCCTCTTGACGCAAATTCGTAGCTGATGCTCCCGGTTCCGCTGAAAAGATCAAGGAAGCTGATTTCAGTAAAATCGAAATGATTGTTAATAATATTGAATAGCCCTGTTTTTGCGAAGTCAGTAGTTGGACGTGTAGGAAGATTGTTGGGTGGATGGAACCGTCTGCCTCCCAGGGAACCGCTGATTACACGCATATTTTAGAGGCAAAACAGGTTATAAAAAAAATAGTGAGGCATTGGATAATCCGGATCAAACTGAATGGCATTATATGGTTTTGCGAATTCTATTGTACGGACATACTTGGTGAGCAATTGAAAGATTGCCGATTCGCGAACAATTTCACCCATTAAGGTGATTGGAATCAGTTCAGGGTCAATATGTAATTGTTTGCAGGCAAACAGCAGGAAATACATAAAATCTTCCGGTGATCGGTAGTTGAAGCTGTTGCAGTAATGCAATGTTTGATGATGAATCAATACCAGCTGAAAAGTATTGGATTGAAAATAGACGAACAATTGTTGCGGGTCATTTACCTGGCCGGACAGGAGCAGATGATCGATAAATGCTGTAAGCGCATGCCTGGGATACTCACTTCCGGCAAAACTGCATAATTCAGATATTGCAGGTGGCAGTGCAAACAAGAGGTTGATCTTCTGTGCTTTCAGATGATCGGCATAGACCAGGTGCTCCGGGTTGACCGGGCTATTCAGTTTCAATACGGAAGCCCTTGTCTTTTCCTGGTCCAGTTCCCTGGGGACCAGCGTGAAGCAAGTAGTAAAGACAGAAGTTTTCTTTTCATAGACTTCTCTTTTCAGCCAATAGTCTGTTTCAAAAATTTCTTCTACCGCATTAAGCCAATCTGTTGAGTCAGGAGTAGTTAATAACTGGAAAGGCTGCAGGCAAACCAGTTTATTGGTTGAGCGTTCCAACACCAGGTAAACGAGCTGAGCCGGCGTAATCAGGATTTTTACAATACTGTTAGCGGTAGTCAGTTTTGCTTCCTCCGGTGTTGCATACCTTGCACCGGTAATAACTTTTTTGGCGGAGAGGAGCTGATTCATAAGTCTCAAAAATACGCTTTATGCGTTCTTGCATAAATAAAAAAACCCAACCTGTGGAGATTGAGTTTTGACAGGGAATATGTTTGCTTCTTATTTTGGTGTCGCATTCAATGAACTGAGGTAGGTATTCCAGTCGGTATTCAGGTAGTGATTTTCGCCGAAAAACGTAAGAATATTTGTCATCATATCAGCCTGCAGGTAACCGGGAACAATGGAAATTACCTGTAATTTTTCGTCGAGGAAGGTGGTCGTCGGGTAACCGCCGGAACCACTGAGAAAGTTTGCTGCAACGCCATTAATCCGCTTTGCCGGTTCATAAGAAAATTCTTTGTTTTGGTACATGATTTTCTCTTTTGACTCGGCATTGAGTTTAACGGCATAATAATGTTCATTAAGATATTTCACTACTCTTGGATCTTTATAGGTAGTGGCGTCCAGTTTTTTGCACCAGCCGCACCAATCGGTATAAATATCGATCAGAATTTTTTTTGGTTGCTGCGCGGAAAGCTTTTCCGCCTCTGTAATAGACATCCATTTAATACTCTCTGCCTGCTGTGCTGAAAGTTGAGAGGATATACCGATCACTAAAACAAATAAAAGACCTGTGATTTTTTTCATTGCAAGATTTTTGTGTAGCTGTAATTGAAATCAAAAATGATTCCGCATTACCATTTCAAAAGTACAAAAATGTTTTTTTTGCTCCAATCGGCGAAGGAATCACCATTACCGGAGGGATTGACATTCATTCAAAGCGGTTCTGATTTATTACGTTGCAGTGAATTCCGGTTACCGCAATTGTTTTGAAACAGTCATCGTCCATTGCCTGCCTCCGGCCGGAAGGCGTTATTTTTGTAAGTAGTCTGCCCTTTTTAAACTGCAATGGCGTTTGTTGAACTGAAATAGGCTATTTTCACAATATCCCGTTTGGCAGCTTACAAGCCAGTGGACCGAGATAAGGAATAAATAAAGTATGAAAAAGAGCAAAATTGTAATTGCCGTAACCGGCGCCAGCGGTGCGATTTATGCCAAGGTTTTATTTGACAAATTATTGGCGTTGCACGACCAGGTAGAGCAGGCAGGCGTCGTAATGAGTGACAACGCGCGGTATGTCTGGGAGCATGAGTTAGGAAAGATTCCCATACCGGACCAACCTTTCAGATTTTATAAGAAGCAGGAGTTTACGGCGCCCTTTGCCAGTGGATCAGCGGGATACGATATTATGGTAATTTGCCCCTGTTCAATGGGTACTATGGGCAGAATTGCGGCCGGTATCTCAGATGATCTTGTAACAAGAGCCGCCGATGTAATGTTGAAAGAACGGAGAAGGCTGATACTGGTAGTGCGGGATACACCTTACAACCTGATTCATATTAACAATATGAAAACGATTACCGAGGCCGGAGGCATTATTTGCCCGGCGACGCCATCTTTTTACTCACTTCCCAAAAATTTTGAGGCACTGGCAGGAACGGTCATTGACCGGGTATTACATTTGGCAGGTTTTTCTTTGAGTTCATACAGCTGGGGAGAAGACAATACCTGACCGGGGCAATTTGTAGCAGGAAGAAAATGTTCAGCGTGATGTTTACGTGACATTGTCCTGACCGGAACGTAAGACTTCGGCTGATTTTTTACGTGGTTCTTGAAACAGATTTATGATGTGGATAAAATTAATCTTGATTTCTATTTCAGTGGGATTGTGCATTGACGGCTTCAGCCAGGCACCTCCAGTTGTCTGGCAACAGACTTACGGGAATACGGGAAATGAAGTATTGCATAGTATGGCTGCTACAGCCGATGGCCACTTCATGGTAATGGGTATAGCTGATCTCAATGGCGATGAAGTAGATTGCGAATTAAAAGGTCAGCATGATGTGTGGGTCTGCAAAATGAATCCTGCGGGTAACATCATCTGGCAAAAGTGTTTTGGAGGCAGCAAGGAAGAAGCCAACCCCTATAACAAGATTATCGCTACCAGCGATGGAGGCAGTTTGTTTATCTCCGAATCCTGGTCGAAAGATTTTGATGCGACGGGACATCATAAATACAGCGATGTGCTCACCATGAAACTGGATGCCAGTGGTAATGTGGAATGGAGTAAATCATTTGGCGGAAAGTTCTATGATGTTCCGCGAAACCTGCTCGAATTGCCGGGCAAACGCTATGTGATTGTTTCCAGGTCCACCTCTATGGACGGCGATGTGCCACCGAATATGGATCCGATGAAATTTGATGCATGGGTTTTTATTGTTAACCAATCGGGGACCATTATATGCAACAATGTCTACGGGGGCACCGGTGATGATGATCTTTACAAAGTGATTCAGGATAATGAAGGCCATCTTGTCTTATTCGGACAGACAACGTCTTCGGATGGTGACCTGGAAGGACAAATGGTGGAAGGAACGGATGCCTGGCTATTGAAAATTGATACAACAGGTAATGTATTGTCGAGCAAAGTATATGGGCAAGGCAATAAAGAAGCCTGGTATGATGCGTTAAGCGCACCGGATGGTGGTTACCTTGCTTTCGGCGTTACAGAAAATCCAGGCGTTCCGGTTGACAAGGGTTCCTATCATGGCGATGATGATTTGTGGGTAGCAAAACTTGACGGAAACCTGGATTTGGAATGGCAGGGTGTTTATGGCGGAAGTGAGCGTGAAACGATGATGCAGGCCGTTGCGGCACCCGGCAACAGCGGATTTTACCTGGCCGGAGGTACTTATTCTACAGATGGCGATGTTGAAAAGCCAGGTGCCAACGGAAACGACCAATATGTAGTAAAGATCGCACCTGATGGAACGTTGCTGTGGTCTTTTACGCGTGGTGGTACAAAGAAGGATTATGCCAATGCGATAACAGCCGGTGGTTTGGTTGCAGGGGTGGCCTATTCTATTGATGGTGACGTTACAGAGGCAGGGGGTAATGGCGATGGTTGGATCTATAAATTCAAAGATAAAAAAGTTGCACTGTATGATAAACAACTGACAGGGTCAGCAATGATTACAGCAGAGAATAGTATGGTGGTTTCGCCTAACCCTGCAAGCGATCAGGCTACGATTAGGTTTGGCGGGATGCCTGGCATGGCTGAGTTGCTGTTAATGGATGTAACCGGTCGCATTCATTTGCAAGAATCCATCCAGTTAACCGGCGCTAATCAAAATGAACGGATTGATGTAAGCGAGCTTGATGATGGACTATACATCCTGCAGATAAAAGGCGGCAAATTTTATCAATTGGCACAACTGGTAGTGACGCACTGAGTTAACAGCAATGCGTTTTCAAGAACCGGTTAAACGATTTCAATGCAATGCAGAGGATGTACGCTGATCAGGTTTGAATAACGCCTACATTAAAGGGCCTGGTAATGGGAGCGTGGTTGGCAGCTTCAATGGTCATCGATATCACTTTTCTTGTTTCCAAAGGATCAATGATTGCATCAATCCATAGACGTGCCGCTGCATAGTAAGGGGAGGTCTGCTTTTCGTAGCGTGCCGTAATTTCATTAAGTAATTTTTTCTCCTCTTCCGGTGTAATTTCTTCGCCTTTTGCTTTCAAGGAAGCGACCTGAATCTGCAACAGGACATTTGCAGCTTGTGCTCCACCCATCACGGCAATTTTAGCTGTTGGCCAGCCGACAATAATCCTTGGATCGTAAGCCTTGCCACACATCGCATAATTACCGGCTCCATAACTGTTACCAATAATAACGGTAATCTTAGGAACCACACTGTTTGCCACGGCATTCACCATTTTAGCACCATCTTTAATAATACCGCCATGTTCCGATTTCGATCCAACCATGAAACCGGTGACATCCTGCAGAAATACCAGTGGAATTTTTTTCTGGTTGCAGTTCAGAATAAATCGCGTTGCCTTATCAGCGGAATCGGAATAGATGACACCACCAAATTGCATTTCCCCTTTTTTACTTTTTACTACTTTCCGCTGATTCGCTACAATTCCCACGGCCCATCCATCAATACGCGCGTAGCAGCAAATGATTGATTTTCCATAGCCAGCCTTATATTCGTCATACTGTGAATCATCAACCAGCCTTTCTATAACTTCATGTGTATCGTATTGTTTAGCGCTGTCGGTGGGTAATAATCCGTACAGGTCCTTCTCAGCTTTTTTGGGCGGTACCGGTCCAATGCGGCTGAAACCGGCCTTTTCATTATCGCCCAGTTTACTGATGATGCTTCTTATTCTGTCAAGGCACTCCTGATCGTTTGCACATTTATAATCTGTGACCCCGGAAATTTCAGAATGTGTAGTTGCGCCGCCCAATATTTCCTGGTCAGCATCTTCCCCGATGGCGGCCTTCACCAGGAACGGACCCGCAAGAAAAATGGAACCGGTTTTATCTACAATCATCGCTTCATCGCTCATAATAGGGAGGTAAGCGCCACCGGCAACACAGCTTCCCATCACAGCGGCGATTTGTGTTATACCCATTGAGCTCATTTGAGCATTGTTTCGAAAAATCCGTCCAAAATGCTCTTTATCAGGAAAAATTTCATCCTGCATAGGAAGGAATACGCCGGCACTGTCAACCAGGTATATCACCGGCAGTTTGTTCTCCATTGCTATTTCCTGTGCGCGCAGATTCTTTTTAGCCGTAATCGGAAACCAGGCGCCGGCTTTCACCGTGGCATCATTTGCCACTACCAGGCATTGCCTGCAGGCAATATATCCGATTACGGCAATAACACCCCC
>CAZGBP010000042.1:0-30515 GCA_964524035.1 uncultured Bifidobacteriaceae bacterium
CTGGGAATATGACCCACTTACCAATCAATGGATACAGAAGTCCAACTTCGGAGGAATAGGAAGATATGAAGCCGTCGGATTTTCCATTGGTAGCAAAGGATATGCCGGCACCGGTAGCAATGGATCTTTCAAGAGTGATTTCTGGGAGTATACACCCACCAATGATACGTGGACGGAGAAAACCAACTTCGATGGATCAGCAAGAGTAAGGGCAGTTGGATTTGCAATTGAGAACAAAGGATATATCGGTACAGGCTTCGATAACGCCAATAAAAATGATATCTGGGAATACACTTCAGAAGAATGCTTTGGATTGACTGTGTATGCTGATGCGGATGGCGATGGTTATGGCGATGCAACTGACAGCTATTTCGCCCCGGACTGTGTGACGCCAACCGGTTATGTATTAAATGACAATGATTGTAATAATACCAATTCAGGCATTAACCCGGGTGCATGTGATGGAAGCAATGGTGTGGATGATAATTGCGATGGAGTAATTGATGATGGATCCGGAGCAACCCTTTACTATGCTGATACAGATGGTGATGGTTACGGCGCAGGAATTGGAACCTCTTTTTGTAGTAATCCCGGTGCCGGATATTCAATTAACAATACTGATTGCAATGATAATAGTTCAGGTATTCACCCCGAAGTATGTGATGATACCAATAGCGTGGATGATAATTGTGATGGGGTTATCGATGATGGATCAGGAGCAATTATTTACTACTCAGATGCAGACGGTGATGGCTACGGCACAGGAGCAGAAAACTTACTGTGCACTCCTGGTGCCGGTTATTCAACTAACAGCACTGATTGTAATGATAATAATTCAGGCATTCACCCTGGTGTATGTGATGATACCAATGGACTGGATGATAATTGCGATGGAATCATTGATTTGGGATCAGGGTCAATCTTATACTATGCAGATGAGGATGCTGATGGCTATGGTACAGGAAGCGGAATTTCTTTATGCAGCAATCCTGGTACCGGATACGCTACCAACAATACTGATTGCAATGATGTTAACCTATCCATTAATCCGGGAGCAACAGAAATTATTAACGGGCTAGATGATAACTGCAATGGAGTTATAGATATAGATGATACCTGGGTGCAAAAAAGTGATTTAGGATATAACACCCTTGATGTTGTTGAACCCACTCCCCATGATTATGCTATTGGATTCAGCATTGGCAACAAAGGTTATCTGAGTAGTAGTGAATTATGGGAATTTAACCCTGCTGCAAACTTATGGACACAGAAGGCAAATTTTGCCAGAGAGCCTCGCGTTAACGCTGTTGGATTCAGTATTGGCGGGAAAGGCTATGTGGGAACAGGAAGTTCCGCTACTTTTCCTTACGCGTCAAAAGATTTTTGGGAATATGATCCTGTCTTAAATAACTGGATACAGAAAGCAGATTTTGGCGGTGATGTTCGCGCCGGTGCAACGGGTTTTAGTATAGATAATAAAGGATATCTGGGAACCGGATATAAATATGACGGAGGATATATTTACTTCAATGATTTTTGGGAATACGATCCTGCTTCAGACTCCTGGACAAAAAAGGCAGATTTCGGGGGTAGTGTACGCTCCAATGCTGTTGGTTTCAGTGTTGGCAATAACGGTTATATCGGCACGGGATATTATTCTGATGCGTTTTCACACTATTACAAGGATTTCTGGGGATATGATCCAGATTCGGATTCCTGGATAAAGAAAGCAGATTTCGGAGGTCCCGAACGCAAAGATGCCGTGGGCTTCAGTATTGACAACAAAGGATACCTCGGAACTGGATTTCCAATCGGTTACATCACGGACTTATGGGAATATGATCCTGCCACGAATAGCTGGCTACAAAAAGCTGACTTCGCGGGCAGTCTGCGTAGTAATGCAGTAGGGTTTAACATAGGCAATAAGGGTTATATAGGAATTGGCTATGATTTCATGGTTCATATAGCTTGTTGAGATTTCTGGGAATATGATCCTGATCTCAACACCTGGAAACAGAAAGCAAATTTATGGAGGAACGGGACGTTACGGAGCTGTGGGCTTCAGCATTGGTAACAAAGGCTATTTGGGGACAGGACAGGGGAATGGGGGCTTCTACAGTGATTTTTGGGAATACGATCCCGCTTCAAATGTCTGGACGCAAAAGGCAGATTATAGCGGCGGTCCAAGACGATTTGCCACGGGCTTTAGCATCGGCACCAAGGGATATATTGGAACTGGTTTTGACGGCAGCAATGCACGAAGTGATTTCTGGGAATTCGACTCTTATGCCAATATCTGGACAAAGAAATCGGATTTTGGAGGTGGTAATCGTTCGATGGCTGCAGCATTCAGTATTGGTCAAAAAGGATACATAGGCACAGGTATGGACTATACGGTTTATTATGGTGGCTATTTTTATATCACTGATTATAGTGATCTTGGGGAGTATGATCCATTCTTTGACAGCTGGTCGAAGAGAGCAGATTTCGAAGGCTATGCACGTTCAGCTGCAGTCAGTTTAAGTATCGATAGTAAAGGGTATATAGGAACAGGTATCGATAAAGATTATAATTACTTTAAGGACTTTTGGGAATATGATCCTTCCCTTGACACATGGATACAAAAAATAGATTTTGGTGGAGGCATTCGCAGAGGTGCTGCTGGTTTTAGTATAGGAAGTAAAGGATATTTGGGTACCGGCTATAAATATGAGGGGGGATATGTGTATTGCAATGATTTCTGGGAATACGACCCGGAAGTTAATACCTGGACAGAGAAAATTGGTTTCGCAGGAAATGCCCGAGAAGGAGCTGTTGGTTTTAGCATCAGCAACAAAGGTTATCTGGGAACGGGAAAAGGATCTGAATATCCTGATTATTACAAAGATTTCTGGGAATACACTCCGGAATTAAGCATTCCTGCTTGTAACTTCCTCACCACGCTCTCCACTATTAACATCACTCCAATTACCGCAAAGCTCAAATGGATTGGCATCAACGAAGCACTCAGCTACAAAATCAGATATAAACCAACCGGCACCTCGGAATGGACTATTACCAAATCCAAAGACAATCATAAAACCATTATCGGATTATCACCCAGCACAGAATACACCTGGCAAGTAAAATCCTTCTGCGATATCCAACCCGTTGTTTCTTCCGATTGGTCAGAAAAACAATTTTTCACAACAGATGAATTGCGATTTTCAGAATCAACTATATATGAAAATGTATTTCAAGTATATCCCAATCCCGTTTCCCAATCTGCTGTCATTTCATTTTCAATATCTGAAGCGTCGTCTGTGATGATAGAACTCATGGATGTGAACGGAAGATCAGTAAGCGTAATTGCACACAAGGATTTTTCAGCAGGCAGTCATGAAGTAACATTTTCCGTAAGGAGTCCTTCGGACAACCGCGCATCCCTTCCTGCAGGTATATATTTCTTACAGCTGAAAACCAGGGAAGGCGTGATGATGAAGAAGATCGCATTGGAATAATTTCCATAATTGTAAACGTATTCCTTCGGATTATAGGATCTCAGCCTTTAACTTTGAATCAGCAATTGTTAAAAGCTGACTGTATGCATCCCAACCTCGTCAGAAAACTTAAATCCCTTGGACTGATTTGCCTGTTTACAAGCTTCGCCGGGGTACTCTACCAACTTATCGGAGAACAACAACTTGACTTCAACAGCATACTCCTGGGACTTCCCCTGGGACTGGGCTTTGGCGTACTGGAACTATTCCTTTTTCCAAGAGCAGTAAAGCGTTTTCGGCAATGGCCCTTTACCAGACTGCTGATTTTTAAGGCCCTCTTGTATACTGCGGTCATTTATGCAGTGACGATTTTTATTGCAATCATAACCGGTTTACCACAGGGCCATGAATTACATGAAATACCTGCCTACCTGGCATCTTCATCTTCCATGATATTGGTATTTTACACCCTGGTCGTTTACACTTTGCTAGTTTTTTTTCTGCAGATCAACCACCTCCTGGGAGAAGGCGTCTTGTGGAAATTCATCAGTGGACAATACTATCAGCCAAGGGAGGAAGAAAGGATATTTATGTTCCTGGATATGAAATCTTCCACTACCATTGCAGAACAACTGGGCCATGTGCGTTTTTATGCATTACTCAATGAACTCTTCAACGAAATCACGCAGCCTGTTCTTCAAACCAAAGCGGAGATCTACCAATATATCGGTGATGAAGTGGTATTGACCTGGCCGGTAAAAGATGGCCTGGAGCATTCAAACTGCCTGAAAACCTTTTTCATGTTTCGCGAAAGCCTGGTAAGCAACTACGGAAAGTATCTCAATAGTTATGGAGTAAAACCGGAATTTAAAGCAGGCTTGCATTTTGGAAAAGTAATCAGCGCCCAGATCGGAGACCTGAAACGGGAGATTACCTATCATGGCGATGTGCTGAATACTGCTGCCAGAATTCAGCATGAATGCAATACCTATCACCGGGATTGTCTTGTTTCCGGTATACTCATGAACAGGCTCAAAGGAACGCGTGGTTTCCTCTGGGAACGTATCGACAAAGTAACCCTGCGCGGTAAAGAAACAGAGGTGGAACTGTTTAGTGTAATGGAAAGCGCATCTATTCACTGATGGGTTGCTTCGGAAAGCGGCAACAGGCATCCAATCCAAAAAAGTATGGGTAATCCGCTCGCGGAAGGTGCAGCAACATTTCTCCTTCCTTATCAACAAGGAATTCTGCTTACTTTGTGAATCAATCCTGGGTATTGCTATTTATTTGTTGAAGTAACCGGTAAACCATCAACCAACTTGAAACGGAAAAGAAAACATTCTTATCGTAAAACCCAATCTCATAAGAAAGCTTCCGGAATCGAACCGGGAAAGGTGATCTACATTGGAGATGACAAGGACCAGAAAATAGCTATTTCCGTGATCGATTATAATGAAACCTTTTTTGAAGAGCGCACCGAACTGAGTATTGAAGACTGTTACAAGTATAAGGATACAGACACCTGTACCTGGATTAATATTGCAGGCATTCATCAAACCGACATCATTGAAAAGATAGGCAAGCATTTCGGCATTAACCCGCTTGTGCTGGAAGACGTGGTGAATACGAATTCACGCCCCAAGATCGATGATTTCAAAGAGTATGCGTTCATCATCCTCAAGATGCTCACCTATGATACAGAGCAACATATGCTGCGTATAGAACAGGTAAGCCTGGTGCTGGGCAAAAGTTTCGTCATCTCCTTCCAGGAAGATGAAGGAGATCTCTTCAACAGTATCCGGATGCGTCTTCGTGATGCCGATTCCCGTATCCGGAAATATGGCCCCGACTTCCTGGCGTATTCCCTGATGGATAAAATTGTAGATGAATATTTTATCATTATTGAATCAATGGGCACTGAACTGGAAGATATGGAGGATGAGGTGTCCGGCGATCCTACCCGAGAATTCTTACAGCGCTACAATGAACTGAAACAAAACGGCATTCACCTCCGCAAATCCGTATGGCCCTTGCGTGAAGTAATCAATTACCTGTTGCGTGGTGATGTATCCCTGGTGAAGCAGGATGTGCTGCCCTATTACCGCGACCTGTACGATCATACCATACAGGTTATTGACACTACAGAAACCTACCGGGATTTGTTCTCCGATATCATGGACGTCTATCTTTCTACTTTGAGCCTGAAGATGAATGAAGTAATGAAAGTGCTCACCATCATCTCCACTATTTTTATTCCATTAACCTTTATTGTAGGAGTTTATGGAATGAATTTCGAAGTGATGCCGGAGTTGAAGTGGCAATATGGTTATTATACCGTATGGGTATTGATGGCATTTGTAGCTGTTGGGATGATCTTGTACTTCAGACGCAAAAAATGGTTTTAAGACCATGAATCGCAAAACACATTTATTAATCTTTTTCGAAATACCGTTTCACGGCATCCCATACCATTTCCTGTTCAAACCCCTTTCGAATTAAAAAGGCCGATAGCTGCTGTTGTTTCGCGAAGTGATTTCCCTTTGTGAGTGTAGCCGCTTTTTTCTTTAAGGTATCCGAAAGTGTTTTTTGATAATCAACCCCATCAATTTCTTTCATTGCTTTATTGATACAATAGGTAGAAACACCCTTTTGCTGCAGCTCTCTTATAATCCGGTTTCTTCCCCATCCCTTCATGCGAAACTTACCGCGTGCATAGCTGAGTGCAAAGCGTTCTTCATTCAGAAAATTTTCTTCAATCAGCTTCACCAGTATGTTCTCCAGATCGTTGCCGCGTTGGCCCACCTCCAGCAACTTCCGGCGCACTTCCAGCTGACTCCGTTCCTGGTAAGCACAATATTTCCGCATGCGCTCCAGCGCCTGCATTGGAGTAAGAAATTTCTTTCCGGGTACGGTGTCCATTTTTAATAGCTTCGCAAAGTTAAACGCACAGATGGCAGCATCAAAGTGTTTTAAGACGATATAAAATAACCGGAGCGACAGAGAACTCCGAAATTAATATGCAGCAATCAAACAGGAAAGCACTGAATCTTTTGTTTTTCGCCAACTCCGTTTCGGGAGTGGCGCAGGGTATCAGCATGATTGCCATTCCCTGGTATTTTACCGGTATACTGAATAACCCTTCTCTTTTCAGTATCAGTTTTGTCGTAATAAACCTGGTTATGATTTTCTGGAGTATGTATGCCGGTACCCTCATTGATAAGTACAACAGGAAAACGGTAGCGCTTGGCGTTTCTGTTTTTGGTGCCTTCATGTTACTGTCTGCGGCTGCCATTGGTTTCTGGCAGCACAGTGTGCCGGTACCTTTGGTATTGGTGGTGTTTGGTGCCACCTTCCTGATATACAATATACACTATCCTAACTTGTACGCTTTTGCACAGGAGATAACCCCTGCTGCCCAGTATGGTAAAGTGACTTCACAGATTGAGATTGTCGGACAACTGACGAGCATGATGGCCGGTGCATTTGCTGCCATGTTATTGGCAGGTTCTGAAACCGGCAGATTGAATTTGCTCGGTTTCATCATTCCATTTGGCTGGGAATTCAAAGCATGGCAATTGCATCATGTCTTTTTATTGGATGGCGCTACCTATGTACTTTCTTATTTCATCATTTACCAAATCCGGTATAAACCGTTAACCATACGACATCCGGAAATGGGTAATGCCTGGGAGCGGTTGAAAACGGGATTGGCATTCCTGAAGAATCATCCTGTCATCTTCACCTTTGGCAATGCTGCACTTGCCGTTTTCCTGACGGTAATCGTATCCAGCTATATAATGACGCCTGCTTACGTGGTGAGCCACTTGAAAGGAGATGCCGGTGTATATGGTGCTGCAGAAATGTATTTTGCCATTGGTGCTGTTTTCGCAGGCATTGCGATCAGAAGGCTCTTCCGTAAATGGACGGAAACAGATGCCATTCTGTTGATGACCGCCACCACGGCTGTGATCTATTTTCTGACTATGTGGAATCGCAGTTTTATCATCTTCTACCTGTTCAGCCTTATTTATGGATTATGCAATGCAGGCATACGCATCATGCGCATTACCTTTATGTTTCATTATGTGCCCAACCAGGTTATTGGCCGGGCCGGCAGCGTGTTTTCAACCATCAATATCATTTTGAGAATGCTTTTCTCAGGCCTCTTCGCTTTAAGCTTTTTTGAAGGAGCGCATATCATCTATACTTTCTTCGTATTTGGTTGTATGCTGTTGGTGGCCATTTATTTCCTGATAAGAGACAGAAAAAAACTAAGACAGCTTGCTACTGCCAGGCTGGAGGCAGGTCATTAATTCACGATCAGTATCTTTCCCACGCAGGTAACGGAACCATCTTCATTGGATGCCAATACCAGGTACACCCCTGTTTTCGCCCGCTCCCCGTTATAATCATTGCCATCCCAGATTACCTGCCCGCCAAGAGCCTGAGTGCGGTAAATCAGGTTGCCTTGTGAATCGGTGATCTTTACCTCCGCATTATTCACTACACGGCTGATGGCGATAGGTCCTGTATAATTTTCACGAACCGGATTCGGATAAACCAAAGGCTCGCAGTTTTTAACAGAACCGCCGGTGGCATCACCTCTGTACACAAGAATTCCTTTTTCTGTTCCGATATACACTTCTCCGGTGCTGTTGTCGATGTCGAGAGCGGTAATAAAGTCTGACATCAGCGGACTGTTCTCTGTAGTAAAATGAAGGATCTCTTCTGTTCCATCTTCTGAAAACAGCCAGACCCCGTTGTCTGTACCAAACCATTTACGGTTGGCGCCATCGATCGCGATCCGTTTCACATTTTCTGTACCAAGCAAATAACCATTGTAGCCATCTTCCGATGAAATTACAATCTGCTGTGCATCGCAGCCAAATTCAGAAAATACATCACCCGGACAATAGAATGTAGTAACGCCTTTATCGGTACCTACCCAGATGTTTCCGTCTTTGTCGGTCGTAACGCAGTTTACACCTTGCGAAGGCAAATTTCCTGAACCGGGTCCGGTCACAAGTTTCATATACTGATCATCGAGTGTATTCTCCAGGTCTGTACCATAGTTGAAGACCATGATTCCCTGCCTTGGTAATACGAACCATACCTGGTCATATTGATCGAAGGTCATCTGAAGCACCCATTGCTGATCAATAGGAAAAGAAGGCTCAAAACTCAGCCAGTTGTTCTCTGGTGTTTTTACGCAAATGGGTGTTAACGAACCAAAGTTAGCCGCCCACATATTGCCAAAACGATCAAAGGCAATGTCAGTCACTTTTACCCTGGAAATATCACCATTGGCTCCGGTGAGTGAACTGTTTTCTGAAGTGTACTGATTGACAATTCCCAAAGAGTCATCAAAATCAAACATACCCAGCCACAGGCTGCCAAAATAAGCACGGCCATCAGTGGGGTTAACGGTAACACAAACAATGTCGAAGGAATCCTTGAGTACGGGGGTGTTGTTTACATCATAAGACGACCACTCATCATCAATTCGGGTAAAGAACCCGCTTCTGTTGTAAACAAATCCAAAGGAGGCATTATAACCGCCGGGTGCTACATACAAGTTGTGGGTGCTGGCATTAACAGCTAAATCAAATACGCTGGAAGTGCTCGGCCCGTTTGGATAAAAGACCTCCTGATAACCGGGAAGGCATTTTTTCAGACCCTCATACAGGTCTGCAATCCAGATGGCATTTCCATCTTCAATGGCCTGGTAAGGCTGGCCACTGCTTATTGAATCCAGTACTCCCTCTGTGTCTATCGTCATTACCCGTGTGCCCGCAGATCCAATCTGTGAGAGAACCAGCTTTGTTTCACCGGCTTCTATCTTGCGAATTCCATAGCCGTTTCTGACCAAGTCCGTATCCCATACTGAACCATTCAGCCTGAATAACGTATCTCCTTTTGTTGCATAAACGAAGTTATTGAAAAAAGCTACACCGGAATAGTTTCCAACAGTTAAGCCATCCGACGGAACATAAGTGTACCAGCTTCTGAAGTCAACCAGCGTGGGATCGTCGAGTTTCCCGCGCAAGACACCCGAAACTGTGGCAGCATAAAGATAGGTGCCATCGCAAGTCATCCCATTCACCTGCAAATTGGCTCCATTGACACCTATGTAATACGTGTCTTTTATTTCAAACTTCACCAAATCGAGTAATACAATGCCAAACCCGCAACACAAGTAGGCATAATCGCCGTAGAAAAAAACACTGTAGATACTTTTGTCTCCGACAATACTTTTCCGTTCAATATCAGAAATGTTTATAATCTGTCCGTCTTTGAGAATGTCGATATTACTGTTCAGGTAGCAGATCAGCAGCAGGTTATGTGGTTTACTGAAGGCAACGATGCTGGATTGTATATCTGAAAGGCCGGTAACAGTGGTTAATGCCTCCATACTGTTATCGCTCTTGTTTACCGAATAAACCGTAAGTTCTGTAGCGCAGTAGATTTTATTTTCTGAGGCTGTTACCCCAATGGCATTACGGTAAGGAAGTTCCGTTTTCCATTGACCGATAGCTAATGGTTGGGAGAAGGCCTGTGTGGCAATGGTAAGAAAAAAGGTGATCGTAACAAGGGTACAATTTCTCATGGCTGTAAAAGCGAAAATAGAAAGAAATGATCAGTTCCACTGAACGAGGCAGGCTTTGAAATATTACATGTTGAACGGGGCATTTACTGATACTGTAAGTGAATGCGACTGTTTTGCAGGCGAATACAGCTTTTTGCTTTGGGAAGAGACCGGCTTTCAGCATTAAAAATGCTGATTTATGTACCCTGAAGAATAGGGCAATGGAACTAATCAAATGCAGTTAAATAGCTGAAAAGTAATAAGGTCTGTATTGCAATGAGAATAATATTCGTCGCACCGAACCCTTCGGATTCACGCAGTGCAAGTTCCTGGTTCGAACGAAGCTATGGCAAAATCAGAACATGTCTGACACCACTGCTGTTAAAATGATTTATCAGTTCAAAAAAGGCACAAAGCATTAATCGTTAATGAGGCTGATGTTCAACTTCTTTCAGCCTTGCAGTGAAATGACGTAAAGCCGGAGCTTCGTATATAATTTCCAGTCCCTTTATATTTTGCCTGTTTTGATAGACCTCAATGATAATTTCTGAAACATAATCAATATGGCTTTGTGTATATACGCGGCGCGGAATGGCCAGTCGTACCAGTTCCATCATGGAGGGTATCAAAGAACCTCCGGCATCATACTTTCCGAACATCAGTGATCCGATTTCTACACATCGGATACCGCCTTCAATATATAATGCGGCTACCAGGGCCTGTCCGGGATATTGATTAACAGGCAGGTGAGGCAGAAAAGCTTTGGCATCCAGATAAACAGCATGCCCGCCTGCCGGCCTGATCATGGGAACTCCTGCTGCATATAGTTTTTCGGCGAGGTATTCAATACTGCGTATCCTGTAATGCAGGTAATTTTCATCCAGCACTTCCATGAGTCCGATGGCAATGGCCTCCAGGTCGCGGCCAGCCAGCCCACCATAGGTGGTAAATCCTTCGGTGATGATTAAGAGATTCCTGCATTGTAATGCCAGTTCTTCATTACGTAAGGCAATAAATCCACCGATATTCGCGAAGGCATCTTTTTTCGCACTCATGGTACAACCGTCCGCATATGAAAACATTTCCTGTGCAATAGAAAGAATGGAAGCATTGGCATATTCCGGTTCGCGCACTTTAATGAAGTAACTGTTCTCTGCAAACCGGCAGGCATCAATAAATAAGGGGATGTTGTATTTGACGCAGACTGCTTTAACCTCTTTTATATTCTGCATGCTTACCGGTTGGCCGCCACCGGAGTTATTGGTGACCGTTATCAGGCAGAGTGGAATGTTTGCCGCGCCTTTCTCTTGGATAAATTGTTCCAGTGCCACCACATCCATATTGCCTTTAAAAGGTGCTGCTACGGCAGGAATCTTCCCTTCAGCACATAACAGATCAACTCCCGCCGCACCGCTGAATTCAATATTGGCCCTCGTCGTATCAAAAAGGGTATTGCTCACGATGTATTTTCCTTTGCCGCCGATTACGGTAAACAATATTTTTTCTGCGGCTCTTCCCTGGTGTGTTGGAATGACAATGGGCATGCCGGTAATATCTTCTATGGCCTGTTCGAATTTGAAAAAGCTCTTGCTGCCGGCATACGATTCATCACCGATCATAATGCCTGCCCATTGGGCGCTGCTCATGGCACTCGTGCCGCTGTCGGTAAGCAGATCAATCAGCACATCATCGGCATGAATCAGGAATGGATTATAGAAAGCCTTCTTCAGTATTTCCACCCGTTGTTCCCTGGTGGTGAAATAGATTGGCTCAACGGATTTTATCTTGAAAGGTTCTATGATGGTTTTCATAACTGAAGGGTATTGGTTTCGAAGAGGTCACGAAGTTGAAGGATGAAAACATTTAGAATTATGACAGAGATCAGTATAACACCGCAGAAGATGACGGGTAACAAATAGCAATCCCACATTATCAGCAATTACTTTTCCTTAACTTTCAAAATGAAGCGACAGCGGTCGTCTGTTTGCTCCTGTTAGTTTGACTTCATAAAACAGCTGAAAACTAAATAATCCGCGATTTTATTTCGGAGGGAAATGAATACTTAACGTCTCTTCCGATTCCATGGCAACACAGTTCTTTTTTGCAGGCAACCAGGCCGGCATCGATTGCATGGCCCTTACCGCTTCTTCATCACAACCACTGCCGGGCGAACTTAGTATTTGAATATTGTTTATGCTTCCATCAGCCTGTATGGTAAGTTTTACCTGCACATCCCCGTTGATCTTATTCTTTTTCGCTTCATCAGGGTAACGCACATTCTTTTTCAGGAACTGTTCCAGGGCTTTATCTCCACCCGGGAAGGATGCCCGCATAACAACTGCATTTTTTGTTTCACCAGGACTCAAGGAAAAGGTGATCGGCAATTTAAAATATACTTTTTCCGGCACGCCATCTACCATGCCGGGTTCCCACCGCGGCATTTTACTGATTACCCGTATGGCTTCTTCATCACAGCCGCAACCGACCGATCTGATAATTTGGATATCGGAGATGGATCCATTTTCTGAAACAACAAACTGTGCAACCACCTTGCCTGCCGCACCCGATTCACGGGCTTCCTCCGGGTAGCGCAATTCCCTGCCAAGAAAAGCAATGAGTGCTTCCTGTCCGCCGGGGAACTCGGGCATTTTGTCTGCAAGTGTAAAAGTCGAATCTGTTTTTCCGTTCTGCGCTGTTGTTACAAGAGGCAACAGCAGGAGTGCAATACAAAGGATAGGTTTCATATGAATATAGTTTTATAGGATATCAAAGATAGTAGTCTTACTGAAATTTCAGCACGCATGCAGAAATTTATTGCGTTGGCAGTACAATGTCCCTGCATCATTGCGGATATCCACTTTAGCAACAGCGAATCAATTCCCAGATTGTCCTCCAAATGATAAATCGAAATAGTAAGGGATTGTTTGTTTGATATTCTTCGCAATAATGTGGTGAGGAAGCTTTCCATTCAACACCGGCGATAAATTGGTGCCGGACAGTGGTACTATAAAAGCAAAGGGGGGTGTACGACAAATTGGATATAGATTATTAGGACAATTTAAGTATGTGAGTAAAGTAGCGTAGTGAATACAGCATAGCAAGTGATCGGCTTCGCCGCAGCAATTTAACCCACCAACCATTGCTTGACGAGATGAACTAATTGTCGTACACCTAAGCAAAGGATAGTCGGTCTGTTAATTAACGGAAAGACCTAACTTATTCAGAAAAACCCTGTATCGGGGATCGCTTTCCAGGTTTTTCAGGAAAGGATTCCCAATCATTTCTGCAATGCCGGCATCATGTTTCAAATAGGCCTGCTCAAGCCAGTAGAAAGCCAGGTCTGCATTATTTCTTAGAGAATAAATTGTTGCGATCTGGAAACTGCAAACATCACTGTATTGATTTATCAGTTCATTCAATAAACTGTCTGCAACCGCTTTAGGGCCTGCTACCTCATGATAAAGAGCCTGAGCCGACAGTTGCCACTCCGCTTCGGGTTCAAGTTCCCATTGTATGCGTGAAGAGTCCAGGTTTCCTTCTGCCAAATAGATACCGCTTAGTAATGAACGGCTTGCTCCGAAACCGGGATCCAGTTCAAGTGTTTCTTTGAATTGTTGCTTGGCCGCAGGAAACTGGTTTGCATTCATCAAAGTCAGGCCAAAGCTGTTCCGCAGCCGCGCATTTACCGGATCCAGTTCAACTGCATGTTTATACAACGCAATAGCCGCTTCAAAATCACCTAGCGTTCTTTTAAGGCTGGCCTTACGGTGAAGCACGGCGGCATCTTCAGGATTAATGGCATATGCCTTTTCATAATCTGCATCAGCCCCTTTCCAATCCCAGTCATAAGATTGTCTTATCCGTCCTCTTGCCAGATATCCATTGGTGATGTTCGGATTTAAAGCAATCGCCTTTTCGGCAAATTTCCGTGCCTTTTCGATTCCCGGTCTCTTATCGAATTCATCGTCTGTGAGCCTGAGCGTTGTTTGCGACAGCGAAGCCAAAGTTCTTGCATCAGTTGAATCCAGCAAAAGCGCTTGTTCATAAAATTCCCGGGCTTTTTGCAGATTCGCAGTTGTTCCTTTGGCCACAAAATAATCTCCCAGCAACACCAGGTTGTAAGCTTGCGGATTTGTCCGGCTACCTGAAAGCTCATCCGGGCTGATCAGGGTAGCCTTTAATCGGTTAACCACCGCCATGGCAATTTCATCCTGTATCTTAAATATATCATCCTGCATCCGGTCATATGTTTCCGACCAAATCTGAGTTCCGTCTTTTACTTTCGTTAGTTGTGCGGTGATCCTGATCTTATTTTCAGATTTCCTGACACTGCCCTGAAGAATATGCGTTACGCCAAGTTTTGCCCCGATCACGGGAATACTTTCATTAGATCCCTTGAAGGAGAAAGAAGAGATACGCGCAATTACTTTAAGTCCGTTTACATTGGAAAGGCGGTTAAGCAATTCTTCACTCAGCCCATCTCCGAAATATTCCTGGTCTTTTGTTGCACTCATGTCAACAAAGGGTAGCACTGCAATGGAGTCCGGTGTGGCACTTACGCGATCTTTGTAACCAAAGTAAGCAATGACGGCAATGGTGATCAGAACCAATGCCAAAAACCAAAGCACAGGCAACTTCAGTTTTTTTACCCGTTCACCTTTTCCAAACATTTTACTTCTTGCCGGCACCATAAGTCCTTCACTGCTGATTGCAAAAATTTGCATCGGCTCACTTATATTTTTCAGGTGATAAAGCCCCATCGACACCGCGCTGATGTCTTTCTGGTTCCTGATTTCATCAAATATTTTCTCTGATATAAACACGCCACCAGCCTGGGCAAACGATTCGATTCTTGAAGCAATGTTTACTACATCACCATACATTTTATCTTCTTTCAGCAACACATCTCCGGTATGTATCCCGATACGTAACGGCACAACAGGTTCCTTCAACATTTCCTTTTGAACAGCAATAGCGGCTTGCACAGCTTCTACGGCGCTGTCAAAAGCACATAAAGCGCCATCGCCATGCCACTCGTGTATTTGGCCATTGTGTGCAGCAACCTGTTCTTCAAGGACCTTGCGGAATTTCGCACCAATACTATTGGCGAGCCTTTCATCACGGTGCATAACGGCCGTAAAGCCTTCAATGTCGGCAAAGAGGATAGCGGTCAGGCGACGCGTTGATGACATGCCCCGGATTTTATCACTCCAAAACTAATGAAAGTACACAGAGAAACGGGGAATTATTAGCCTCCCCAGTCAGGTATCCGATGTCTTCTGATTTTTTATTCGACAGTATGCGCGGATCTGCCATCGGATGACAGGCCAATCTGTTAGCAAGCAAAGGAGGTAATCTCGATAAGATTCGTCAGGTTGCTGTATCATGTATCAAGGAAGTCTTATGGAAACGGAGAGCAGGATGGTCATTTTTTTTTGGGCAGCGGAAGTAAATCGTTTCTTTCTACTATACTGTGTGCTATTGAGGTCAGTTTTACAAGTGATGTTTGAAAACTCAGACGGTGTATCTTTACACCTTCAACCATACATCTTAATTTTAACTGCTGAAGAATGACGTTTTTTCCGGAGGCTTTGGAGCGGTATGCGGAGGCGCATACCACGGCTGAAAGTCAGGTATTGCGGGAACTCAATCGCGAAACCAATGCAAGAGTGCTGATGCCTCAGATGTTGTCGGGGCATTTGCAGGGCCAGTTCATCAGAATGATCAGCCTGATGGTACAACCAAAATATGCCCTGGAGATCGGCACTTTTACCGGATACTCTGCCATCTGCTTATGTGCAGGATTGCAGGAAAACGGGAAGTTAGTTACGATAGATGTGAATGAGGAATTGTATGAAATGGCTTCACGCTATTTTGAGAAATCAGGCATGGGCCATAAGATTGATTTCAGGATCGGCAATGCAGTTACCATAATTCCGACACTGCATGAGGCGTTAGATCTCGTGTTTATTGATGCCGACAAATTAAACTATGCGTTGTACTACGACCTGGTGTTTGATAAAGTGCGGCCCGGAGGTGTAATACTTGCCGATAATGTATTGTGGAACGGCAAAGTGACGGAGAACGATCCGGATGCTGAGACGCAGGCCCTTCAGGCATTCAGTAAAAAAGTGCAGGAGGATGAACGGGTTGATAATGTATTGCTGACGCTGAGGGATGGACTGATGGTAATCAGGAAGAAATGAGAGGGTTAGCCGTTGTTCCTGGTATTGATTAGCCAAGCTGAGTAGCACGGTGCAAAGGCTCTATAGCACAACAAAGTACAGTGAGTTTGATGCAAGACATCACATATTGTGCATGGCTGGCATGGATCAGTTACACTGGAAGTTTTAACAGATAAAATGAATATGAGATAGCATGATACGGACCATAAACAGGAGAAGGGTACTGGCTAAAGCAATGATTATGATTAGCTGGCTGATGGCTTTCAGCATCGCTTCACCTGCTCAAACATATGATGAAAAAGTAGAAGACTACATCAACCGGTACAAGGATATCGCGATCGCTGAGATGGTTCGTACCGGCATACCGGCCAGCATCACCCTGGCGCAGGGGATTATTGAAAGCAATGCCGGACAAAGCCCGCTGGCCACAGAAGCCAATAACCATTTTGGTATTAAATGCCATACCGGATGGATGGGTGCTTCCTATATCTATGATGACGATCGTAAGAATGAATGTTTCCGCAAATATGACTCCTCCCTGATTTCTTATAAAGACCACTCTGATTTTCTAATGACCCGGGAACGGTATGCCATCCTGTTTACGTATGATACCAAAGACTATACCTCCTGGGCTAAGGGACTGAAAGCGTGCGGGTATGCCACCAATCCCCAGTATGCCAACATCCTGATCAAATGCATCAACGATTACGACCTGCATCAATGGGACCTTGCCCCCGATGAGCGGGCTGAATGGTTTGCCTCACTCAACCGAACCGGCGGGGCAACGGCGATAAAAGAAACCGGTAACCCGGAAATTATTAACGCCCAGCCAACAGCCATGAATGTAACGGAACGCATTTATGTATTCAATGATATCGATTGCGTTACCCTTTTTGAAGGAGAAACATTGAATGATCTTGCAACGGCTTTTGCACTCAGCTTGAAGAGGCTGATGCGCTATAATGATATTACGGAAGTTGCACAAATCGCAACCGGTGACCGGGTTTACCTTCAGCCAAAGCGACACAATGGCGATGTAGCCTCACACACGGTAAAAGAAGGAGAAACCATGTTTAGCATTTCACGCGAACATGGCATTCAACTGGCAAAACTTTATGAAAAAAACCTCATGAAGCCCGGTACCGAACCTGCCGCAGGTGAAATTATCAGCCTGAAGGAGGTTCGCAAGACAGCCCCGGCATTGTTAAATGATAAGATAGAAACCCTGGCAAAAGCCGACCGTTCACCTGAAATTAAAAATCCCCCTGCCGGACAAATTCATATTGTTTCAAAAGGCGATACCCTGTATTCAATATCAAAGAAATATAATGTAACAGTTACTGAGTTGAAAACCATTAACAAGTTAAGCAGCACAGATTTGCAGATTGGGGAGAAGCTGGTGGTGGCGAAGTAAGGAGGTGCGGTGGAGTAAGTATTGGAAATGGAGACAGGAGCCAGGAACCAGGACTTAGGACTTAGGACGATGGATTTTGGGCTAAGTAATCTTCCATAAATTTTTTTGCGGTTTGTTCAATACATGTTTTTAACGGCATAAAGGTATAGCCGGTGGCCGCTTTAACTTTTTCTGCGCTGAAAGAATACGAAAGTCCGGCGATGCGTGCTGTTTCGCTGGTGAGCATCGGTGCATCAGGCATTGCGATTTTACAGATTGCATCAAAGCGGGTAATCAACTGTGCCAGCCGGGTGGATACCCTGGTAGAAGGTCGTTTTCTGCCCATGGCATCTGCTATGCAGCCAAGAAAATCTTTATAACTCCGGTTTTCCGCATTGATGATAAAACGTTCACTGCTGATTTCGCTCTTCATCAGCAAAACCATCAGCGCCACTACATCAGCAACGGCAACAAATCCGGTGCTGCCTGCCATATAAAAGGGCATCCCTTTCCAGCTATTATAAAAAAACCGTGGTGTTCCTTTTTTCCAGTTTCCATCACCAATAATTACTGATGGATTTATGATAACCGCATTAAGGCCTTCCGCTATTCCACGCCAAACTTCCCGTTCTGCCAGGTACTTGCTGATGCCATAGTTTGTCTGGTTTCCATTGAAGTCCCATTCGGTTGATTCACTGATGCTATTCGAAGCAGCAGGCCGTCCAATGGCCGAAACGGAGCTCACATAAACCAATTTCTGAATATTTTTTGCAAGTGCCATATTCACCACGTTGGCGGTACCTTCTACATTCACTTTCATCAGCCGGTTGCGGTCTGCTTTCTTAAATGAAACCAGGCCGGCACAATGATAGACATAGGAACATCCTTCCATATGCTCTTCCAATGATGAAATATCGAGCAGGTCGCCATCTACCCATTCCACGTTTCCGGTCAACTTGCCGGAAAAAGGTATGTTGCTTCCCGCACGCTTTAATGCGCGGATGGTTTCACCGGATTCCGCAAGCGTCTGCAGCAAATGCATACCCAAAAATCCGGTGCCGCCTGTTAGAAATATCATGAACCCTTTTGCCGGCAAGATACTGCTACCTGTTCAATTGTATCATCAGGTTTTTATCAGGCCTTAAGAAAGTAAAAGCACAAGCAGGCACGAAGGATGCCTATTGGGGTAATTACAAAGTGCCGGGTTTCACCACAACAGGTTATGTGTAAACGGTGGTACATAAAAAAGCCCCTGACGTATTTGTCAGAGGCTAAACGGTGGTATGATATTGCTACAATACCGATTCGTGCTTTTTTCCGGTGCTGAAATACACTTCACCACCAACAGAATCGGCGGATGCTCCGGTAACCGAAGAAAGTACATTGATTTCATTGCGCATACGCAAGGCGCCCATCAGGCACATCAGAAGCGCTTCCTTAAACTTAATGGTTGCCGGATCAGGAACTACCAAAGGCACGGATGAATTGTAGTTGATCCGCTCAAGCAGAAACTTATTGAATGCGCCGCCACCTGAAACGAGGATGGAATGACTTTCATCTTTTGTAAGAAACTCAGTGGCATAAATATTTTTGATATCCTTGCCAATCTGCAAGGCAATATGCTCGGTAGCCGTACGCAGTTTGTCTTCAACCTGCATGCGGTACTTTTTAAATACCGGCATAAATATTTTGGTGACCCAGCCTCCCCCGATAGATTTAGGATAGGGCTTTTCGTAATACCATTGGGCATTCAGTTCATTCAGGAGGTCATGGTTTACGTTTCCGGAGCGTGCAATAGCGCCATCCTTGTCGTACTCCAGGTCAATTTCTGAGGCAAGGGCATTGAGGACCATATTGGCGCCGCAAATGTCGAAGCCAACCATTCTGTTGTCGATGTTGCAACTGATGTTGGCAATGCCGCCAATATTCAGGCAAAATTTAAAATCACCAAACAGCAAGCGGTCGCCCATCGGGGCGATGGGGGTTCCCTGTCCTCCCATTGCCACATCTACTGTCCTGAAATTACAGATCACATTACACCCGGTTTCAGCAACTATGGCACCGCCATCGCCTATCTGGCTGGTCATTTGATTTTCCGGCTGGTGAAAGACTGTCTGGCCATGAGAAGCAATGAAGTCAATTTTCCCTTCCAGCATATTCTCCTGTATAAATTTGCGTGCTACCTCACCAAGATAATGCCCGTAAAACGCATCTGTTTTCAGGTACGTTACCGCATTTTGCAATACCAGGCTTTGAAGGCGCAACCTCCATTTAGGCGGATATGGGATACATTCGGCTTTTTCAATTTCATAGCTCCATTTACCATCCTTTTCTTCAAGGCGGCAATAAGCTACATCCACACCATCCATGGAACTTCCCGACATCATACCAAGAACATGATACGTTTTCATTTCAAAAGAAAATTTTAGTTAATAAAAGAAATAAAAAAAACTACGCTGCATTTTAAAGATTGGTAAATGTATTAACAAAATGTGAAAGTTCGTATCAGCATTAATAAAGAATATATTATCCTGTTATCGCAATAAGGTGAGGTTTCCTTTTTGTTGTAATAGATTATTATCATATGTAATTCCTGATATATAAAAAATATAGGTGCCGATCTCACAAGGCACATTTAAATAAGAACCATCCCATCCTTCCTCGTTGCCGTCTTCATCTGAATACACCATCTGTCCCCAGCGGTTGAAAACCCTTACGGATTCCACCTCGCGAATGCCTTTGGTATAGAACTGAAAGTAATCATTTTTTCCATCTCCATTGGGAGTAAAGGCATTCGGTACCATGAAGAGGTGGTAGTGTGTTACAATAACTGTGACAGAATCTGTCGCCTTGCATCCATTCCCGGCTGTAACCTCCACAGCATACGTTACCGTATTGATGGGGCTGGCCAATGGATCGGCACTCAATGGGTCTGAAAGGTCATCAGGAGGCGACCATTGATAGGTGCCGGACCCGGTAGCATGCAGTTGTGCTGTTTCTCCCTGGTTGATGGTAACATCTTCCCCTGCATTCACATCAGGAGGCTGTAATACGGTAATGGTTACGGTATCTTCATCGTAGCAACTGCCAACCGAAGCAACCACATAATAGATGGTGGTAACTTCCGGATCCACGACCGGATTGGGAATAAGCGTATTGCTGATCTGGTAATCCGGCGACCAAATGTAATTCGCGGCATTGTCCGTATACAGTTGTACACTTTCACCAAAGCAAACCGACGTGTCAGGAATAGTATTGGCAATAACGGTATCGGTCACTTGAATGGTTACCGAGTCTTTGGCAATACAACCAAATACATTTGTGGCAGTTACAGTGTATACGGTGGTTACCGGAGGGTTTACCAATGGATTCTGCAGAGAAGGATCGTTAATATAAATGGCCGGCTGCCAGGAATAACTGATGCCGTCCTGTGCCTGAAGTGTTACCGGGTCAATGTCGCAGACAAAGGTATCGGGGCCTGCCTGAATATTTGGTAACGGGTGTATGATTATTGACTTGGTGACCACTCCCGTGCATCCATAGCTATTGGTTACGGTAAGGTTTACTGAATAGGTACCGCTAGTTGAGAATGCATGCTGCGGATCCTGTTGTGAGGAGGTTGACCCATCGCCAAAATCCCAAATCCACGATGACAAGTAGCCATCCAGAGGTACGGAGGCATCGTTAAACGACGCGGGCGAAAGCATACATTCAGGAACGGCTGTGAAATCAGCTGAAACACCTTTCCGTATTTCAACATATTTAAAGACAGAGTCACCACACATTTGGCCCGGTGCAGCATAGAGGACTACTTTATATACCCCCGTATCCGGAAATACATAAACAGGGTTCTTCTCCGTAGATACATCGGTGGTAATGCCCGTCACACCAAAATCCCAGTTGAAGATATTAGAGCCGTAGCTTAGATTATTAAAAGCAGCGCTATTGGTACCGCACAGCAGTAAGGTATCATTTATGGAAACGCCACCATTCACATTAAAATTTGCTTCAATCAGCGGATTGCAGGTCGTTATGTTAAACTGAAAATCCCGCACATCCTGGCTTAGAAAAACGCCATTCCGGTACTCTTTTACACAGACCCCGACTACATACTGCCCGAGAGCTGTTGGAAATCCGGTGAGCAATCCGGTCGAAGGATCAATACTCATTGCCGGGCTCCCCCCGATTTGGTTATTTACATTATAAGGAGGCAGCCAAACTACCGGGTCATAAGGCGGAGGAGGCGGAGGATTGGGTTGAGGTAATATGGCATCTGCACCCTGGTACGGCGTGCAGAGCGAGTAAACCAGCGAATCACCGTTCGGATCTGTTGCACTGTGATCAAACTCCAAAACCTGGTCAACACAAATAACTATGGGAGGATAGTTGGTAAACCTGGGGCTGCTATTACAGTTTACCAGTGAAGAGGATGGAATATGCGCGGTAAAAGTCGCCCCGGTATTGGCCGGATCATTTAAATTGACAATGGTATTGTTTCGGCAACAGCGCTGGTACGCAATATCATATCCCCCCGCAATCGGGGGCAGGTTGTAAATGGCTTTGTAAATAGCTTCTTCCACACACACTCCCGGAGGTAATTGCAGGCATGGATTGGTAAGGTCCGGCTCAACGGTTGTATAACCGGGCAACGGAATCAGCAACGTTTCATGCAAAATTCCGTTCGGCCGGTAAATACTCACCAAAGCCGGGTTATCAAAAGGAGTGGTACTGTTACAATCACGATAGACCTTTAGGGTGATCTCATAATTGTTGTTACCCAGGCAGGTATAATACATTTCACCTCCTATTATATGCCATGACCGGGATGATAACGGGAATAAAAACAACAACAGCAGAAATCCGATAGAAATTTTCATTTCAGCTTTTCACCGATAAAACAATCCCCGAAATTAACAAACCAATGTCACTTGCACAAAATTAAGCACGACAATGCGGGCAGTAAAACAAGCGACCGAAGGCTGGTCAAACCAGCTTATCTTTATGTGTTCCTGTCAAATTTTTTTATGTGCTGTTATGTTTCATGCCGCACTGGCTTTCCTGTTGAGCAACCTATTGCACTTTTTTATCCGCAAAACAGGTAAGGATAAAACGGAAACGGGCAGGTATGGAACAGCATTTTTTGACAATGGACAGATAGCTAAAAACCGCAATCTATCATAATTGGTTAAACCGGTATCTAAGCATACCTGAAGCTTTATTAAGCATCGGCGATTCGTTTGTATGAACCTTAGCTCAGCAAACCCGGTAAATGAACGGGAGTATCAAACCACGGCATCAGGCTGTTTTCTCTAAATTGAACTACTTTTGCCCGGATTTTTCAATTTCTGGTGACAGATTGACCGAAACCCTTTGATGGCAAAGCATTTGCTCATCGATCCTGTTTAAATCGACTAGCCGGATGGAAAACAATGAGACTGAATTCACATTAGATGAAACTATGAAAGAAAAAAAAGCAGCTATGGATGATCAACCGGAACAGGATAAAATCAGCCACGCCGATGATGCACTGCTGAAAAATATAGAGGAAGATGCTATTAATGAGTCAGCACAGGAAGAGCAGGCCGATGGCCACAATCAGGCGGAGGGCACCGATCTGCTCAGTAAGTTGGGCATCTCTAAAAAGGATAAGCTGAAGAAGGAAAATGCAGACCTGAAGCAAAAGGCAGAAGAGCTTAATGATAAGTTTCTTCGTTTGTATGCCGAGTTTGATAATTACAAAAAGAGGACGCAGAAAGAGCGTATGGAGGCTGCTAAAACTGCCGGTATAGAGATCATCAATGCGCTGATCCCGGTGATAGACGATTTCTCAAGAGCTATGAAGCAGATGGAAACCTCGAATGATCTGGCCGGCCTGCTGGAAGGAGTAAAGCTGATTCAGCAAAAGTTGAATGGTGTATTGGAGTCAAGGGGGCTGAAACAAATGAAATCGCTCGGGGAGCCTTTTAATCCGGAGTTACATGAAGCCATTGCAGAGATACCGGCTGCAGATCAACAGTTGAGCGGAAAGGTGGTAGATGAAATAGAAAGCGGTTACTATCTCAACGATAAAATCATCCGGCATGCAAAAGTTGTGGTTGGCAAATGAAGAATACAGGAGGAAACGCAGCAAGTTCAATTTCATATATAAAGATTTCAAATTACACTGCACCGCGTGAAGTGCGTGTACTGAATACTTAATAAAAATAGATGGCAGCAAAGAGAGATTATTATGATGTACTTGGCGTAGGCAAAACCGCTAGTGCTGATGAAATTAAAAAGGCCTATCGTAAGGTGGCCATGCAGTTTCATCCTGATAGAAATCCGAATGATAAGTCGGCCGAGGAAAAATTCAAGGAAGCAGCGGAAGCCTATGAAGTGCTGAGCGATAGCGACAAGAAAAAAAGATACGATCAGTTTGGCCATGCCGGAGTGGGAGGTAATGGCGGGTATGGCCATGCCGGTGCCGGTGGCATGCGCATGGAAGATATCTTCAGCAATTTCGGAGATATTTTTAGTGATATGGGAGGCAGCCCCTTTGAATCATTTTTTGGCGGCGGCAGAACCTCACGCGAACGTTCGCGTGGAGTGAGAGGAGGCAACCTGCGAATAAAAGTGCCCCTGAACCTGCAGGAAATTGCCAAAGGAGCTCATAAAACATTAAAGGTTAAAAAATATGTTACGTGCCAGACCTGCAGTGGCAGCGGGGCAAAAGATAAAGGGTCTTTTCACAGTTGCAACACCTGTAAGGGAAGTGGCGTAATCAGGAGAGTGCAGAACACTATTCTGGGTCAGATGGCAACCACTTCTACCTGCCCCACCTGTAACGGGGAAGGACAGGTGATAACCGCAAAATGCGCTGCCTGCCATGGAGAAGGAAGGATGTACAGCGAGGAAACAATCAGTGTTGACATACCGGCAGGTGTTGCTGAAGGAATGCAGCTTTCTATGAGCGGCAAAGGCAATGCCGGTGAGCGGGGCGGAATGCCGGGTGACCTGATTATTGCTATCGAAGAAGAGGAACATGGCGAACTGAAAAGAGATGGCAACAATGTAGCCTATGAACTGTATGTATCATTTCCTGATGCTGCTTTAGGTACCAGTGTGGAAGTGCCAACGATAGATGGCAAAGCACGCATTAAAATAAAACCGGGCACACAGGCAGGGGAAATTTTCCGTCTCAAAGGAAAAGGCTTGCCGAATGTAAATGCTTACGGAAACGGGGATCAGTTGATTCATGTAAATGTGTGGGTACCCAAGGAAGTATCGGCTGAAGAACGTAATCACCTTGAGAAGATGAGGGACTCGCATAATTTCAAGCCGAATCCCGGAAAGAATGAAAAGAATTTCTTTGAGAAAATGCGGGATTATTTTTCCTGACCTCTGTGGAATGCACAGACCGGTAACAAGCCGTAATTAGCAAATCTGATATTCAATATTATTTAATGCATGGCTTTCGCTCACTGCGGGCAGCCACTTTACCTCTTCTCTTTCTGATGTTGTTTTAGCGGGCACCGTTTTTATTTAAAAAAAAATATTTCTATCATTGAGACTGAAATGCAACAGGAAGCCACCCCGTTTGCACTTCCATCTATGAAAAAATACGCTGCTTACTTCCCCTCTTTCCCGCAGGAAATATTACCACCCTTTCAAAAAAATTAAATCAATCTCCATGGCCAAACCAAAACTAGCGGATCAGGTTACCGATTTCATGAAACGGATTAAAAAGAAGAATCCTTATGAACCTGAATTTCACCAGGCAGTTACAGAAGTAGCTGAATCTTTGCTCCCCTTTATTGAGGCGCATCCCAAATACAAAACGTCAAAAATTCTGGAAAGGATTGCGGAGCCGGATCGCGTGATTATGTTCCGGGTAACCTGGATTGACGATAAGGGCGAATACCAGATTAACCGCGGTTTCCGGATACAGATGAACAATGCAATTGGTCCTTATAAAGGCGGATTAAGGTTCCACCCAACCGTTTACCTTGGTATACTAAAGTTCCTGGCATTCGAGCAGGTTTTTAAGAATTCCCTCACCGGTTTGCCGATGGGCGGTGGGAAAGGCGGCAGTGATTTTGACCCGAAAGGAAAGTCAGATAATGAGGTAATGCGCTTCTGCCAGAGCTTTATGACGGAGCTTTACCGGCACATTGGCGCGGATACCGATGTTCCCGCAGGCGACATAGGCGTTGGTGGCCGTGAGGTTGGCTATCTGTACGGCCAGTACAAGCGCCTTCGCAACAAATTTACCGGAGTACTCACCGGAAAATCCATTGATTCAGGCGGTAGCTTGATCAGGCCCGAGGCTACGGGTTATGGCTGTGTCTATTTTACCCAGGAAATGCTGGCAACTCGCAAACTGACGCTTAAAGGCAAAAGAGTAGTCATCAGCGGTTCCGGCAATGTGGCGCAGTATGCAGCAGAAAAGGTGATACAGTTGGGCGGTAAGGTGGTTACGCTTTCTGATTCGGAAGGATACATTTATGATGAAAGCGGGATCACAAAGGAAAAGCTGGAATATGTGATGTGGTTGAAAAATGAAAAGCGCGGCCGTATTAAAGAGTATGCGGAGAAATATGGCGTTGATTTTTTCCCGGGTAAAACTCCCTGGGGCGTAAAATGTGATGTGGCATTGCCCAGTGCCACGCAAAATGAGTTGAATTTTGAAGACGCAAAAAAACTGACCCGCAATGGTTGTATCGCCGTAGCAGAAGGAGCCAATATGCCCTGCACCTACGAGGCGGTAAACTGGTTTATTAAAAAAGGTATTCTGTATGCTCCCGGAAAGGCTTCCAATGCCGGTGGTGTTGCTGTTTCAGGACTGGAGATGAGCCAGAATTCGCAGCGTATGTCATGGACACGTGAGCAGGTTGACAAGAGGTTGCATGAAATAATGAGTGATATTCATGAAACGTGTGTGAAGTATGGCAAGGAAGGAGATGTTGTAAATTATGTGAAGGGTGCCAACATCGGAGGTTTCGTAAAGGTGGCTGACGCTATGCTTGCACAAGGCTTGGTGTAATCTGCCTGTCTGCGCTTCACTTTGAAAAAATATTTGGATGTTTCGGCCTGTCAGGCCACTCCATTGTACCGCTTTTTAAGTAACCGTTTCCCTTTTGTTGACAGCAAATGGATGGTTGCCTCCCAACCCGCGATCACCATTCGTTGCCGAAATCCGCTCAATCATATTAGCTTGCTCACCGGCTGCTAATGGAAAAGAGAAATTGCGGCAATGAACCTGGTAGCGGTAGTAAGGGGATCCGGCCTTTACCTTCTCCTGTTATTTGCAACTTTCTTACTACTGGATACATATTTATAGCTACTGTTTTAATATTAGCTATTTTGAGCAAAATCAGCCTGCAAGAGCTTGCACGGATAGCCGGATCTTCTAAGATTAGTTGTAGGAAGCGGGGTTATTGCTGAAACTGCATTGCCGGGTTAAGCCGCCAGTCTGACTTTTTTTAACTCAAAATACCGGATTCGATCTGAATGAAAGCGTTAAAAGAATACTCTTTTGCTTTGCTTTTTATCAGGTGTTTGCTTCTAGGTGTAACGTTTTTCCACGGCTCGTCTTCTGCAAATACTATTTCAGGACTGGCAGCATTTTATCGTGACGGGCAGGTTTTTCTTACCTGGACAAATGTTGCCGGTGAAGCAAATTACTACCAGGTATATCGTTCACTTTCACCCATTGAATATGGCTGGCAACTGGCAGGTTGTGAATACCTGGGTAGAACCCATCAGTTGAGTGCCAGGGATATCAGTCTCACTTCACACTATAATCAGGATTATTATCTGCGTATTGATTCAGCCGGCTCACCACTTCCGGCTACTTCGGGATTGTTTGTTGCAACCACATTGGCGGAAGGAAATTACTTCTATGCGGTAACAGTCTATGGCGGTAACTACGAGGATACGACCATTATTCCGGGCAGTAATACAAACATACAATCGATTGCAGAATGGGTGCGTAAACCGCGCCCGGTATTTCAGCAGGAAATCATCATTAACGGGAAGTCTATAGAAGTTTACACCAACTACTTCAGTTTTAAAATGAACAGTAATCAGCCGCCCATCAATGAAGCAGGGTGGATGGCATCCGATTTCTTGGTTAACAGGAGTATGAACACCGGCAACCAGCCGTTGCTGGTCCGGTGGCATGGAGGCGGAACGGACTTCTTTGCACAAATCGCTTCCACAGTTTCCAATGCAATCAATTTGCATATTGAAAATATATTGCCAAGTGGCAACTCGGGTGAATACTGGGGCTCCAATTCCGGTTACAATCTGTTTTATAAAAACGATGAGATTCCGACCTCAGGGGTGAATCATAATTACTTTCAACAGCTATATAAACATACCCTTGACTGGGCCATTGAATACCTTCCCATTGATTCCAATCGTATTTATTTCGATGGATCTTCATCAGGTGCATGCGGTGCGTTCGCCTACATTCAAATGTATCCTGAAAAGATCGCTGCGGTGAAATTGTCGGTGCCCTGTTTTAATGTAGGATTTGAGTTTGATGCAGATTCGATGTGTTCACTAAATACCGGGGGAAAAAACCGGAATTCTATTAACCTGTTACTTGGTAAGGTGAGTACCAATTTACCTAACAGCTCAGGATACCCTACCTATAATATGCTGAATGGTGCCTGGATGGCGCATAACTTTTCAAATCGCAGTTATCCATTTGTGTATGCCATTAACGGAAAGGAGGATTTTGTTGTTGGCTGGACGGAAAAAACCATTTACTACGATTCAGTAAATGCCAATGCTACCGGTGGCTACTATTTCTGGGATAGCCGATCGCATGGTGGTGCATTAGGCTATTGGAATGACACAAATTTTGACCTGTTCCGCTTCAGGAGAAATGTTTCTTATCCTGCATTTTCCAACTGCAGCCTCAATGAAAATTATGGAAATGGAGATAAAAGCAGCGCTGCTGTTTATGGAACAGTGAATGGCGCACTTGACTGGTCAGATGCTATCGAAGATACAGAGGCTGCCTGGACAGCACGGTGCTTTATCAGGAACCTGAACACCGTCAATAACCAGGTTGAAGTATATCCGGATTCGGCAACTGCAGACATCACACCGAAACGATTGCAACAATTTAATCCGCCGGTTGCCTCTGTCATCAACTGGCGTATCCTGCACCGGCAGGATACCATTCAATCGGGGTCACAGGTATATACGGGCGGTCTAATCACCCTTCGCAACATTAAGATCTACAGGGATACGGTTCAGGTTATACTGAATTACGTTCAGGCAGATACATTTTACGCAGATATGGATCTTGATGGGTTTGGAAATCCTGAAATGCTGGTAATAGCAGCATCCGTTCCACAGCAGTACACTGCTGACCATTCAGATTGTGATGATACTAATCCGCTCATTCATCCCGGTTCCCAGGAAACATGCAACAACAGCGACGATGATTGTGACGGACAACAGGATGAAGCGGTTCAATCTGTTTTCTATGCTGATACGGATAACGATGGGTATGGTACAAAAAACCAGTTTGTGTTTGCCTGTTTTGCTCCTGGAGGGTTTGTGGGCGATACAACGGATTGTGATGACAGCAATATGAATATTCATCCTGCTGCCGACGAGGTATGCAACTATATGGATGATAATTGTGAAGGAAACATTGATGAAACGGTTCAATCCGCTTTTTATGCTGATGCCGATGCGGATGGATTTGGTGATGTGAATACCTTCATTTTGGCCTGCAATGCATTGCCAGGCTATGTGGCAGATAACACGGATTGTAACGATGTTGACTTCTTTACGCATCCTTTCCAGTCGGAAACCTGTAATGGGGCAGATGACAACTGCGATAGCCAGGTTGATGAAAACGCGCAGGCCATTTTCTTTGCTGATGCTGACGGAGATGGATTTGGCAATGCAGACTTCGCGGTTATGTCTTGTCCGGCCCCGGAAGGGTATGTATCAAATGCTGTGGATTGTAATGATGCTGATGCGGCGATTTCTCCGCTGGCTGTTGAATTCTGCAATGAGAAGGACGACAATTGCGATGGACAAGTAGATGAAGGAGTGCAGTCTGTTTTTTATGCCGATATGGATGGAGATGGTTTTGGTAATATACATTCAGCCATTTCATCCTGTCAAACTCCAGGCGGGTATGTTTCTGATACTGCCGATTGTGACGACAGCAACATCGCCGTTTCACCATCAGGTATGGAATCCTGTAATGAAACGGACGACAATTGTGATGGACAAACAGATGAAGGAGTGCAGACTGTTTTTTTTGCTGATATGGACGGAGATGGTTTTGGAAATGTGCATTCATTCATTTCATCCTGCCATATGCCGATCGGCTATGTCCTTGATACAACAGATTGTAAT
The DNA here is from genome assembly GCA_964524035.1 of uncultured Bifidobacteriaceae bacterium. Classification (GTDB taxonomy): domain Bacteria; phylum Bacteroidota; class Bacteroidia; order Chitinophagales; family UBA10324; genus JACCZZ01. Next base: position 30,016 of record CAZGBP010000042.1, read on the forward strand.
GATGGGGCTTTTGCCATTTCGCCCTCCGCTGACGAAGATTGTAACGCTGCAGATGATAATTGCAATGGCCTGGTTGATGAAGGAGCTCAATCCGTTTTTTATTCCGATGCCGATGGCGATAGTTTTGGTGATGTAAGTTCCGCAGTGCTTGCCTGCTTTGCGGAAAATGGTTACGTTTCCGACACCACCGATTGCAATGATGGTGATATGAGCATTCACCCTTTCAGCATAGAAGTCTGTAATGGGAATGATGATAATTGTAATGGTTTGGTTGATGAGGGAGCTGAAACTGTATTCTATGCTGACAGTGATGGCGATGGTTTTGGTGTTGATAGTACGGCAGTTTTATTTTGTATTGCACCGCCCGGTTATGTTAATGTAGCGGGAGACTGCAATGACGGCGACAGTATGGTTTCGCCTTCCGGTATGGAAACCTGCAATAGTAACGATGACAATTGTAATGGACAGATTGACGAAAATACCGTCAATGCAACGATCAT
>CAZGBP010000043.1:0-29319 GCA_964524035.1 uncultured Bifidobacteriaceae bacterium
TGTAGCACACCCAAAGCAGAAGACTGATATTTCATTGACCAATATTCAGGTATTCGCTTAAATAGTCTTTCTGTTTTCAAACCATACTGCCTTCTTTCAACTTCTCCGCATTCTCCGCCAGCTGCAAAGCATCAATCATTTCCTGGATATTGCCATTCATAAAATCCGGCAAAGTATAAATGGTCATTCCGATTCTGTGATCCGTAACACGTGCCTGCGGATAATTATACGTGCGCACTTTAGCCGAACGGTCTCCCGTGGAAACCATCGTTTTCCGCTTGCCTGCAATGGCCGCATTGTGTTTACGAAGGGCTTCGTCATATAACCTTGTGCGTAGCATGGTCATGGCTTTTTCACGGTTGCCTAATTGCGAACGTTCCGTCTGGCACATCACCACTACACCGGTTGGAAGGTGTGTTAGGATAACTTTCGTTTCTACTTTATTTACATTTTGTCCGCCCGCACCACCACTGCGTGCCGTTTCCATTTTCACATCAGCATCACGTACCTCCACGTCCACTTCATCGGCTTCCGGCAGCACGGCTACTGACGCTGCTGATGTGTGGACCCTGCCCTGTGCTTCGGTTTCGGGAACACGCTGTACGCGATGCACACCCGATTCAAACTTCAACGTGCCGTAAACATTGTCTCCGGTCACTTCCAGTATCACCTCTTTAAAACCACCTTTCGTGCCCTCACTTTCAGAGATCACGGCTACTTTCCAGCGTTTTGATTCGCAGTAGCGTACATACATACGATACAAATCGCCGGCAAACAAACTGGCTTCATCTCCGCCGGTTCCTGCGCGTATTTCAAGAACGGCATTGCGTTCATCCTCCGGATCTTTTGGAATCAGCAATTGCCGGATGGCATCTTCTAATTTGAGTTTATCTTCTTCCTGCTTTTCAATCTCTGCTCGCGCCAGGTCGCGGAATTCCGCATCCTTTTCTGTGTTTAGTATCTGCCGGTTGTTCTCGATATTACTCACTAACAACTTATATTCTTCATAAGCTTCCACCACCTTCTGCAGTTCTTTATAATCACGGTTCAGTTGTGCATACCTGCGCTGGTTATTCGCCACCATCGGGTCATTCAATTCTTCCTGGATATTGAGCCATCGGTCTTTTATGGCCTGCAGTTTATCGATCATCTCTTCTTACTTCTACGATTGTTACAATTTATTTTTTTCGCGGGCAAAGTTAGCTAAACCGTAATTCATTTTTGCGATGCTTTTTAAGGAGGCACGGCAAACTGGATATTGAATATGGGGTGTTGAATATTGAAAATTTCAACAGCCCATATTCAATATCCCATTGACATTACATTGCTGACTGCAAGTCAACTCTCTTATCAACGATTTCACTCTTATTTTTTCAACAGACACCTTTCTGTTCATTCGCTTGTATCTTTAGCGTATTAAGTGCCTTTTGTCAGCAGAAGAAAAATCTCCATTTCATCAATCATCCCCATTCGACTACATGGCGGAAGATTATGACATTGCCTTTTCCCAATCACCTATTGGTCAATTGCAGCGCAAGAGCGTGCATAAATTACTGAAAGCAAGTCTTGCAGGCAGCGTTCTTCAAATACTGGAGATCAATTGCGGCACTGGAGAGGATGCGATTTTTATGGCAACAAAAGGACACCTGGTAACGGCTACTGATGCATCTGAAAAGATGATTGATAAATTGAAAGAAAAGATCAGCAATCATTCCCCGGCATTCCAAATCGAAGCAAAACAAGTTTCCATAGAAAAAATCAGCGAACAGTTTGCGCCGGCAAGCTTTGACCTCATCTTTTCTGATTTCGGTGGTTTGAATTGTTTGCCAAAGAATGCATTCCGGGAATTCATAAAGGATGCTGCCGTGCTGCTAAAGCCCGGCGGAAAATTAGTTGCTGTGATTATGGGTCGCAAATGTTTGTGGGAACGTGTTTACTTTTTGTTAAAGGGGAAAAGGAAAGCTGCATTCCGGCGAAATTCGGAGCAGCCATTGAAAGTAATGCTTGGGGACCATGTTCAGCCTGCCTGGTACTACGCACCAAATGAAGTACGTGGTATTGCTGCCACGCAGTTTAAACTTAACAGTTTGAAGCCCATTGGTATTGCGATTCCGCCATCTTACCTGAATCCTTTCTTCAACCGGAAAAAGAGGTTACTCGGTTTGTTGAATAACATGGAATCGTTGCTCTCCTTTTCCTTTTTGAGTAATTATGCAGATCACTTTTATATTGAGCTTCAAAAGATAAAGTAGCTTTACTCCTGATCTGAAATCCTTAAGCTGCAATTGAAAATTCTGCTCACACATGGTTACTTTATAGAGGAAGATCCCAAAGAGCAGGAGATCATGAAGCCGTATGTTCCGTTGGGAATATTGTGCATCTCCGCTTACCTCGAACAGCATGCTTATGAAAATGAAGTTTTCGATTCCACTTTCTCGTCTTTTGAAATACTGAAACAGCAATTGCATGCTCAGCAGCCGGATGTGATTGGAATTTATACCAACCTGATGACGAAATTGAACGTTCTGAAAATCATTCGTTTTGTGAAGGAGCAGAAGGAACTACGGCATTCAAAAGTAATATTGGGTGGTCCGGAGGTCCGTAACCATATCAATAACTTCCTGAAATCAGGTGCCGATGTACTGGTTTTGGGTGAAGGCGAACAAACCATGCTGGAATTGGTGGAGTTGTTCCATTTGAAATCACAAACGAATCTGCAAGAAATACAGGGCATTGCGTTTATGAATGATCAGGAAGAAATAGTCAAAACGCCGCCACGTGCAAATATCCGCAACCTGCAAGAGTTGCCTTTTCCCAATCGTAAAAAAGTAAACCTGCAATTATATTTCGATGCGTGGAAAAACAGGCATGGCGAAAGTGCCATCTCTGTCAGTACCATGCGCGGTTGTCCTTACACTTGTAAATGGTGCAGCCGCGCCGTATACGGACAAACCTATCGCAGGAGAACAGCCAGGCAGGTAGTGGAAGAACTGGCGAGCATTCAACACGAGTACACATTCGACACGATCTGGTTTGTTGATGATGTGTTTACCATCAGTCACCAATGGTTGCGTGAATTTGTGAACGAGTTGAAGCGGCAACGATTGCACATACGTTACGAATGCATATCCCGTTCTGATCGTATGAATGAAGAGGTCATACAATTATTGCAGGAAAGTGGTTGCTTCAGGATCTGGATCGGTGCAGAGAGCGGGTCACAAAGTGTAATTGATGCCATGGACAGGAGGGTGAATGTAGAGCAGGTGCGGGCGACGATCCAACTTACCAAACAATATGGGATACAGGCCGGCACCTTTATCATGGTCGGCTATCCCGGAGAAACAGATAAGGATGTGCAACTCACGTTGGAACACTTAAAGAAATCTGATCCGGATCAATACACTATTACCATTGCTTATCCGATTAAGGGCACCCCACTGTATGAAGAAGTGGAGCATGCATTCATTGCGCAATTACCCTGGGCGTCTTCTACCGACCGGCAAATAGATTTCAAGCGAACATACTCGCGCAAATATTATGATTATGCTGTGCGTTGGATTTATAATGAGATGGCACTGCATAGGTTAAAGAATAATGGAAACTTCAATATTTCAAAATGGACGACTCTTAAAGCCAAGTCTTTTGCGTCGAGGAGTTTTATGAAGTGGGAGATGAAGAAGGAATGAAAATTAATATTAACACAAAGCAGGGAAACAAAAGCTTTCAATACTCAAAAGGTATCCAATAGCAATAAAAATTCTTTCGCAGAAATAACTTCAATATGGGGAAAATCAATTTTACGCAGCACATTAAAATGGTGATCATCTGTAACTAAGTACGTCGAATTTGAAGCAATAACACAATCAACAAATTTATTATCATTCGGATCATATTCAATTAGGTTCCATGCATAGTATTTGTTAATCCATTCAACATTAATTCCGTGCTCAATCACTTTTAATATTGCTTCAGTTGCTTCAGTTCCCAACTCTCGTGAAAGAATCTCCTCGTACTACATCAGGATATCTGTGGTAACGCATATTGAGTACTTTTCATTGATGAAATCCTGAAATATACGATGAAATGGGGATCTGCTAGAAACTTAAACCAGCAAAACATTAGTGTCCAGCACCACTTTCATGATTTAGCGTGTATAGGGTGTTCTAAAGTGAGTTTGTAAGATCCTTTCAGCATCTTCATCAGTCCATTTTTTTTCATCCCATACCTTATTAGCTTCTTCAATTGCTTTCTGCGCAAAGTACTTCACGATCAGTCGTCTGATATTTACTACGTCTTCATCCTGAATGTCATTTGAAAATAGTTTCAATAACTCTAGCTGAATGTTTGACAAGGGCTTTATTGTTTGTGACATGATTGATATTTTGAAACCGAAATTTACAAAAATGATAGGGAAAACTATCAATCAATACGGATCAACATCCACCACCACCTGCACACTCCTGTAAGCAGTAGTCTCCTGCAACCGCTGTAATTCTGCACGTATCCTGTTCTTAACATGCAGAATCAGTGGCCCTGACCTTTCCAGTTTAATTAACACCTGCACGAGATATTGATTCTTGATCCGGGCTACCGGTGGTTCAGCAGGTCCCAGTAATTTTTTCTGTAGTTCTTTCTGTAATGCATCGGCAACAAGGCGACTGCCTTGCCATACTGTTTTTTTATCCTTATGTTTAAAGGTAAGTTGTATCAGCCGGGAGAATGGCGGATACTGAAATTTTTTACGGTGCCGGATCTCTTCTTCAAAAAATCCACGGTAATCATGATTGATGATAAAAGGTAACAGTGCGTTGTTGATGTTGCTGGTCTGAATGATAACTCTGCCGCGTTTTGTGATCCTGCCGGGTCGCCCGCTCACCTGCGACATCAGTTGAAATCCTCTTTCAGCAGATCGGAAATCTGCATAGCTGACTAATTGATCTGCATTCAGAATGCCAACCATAGAAACATTGGCAAAATCCAACCCTTTAGTCACCATCTGTGTGCCTACCAGCACTTGTGTTTTTCCCCGTTCAAAATCACCGATTATTTTCTGATAGCCATTCTTACTGCGTACTGCGTCGTAGTCCATTCGCGCGATGGAAACACCTGGCAGAAGTATCTTCAGATCGTCTTCAATCTTCTCGGTGCCAAAACCTGTAATCTTTATATGACTTCCGCCGCAGGCAGGGCATTGTACAAATGAATTTTTGCGATGCCCGCAGTAATGGCATTTTAATTCATGCTGAAATTTATGGTAGGTCAGGTGTACATCACAGTTCGGGCACATGGCCACCCAGCCGCAGGTTTCACATTCCATATAAGGCGCATAACCACGGCGGTTCTGAAAGAGTATGACTTGCTCATTCTTTGCAATGGTGGCCTTCATCTCATCCAGCAGCGTTGCCGTAAAGTGTGCATGCAGTTGTTTTTTCTTCTTTGCTTCTTTTACATCAGCAATCAGTATCTCCGGCATTTCCAGTCCTGCATAACGTTCATTGAGCAGGGTAAGTCCAAATTTACCGGTGGTTGCATTGTGAAAACTTTCTAAAGACGGCGTTGCGCTGCCAAGCAAGGTTTTTGCGCCAAACAGCGATGCCAGGTAGATGGCAGCATCGCGGCCATTATACCTTGGTGCAGGATCATTTTGTTTATAAGAGGGATCGTGCTCTTCATCTACGATCACCAGTCCCGGGTTTTCAAATGGCAGAAATAATGCTGAACGTGCTCCCAGAATAATTTGATATGCCCCATGCAATAACTTATTCCAGATCTCCACCCGTTCCTGTTGATTGAACCTGGAATGATAAATGCCGATCTTATTTCCGAATTGTCTGCGCAGACGCTCGATGATTTGCGTAGTGAGCGCTATTTCCGGCAACAGGTATAAGACTTGCTTGCCGGCGGCGATCGTTTCTTCCATCAACCGGATGTAAACATTTGTTTTTCCGCTGCCGGTTACGCCATAAAGCAGCGACACGTTTTTTTCTTTAAACTGTTGCCTGCACTCAGCCAATGCCGCATCCTGAGTTGGAGTCAGGTCAAACGCGATATTTTCTGTTTCCACTTCTTCAAGCCTGCCGGTCTCTTTTCTTGTTTGCAGGAAGATGTTCTTTTTTATCAAAGCGTTCAAAGCAGATTGGTCTGCCTTTGATTTTTCCAGCAGATCATTTTTTGGTATCTCTTTGTAACGGGTACCCTGTAGGTTACTCAGATGGGTATAAGCCATCAGTAATGCTAATTGCTTCGGAGCCTTTTTTTCCAGTTCGTCAAAGATGGTTCTCAACTGGTCATCTTTCTCATAAGTAGGGTTGATGCGGATATAGGTTTCCATTTTAGGCTTAAAACGCTCCATCAACTGCTCTTTCACTACCACTACGTTTTTCTTCAATAGTGACTGTATTAGCGGATAGACTGTTTTCTGGTGTAGAATTTTGCTGACCTCCTCAATGGTCAGTTCCTTTTGTACAGTGAGCGCTTCTGCAATTAAATATTCTTTGTCTGAAAGATGAGAGAAGTTGCTATTGAAGGAAGGATGCAGCCTGATGCTGGTTTCACTTTCCAGTTTAAACCCGGAAGGCAGCGCGGCATTCATCACATCTCCTTCCGCGCACAGATAATAGGCTGCCATCCATTCCCAGAATTTCAACTGCATTTCTGTAACGATCGCCATGTCATCGAGTACAGAAACAACCGGTTTTATTTTGTATTCTTTTGGAACGTCATGGTGAATACGCTTGATAATGCCTGCATAGATTTTTCGCTGGCCGAATTGAATCTCCACACGTTTTCCGACGGTGGCCGCCGCTTCAAGTTCCGGTGGAATGCCATAGGTATAGTTGATGGAAAGTGACAATGGAAGAATCACTTCGGCAAATGTCTTCATACCGTTATCAAATTCATCCAGCTGCATCATGTACAAATCAGTGTTCAGTAATAACAGATCGAAATAAAAAAAGACTATTCGATAACAGGCGCACGGTAAAATGGTTTCGACGGATCAAAGATCTTCCGGTAAGTGCGGTATCTTTTACAAACGGTTGTTCCCAGGTTTTCAACCATGCGAATCATCTTTGGATTGAAATCACCAACCCAGTTCATCTCCAGCGTCTTGTATTTTTTTAAAGGCTGCACCACATTTCCGGTAGCGACAATCAATGCACCATCAATTCCTTTGCCCTGGAAATCAGGTACTATTCCAAACAATACGCCAAACATCTTATCTATTGCTCCACGCCAGCGGTAATAGGCAAAAAGCAACTTGCCATACCAATCCAGCCTTCCGTTTAGATGGCGAATCACCTGGTTAATTTCCGGTAACATCACAAAAAATGCAATAGGACGGTCTTTAAAATAGCCAAACCAGATGAGACGCTCATCCATAATAGGAAGCATTTTTTTCATGGTTGCCTTCGTCTGCTCAATGGTTACCGGTTTAAAAAATCCCATTTTAGCCCACGCTTCATTATAAACCTGCGTAAGGTCGGCTGCATATTTATCCAGCTGCGACTTGCGCACATGTTCAAAACGGAAGGCCGGGCTTTTAAAAATGCGTTGTGCTTTTTCCCTGAAGATCTGAGGCACTTCTTTTTCTACATCATATCGGAAAACGAGCTGGTTGAAATAAGTCTGAAAACCGTAAGATTCAAACAATGGAATATAGTAAGCCGGGTTGTAATTCATTTGATAAGTAGGTGGAGCGAATCCTTCTACCTGTAATCCCCACCATGCTGTGCGGTCGCCAAAATTGATCGGGCCATCCATGGCTTCCATGCCTCTGGCCGCCAGCCACTCTTTTGCCGCATCGAAGAGCATGTTGGCAGCTTCCTGATCATTGATGCATTCAAAAAATCCGATGCCACCCGTAACATATTCGGAAATGCGGGCGGTCTTTTCATTGACAAAAGCGGCGATTCTTCCGATCAGTTGTCCACTGTCATTCTTGAGAATCCACCGGATAGCCGCCCCCGTCTGAAAAAGTTTGTTTTTTTCCGGATCAAAAACATTCCGGATATCGGTATCCAGCGGACGAATCCAGTTTGGATCTCCTTTGTAAATGGAGACCGGTACTTCCAGAAATTGTTTTTCGGTAATGGAATCGTTGACGGTTATCAATTGCATACGCATCATTTAATAAAGTAGGGAACAAAAATAACCATGCTTATGGTGAACGAAGCAAGGCCGGCAATAAAAACCGCGCCGGCAGCAATATCTTTCACCCTTCCTGCCAGTTCATTATAACCCGGTGATACCAGGTCCACCAGTTTCTCAACTGCTGTATTGAGGCATTCGGTAATAAGGAGCATCGCTGCGGCAAGCACAATAAAAAGCCATTCATAACGACTGATGCCTAAATAGAAACCCAACAGCACTCCACTCAATACCACAAGCGTTTGTATTCGAATACTCACTTCCGTACGGTATGGAATCAGCATGCCGTAAAACGCATTGAAGAACTTTTGTATAACGCTCTTACTTTTGAAATCCCGGTCCATTTTTTTTCAACAAAGAAAGCAGTTTTACCATCCGGAAATGCCTTTACGTGGAAAAAGCAATTCGGAAACAGCATATCGGCAGTATCTATATCTGACCGCACCATTCTGTTTTCCATTCGTCGAAGATGGAACAACTTGTAATTCTTTTCTTGTATTTTCATCGCCATCAAGAAAACCGGATATGAAACGAATCTGTACGCTGCTCCTCTTAATTTCTACGCTTTCTTTTGCACAGAAAAAATCTGCTACCCAGCCAATAGCTCAACCACCTTTTACAACCGCTGCTAAACGGCTACAGGGTTTTGAAACCAGGAAACAACTGGAACAGCAATCGCTGGTCAACAACGTGGCATTTCGCAGCATTGGGCCAACTATCATGAGTGGCAGGGTAACCGATTTAGAGGCTAACCCGGAAGATCCTACAAACTTCTATGTCGCATATGCTTCCGGTGGTTTATGGTTTACGGCAAACAACGGTCTGTCATTTACCCCTTTGTTTGACCGCGAAGCAGTAATGACCATAGGTGATATTGCGGTAGACTGGAAACGAAATACAATCTGGGTCGGTACAGGAGAAAATAATTCCAGCCGTTCTTCTTATTCCGGAGACGGTATTTACAAGAGTACAGACAACGGCAAATCATGGAGCAATATAGGCCTGCCCGAAAGTCACCACATCGGCAGGATTATTATTGATACCTCAAATCCGGACATTATTTATGTTGCGGCTCTTGGGCATCTGTATTCCGATAATAAAGAACGTGGCATCTTCAAAACCACTGACGGAGGCAAGACCTGGAAGCAGACACTTTTTATTAATCAGTCTACCGGCTGTATCGACCTGGTGATGGATCCTGTTAACAATGCTGTTTTATATGCGGCCTCCTGGGATCGTAACCGGCGTGCCTGGAATTTTCAGGAGAGCGGGCCGGCTTCAGCCATCTATAAAAGTACCGATGCCGGTGAATCATGGCAGCGCATCACCAACGGCAATAATCAGTTTCCGCAAGGTGATGGAGTAGGCAGAATCGGACTGGCAGCCGTTGACAATAATGGAAGTACCGTGCTGTATGCTTTTCTGGATAATCAGTTTCGACGCGAAAAAAAGAAAGATGCCGACACTTCCGTGTTGACCAAAGATCAGCTGCGTGGTATGAATAGCAGCCAATTCAATGCGCTGGCAAAAAAGAAGCTGGAAACTTTCTTAAAGGATAATAACTTCCCGGAAAAATACACCGCTGATACCGTATTTGCATTGGTGAAGTCAGGCACAATTACCCCGCAAACCCTGGTTGAATACCTCGACGATGCCAATTCTCTTTTGTTTGAAACAGATGTGATTGGTGCAGAACTCTACCGGTCCGATGATGGCGGAAACACGTGGTACAAGCCTTACAAGGAATTTATGGATGAGCTTTTTTATACCTATGGCTACTATTTTGCTCAGATCCGCACTGAAGCGCGCAATCCTGATAAAATTTACCTGGTCGGTTTTGTAGTGCTTGCTTCCGACGATGGCGGCAAAACATTCCGGAATATTAATACGGAAAATGTGCATGTGGATCATCATGCCCTCTGGGTTAATCCTAACAGGAAAGGCCACCTCATTAACGGCAATGATGGCGGAGTGAATATCTCTTACGATGATGGCAAGACCTGGATGAAATGCAATTCGACGGCAGTCGGACAATTCTATGCCGTGAGCTACGACCTGGAAAAGCCTTACAATGTTTATGGCGGTTTGCAGGATAACGGTGTTTGGTTCGGAAGCAGTGCCAACGAACCAAACAGGGAATGGCATCAAACAGGAATTTATCCTTTTAAAGAAATCATGGGGGGCGATGGAATGCAGGTTGCCGTAGATACCAGGGGGAACAGTACGGTTTATACAGGATACCAGTTCGGTAATTATTTCAGGGTGAATACTGTAACCGGTAAGTCAACCTACATCACGCCGCAACATGAATTGGGAGAGCGCCCGTATCGCTGGAACTGGCAATCACCCATTCAGTTGTCGACGCATAACATGGATATCGTGTATTTCGGTGCAAACAGGCTGTTTCGATCTTTGAATAATGGCAGTGATTTTAAACCTGTTTCTCCTGATCTTACCAAAGGCGGTAAAAAAGGGGATGTACCCTATGGTACCCTTACTGCATTGCATGAATCGAAGCTGAAATTTGGCCTGATTTATACCGGAAGCGATGATGGATTGATTTATGTAACCAGGGATGGCGGTAACAACTGGACAAAAATTTCTGATAAACTTCCGCAGGATTTATGGGTAAGCCGCATACAGGCTTCCGCATTCAAAGAATCCCGTGTTTATGCATCTTTAAACGGATACCGGTGGGATGATTTTAATGCCTATCTGTATGTTTCCGAAGATTATGGGGCTACCTGGACTAAAATTGGTACAGATCTTCCATCCGAACCTGTGAATGTTATTAAGGAAGATCCTGTTAACGAGAATATTCTATATGTAGGAACAGACCATGGATGTTACCTTTCGCTCAATCGGGGCAAAAGCTTTATGCGAATGAGTGGCAATCTTCCTTCCGTTGCTGTTCACGACCTTGCAATTCATCCTGAGGCGCATGAACTGATTATTGGAACACATGGACGCTCCATCTACATTGCTTCGGTAAAAGAAATCCAGCAATTACGCGACTCTGTGCTGAACAAAGCATTGTATGTTTTTGACATTCCTGCAATAAACTACAGCAATAACTGGGGTAAGAGGAATTTCTACTGGGATACCATCGCAAAACCTCAGGCAACATTGCCGGTCTTCATCAACAGGGCAGGCAAACTAACCATCACACTCTTTGCCGATAGCACGCTTGCATTAAGCAGCAAAGTTTTTGATGGAAGTAACGGATTAAACTATTTCCGGTATGACCTTGCAATTGATTCAACCCGGAAAACTGCATATGAAAACTACCTGAATAAGGATAAGAAAGAAGGGGAGGAAAAGGTGGTTGTTAAAAAGGCCGACGATGGAAATTATTATTTGAAGCCCGGGAAATACACATATGTTGTGGAATCGGGCAGCATCAGGTCGGAAGGAACACTATCCGTGAAAAACCCTGATTAGGTATTCCAAGATATGTCAACGCAGTAAACAGGAATCGGTGAAAGCCTGACGGATTTATTTTTCAGCGAGGAAAACAATATTGACGGCAGCCTGTTAAACGCTGCAAATGGATCAATTTCTGATTGTTGGGGGAAGTTCAGGTATCGGTTTAGCGTTGTCGCAAAAACTGATTGCCGGAGGCATCAGGCCGTTGGTTATAGCACGCAGTCCCGGTGAGTTGGAACTTTCAAAGGTTTCATTTTTTCAGGCAGATGTTTTAAACGAACCACTTCCTGAGTGGAGTCAGCCGCTGAACGGATTGGTCTATTGCCCGGGTTCGATAACACTGAAGCCGATTCGTTCGCTGAAGGAACAGGATTTTCTTAACGATTTCCAGGTTAATGTGCTGGGTGCCGTTCGCGTCATTCAACAGTATCTTCCCAATTTGAAAGCAGGTACCCCTTCATCCGTCATACTTTTCAGCTCTGTGGCAGTGGAACCGGGAATGAATTTTCATAGTTCAATCGCAGCAGCTAAAGGTGCCGTAGAAGGACTGATGCGATCACTTGCAGCTGAACTGGCCCCTGCCATCAGGGTAAATGCCATCGCATTGTCTTTAACACAGACTAAACTGGCCGCAAGACTGATCGACACGGAGCAAAAAATGCAGGTTGCAAAAGACAGGCATCCTTTGAAACAAATAGGCAATGCGGAGGATGTTGCCTCACTGGCACATTGGTTGTTATCGGATAGCTCCAAATTTGTAACCGGACAAGTGATTAAAATGGATGGTGGTCTTTCTGCAATAAGATAATATGGGTAGCAGGCAGGTTGCATCAAATAAGTGAATTGGAAGGATTGATTAACAACAGGCATGCTGGCACCGGAGGTCAGCAGTTAACATTCAGGAAAGTGATTTTGAAACAGCATTTCGAAGCAGCGATAAACAGTTAAACAAAAAAACGTGAGCCTCCACACCTTAAAACATGTTCAGTATTTGCCATTGCCACTTGATCAGGCATGGGATTTTTTTTCTTCTCCGATAAACCTGAATAAGATAACACCGCCGGAAATGAATTTTGTGATCCGTTCGGCATTCAGACCGGAGGACCGTGTTTATGCAGGCATGCTCATTCACTATAAGGTGAGCCCGCTGTTTCATATCCCCTTAAGCTGGACAACCGAAATCACAGCCGTTGAACACCACCGCTATTTTATTGACGAACAACGCCACGGGCCGTTTGCTTTCTGGCATCACCAGCATTTTTTTGAGCAGGTTCCCGGTGGAGTAAAAATGACTGACATCGTAAATTGGAAAGTGCCCGGCTGGTTTTTTGGCGATTTGGTAAATTGGTTGCTTGTAAACAAAAGAGTGGAAGGAATTTTTTCTTACCGAAAGCAAAAACTGTCTACCCTGTTCGGAATATTGAATGAACCAGCGGAGCCGTCTTCGCGCCAAACAGTGGAAGTGTAATGAGGTCATAAGCTAATGCAGGCGCACCTTTATTGAGTTTCGTGTGAAGGTTGAAACCAATCGCCCTAAAATGGTACCGGCGTTTCCATATCAGTTTAATAATTGCAGTTAACGGCAGATTGTTAAATTGGCTGCCGGTAATCAATTACCGTATCTTTGACCGGCAAAAGCAGAAGTACATGTTAATGAAAATATGTTTTGGGTTAATTTCCGCAATCACATTTTCGTATAACGCATATGCCCAGGAGATTACCTATTCGGCACCTCAAAAAATAACGACCGGCCATGCACGGGTTGATGTGCTTGGAAAAAATTCACAGGGCATTATTGTACGGCACATTGGAAGAAATTCAGATGAAATGCTGGCTTATTATGATAACCTTCAGCTGCGGTGGAAGAAGCCGACACCAAAAAAAGAAAAGAACGGGAAACTGGAGCAAGTGGTATTGTATAATGATTCCGTCGTTTTCTTCTATTCCATAATTGTTAAGAACATTACGCTTCTTAAAGCTTTTAAAGCAAATGCAAGGCTTGAATCAGCAACGCCTCCGGTTATCGTCGATACCATTAACCGAACCCTGATCAATGCTGCGCCTGATCTCCGGTTTTCTTTTACACCAGATAAATCAAGAATATTAATTTACTATGAAGATGCAGCTTTCAGCTCTACCAAAACATTGTATGCGAGATGTTTTGGACCTGATCTGAAGAGCATATGGGCTTCAACCTGGAAAGTGAAAAGCATGGAGGCCCCGTTTTTGATTGAGGCGGTGCTGGATCTGGAAGGAAATGCAGCCGTGGTGCTTGGTGAAAGCTATGTTAAGAACTTTAACAATGATTTTGCCTGCTCTGCTTTGTTTGCCTATCGGATTAAAGAGAAGGGTAAAAAACTTACAGAAAACATACTGTCGGAAAAGGAACACTTGCTGACCCCATGCAAAGCCCGCATTGACCTGAATTCCGGTAACCTGCTGCTGGCCGGTTTGTATGCCAGGAGTGCAGGTATTGAATCCGAAGGAGCTTATTTTTTTATTGTACAGGATAAGGATTCATCGGTCATTAAAAAATTTGAACCGCATTCTGTTGAATTTCTAACGCAGCTAACCGGTAATAATCCACCGAAGAAAAATGATGGCTTTTATGAATTCCAGCCTAAGGATCTTATCGTGACAAGAGATGGGGGCGGTATCCTGATTACCGAAGCCATCTCTGTGTCTTCTGAATCATATGCCGGTTCTAACTATGGTACCTTTGGTATCAGTTCCGGCTTTACTATTAATTACTATCATTATGATGAAGTAGCGGTGTTTTCTTTTAACGGAAATGGCATGGTGAAGTGGAAACAAATTCTGCATAAGAAGCAGGCTACCGAAGGAGACGGAGGGTACTACTCTTCATTTGCCACCATCATTTCTCCGGATGCGCTTCATTTTATTTACAATGATGTACAGAACGGACAAACAACTGTCGGAGGGTACAATATTGACGTAACCGGCAAACAGGAGCATATTGAAGTGTTCAATGCCGATCGCAAGGGGGTTTTGCTGATACCGATGTCGGCCAGGCAGGTGTCGCCCAATGAAATAGTGGTGCCCAGCCTGAAGAGAAGTTATCTGCAGTTTGTAAAAATCATGTTTTAAAACAAGTTCATTTGGTCAGCATCTTTCGTTCGTACCACCCCGCCGTACTTTTCTTATTGCTGCTTTATCTGATCTTGCTGCGGACATTTCTGTTCGTTGAACCCGTCGCATTCCGAATTCCGGAAAACACCAACCTCCTGAGTGAGTTAACGTATAAAGTTTTGCTTTCATTTATTGGCGACCGGAATTTCATTTTCCATGTTATCAGTGTCGCATTGGTATTTTTTCAGGCATTGTATTTTAACTACCTGATCAACTATTACCGGATACTGTCAAAATCTTCCTACCTGCCTGCATTTTCATTCCTGCTCGTGTCTTCCTTGTTTACCGAGTTTACGTTACTCACCTCGGCGCTCATTGCGAATACCTTTTTGCTGTTTGCCCTGGCAAAGATATTTGCATGGTATAAAAAGGAAAAGGTGACCGCTGCTGTTTTTGATACCGCCTTCCTGATTTCACTGGCCTCCTTGTTTTTCTTTCCTTATATTGTTTTCTTCTTTTTTGTGATTGTCTCACTGGCAATACTGCGGCCTTTCAGCCTCCGTAATTACCTTATAGCAATAGTTGGCCTGCTGATTCCCTATTATTTTATTGGCGTCTACTTTTTTTGGGTCGGTCAACTTCCTGAGTTCATCGATTCGCTGGTGATATCCGAACTCCGTTTTAATACCCGGGTGATAGAGCGCAGCACCAGGATGGTAGTTTTGGGAATACCGGTGCTGTGTGTCATGACCTGGACCGCACTTTTTATTCAGTCGAACCTGTTCCGGATGGTTGTACAGGTTCGTAACTACCTGATTGTTTTTGTTTCTTTCTTCATTGTAGGTATCCTGACCCTGCTAATACAATTTAAGGGTGAATTGTTTCACTTCGTTTGGCTGACTATTCCGGCAGGTTTGGCCTTCGCATTTTTCTTTGCAGAGGTTAAGCGGAGGTGGATTGCCGAAATCGTGCATTTATTCTTAATTTTGGCCATTCTTTTTTTTCAGTTCTACTACCTTTTTAACCCTTTAATCTAAGCGGCATGAAGTTTGGCGTAGTGGTTTTCCCTGGCTCCAATTGCGATCGTGACCTCATCCATGTGCTCGAACAGGTGTTACAGCAGGAGGTAGTGGTGCTCTGGCATAAAGAAAAAAATCTACCTGATTTCAACCGCAGCGACTGTATCATGCTTCCCGGGGGGTTTTCCTATGGCGATTACCTTCGTTCAGGTGCCATTGCGCGTTTCTCACCGATCATGAATGCAGTAATAGAATTTGCCAATAGCGGAGGGTATGTATGGGGCATATGTAATGGATTTCAAATTCTTTGTGAAGCAGGGTTGCTGCCGGGAGCCCTCCTGCGTAATATAAACCAACAGTTTATCTGCAAGAACATTTATATCACGCCTGCCGGGGCCGGTTCACCAATGAGCCATTCGCTAACTCCCGGTACCGCCTACAAAATTCCGATTGCACATGCCGAAGGAAGATACTATGCCGATCAGAAAACACTCAGCAGGCTGCAGCAGAATAAGCAAATAATTTTTCAGTACTGCGATGAGCATGGAAAAGTAACGGAGTCCGGTAACCCGAATGGATCAGCGTTGAATATAGCCGGAATCTGTAATGAAACAAGAAATGTTTTTGGCATGATGCCCCACCCTGAAAGAGCCTCGGAAGAGATGCTGGGCAATACAGATGGAAAGTTATTGTTTGAATCCTTCATAAGTTATGCAGATGCGCTGGAAGTGGATGTGATGGATGACCTGTTGAGATAAATACTAAACAGCCCGGGCATATTGTTTGTATGCAGGGAACCTTGTTTCCGTTGAATATTGTTACCGCAATCTTAATGCAAAAAGCATTATACAGATGCCATCAGATAAAGAACCGGAACTTTGCAAATAAAATAATTAGGTGTCGATGAGAAGAATATTGTTGTCAGCTTTTCTGTTTACGATTGCTTTACCTGTTTTTGCACAGTATGCGAATCCAAACGTGCAATGGAGTTACTCCACAAAAAAGATAGGTACCGATCAGTATGACCTCATCATTACAGCAGGTATTGCAAAAGGCTATCACTTATACAGCCAGTTTATCGGAGAAGGCGGTCCGATCCCAACAACTTTTTCATTTGAAAAAGCAAATGGATATAAGCTGGTGGGCAAGGTTAAGGAATCCGGCACACGCAAAGAGGCGGTGGAACCGCTTTTCGATAATATGATGCTGATCTGGTTTGAGGAAAAGGCAGTCTTCACACAAAGAGTAAAATTAACAGCCACCGAAGTAACGGTCAAAGGTTTGGTGAACTTCATGACCTGCAACGATCAGATGTGCGATCCGCCAAGCGACCAGGCCTTTGAGTTCGTATTAACCGGCATACCATCGGTGGATACAGTCGCCGCTTTGCCCGCAAAAGATACCCTTCCGATAGCCGGTGAAACAACCCCCGTTTTGAAATCAGAAGACAGTGTTGCAGTAACCGCTGCTTTACCCGGCGCTGAAGCAGTTGTATCAGGCAGTGATGGAAACGACGGGGACGTGAGAAAAATGAGCTACTGGCAAACCTTCCTGGCAGGCTTCGGCTATGGCTTAATTGCCTTGCTGATGCCATGTGTCTGGCCGGTTATTCCGCTCACGATCAGTTACTTCCTCAAGCAACATAAGAATAAACAGCAGGGCCGTATGAATGCATTTCTGTATGGCTTTTCCATCATTCTCATATTTGTGATACTGGGTATCCTGGTCTCTCTTTTTACCAACGAACAAAAATTGAATGAACTGTCCACCGGATGGTTTTTTAACTTATTGTTTTTCGCACTTTTCTTTCTCTTCGGACTTTCCTTTTTAGGGGTCTTTGAGATCAGGGTTCCTTCCAGCTGGATCAACAAATCGGAATCCATGTCAGATAAAGGTGGTTTGATAGGTATTTTTTTTATGGCCTTTTCCCTGGTTCTGGTTTCATTTTCCTGTACGTTGCCATTTGTCGCTAATCTCATATCAATTGTATCTCAGGATGGCGAGTTTGTGAAACCGCTCGTTGGTTTTACGGCATTCGGCCTGGCACTTGGCCTGCCATTTGGATTATTTGCCTGGTTCCCGTCAGGACTGAAAAAATTGCCTAAATCAGGTGGATGGATGAATACCATCAAAGTTTCTTTCGGATTTATAGAACTGGCGCTGAGTTTCATTTATTTGTCCAAGGTAGATATGGCTTATCATTGGGATATCCTGTCGCGCGATATATTCCTGTCCATCTGGATCATCATCTTCATAGTACTTGGATTCTACCTGTTAGGAAAAATCAGGCTGGCCCATGACGGTGAGGTATCACATATTCCGGTACCCAGACTGATGTTTGCTTTGCTGAGCCTTGCATTTGCTTTGTATATGGTTCCGGGATTATGGGGAGCGCCCCTTAAACCCCTGAGTGGCTTCCTGCCAAATTATTCGGAGTTTAACATTACGGAAGTGAATGCGCATCAGGCTACTTCTGCAATGCAGCAACCTGAACGTACTCCAAAGAAGTATGAATCGCTTTTTGAAGCGCCGCTTGGCCTGGATGTATATTTTGAATATGACGAGGCCCTTGCAAAAGCACGCGAAGTAAAAAAACCTTTGTTTATCGATTTTACCGGATGGGGATGCGTTAATTGCCGTAAGATGGAAAAATCTGTGTGGCCTGATCCGGAAGTGCTCAAAAGACTGAAGAATGATTATGTAGTGGTGTCGTTGTATGTTGATGATAAATACCCGCTGCCCGAGAGCCAACAATATTATTCAAAAGCTCTTGACAAACAAATTGTTACGCTTGGCGACCGGAATTTTGATATTCAGTATTCGACCTATAAAATTGGTGCACAGCCATATTATGTTCTTTTAGATAATGAGGAGAAATTACTTACGCAACCCCGGTCCTACACTGCCGATATTCCAACGTATGTTCAGTTTCTGGATGAAGGGGTAAAAGCTTTTAAAGCCCGGCAACAACCGATTTCTGCCAGGTAGTCCTCTCCCTTGCAAACGAAGCGTTTTCTTCCCATTGCCGTCTAAGCAGGTATTCAGGCTAAACGCTTTATTTCATTTGCTTCTACCTCTTGCCGTAGCCGACAGAATGGCTTGTGGTACAAACTGAAAAAACTAAATACTGCATACAACCTTTTTTTAGCCGGTGTCGTCTATCAAAAGATTTAGTTCGTCTAAATCAACACTTTCAGATAAGGTGTTCATAACTCAGGTTGTGCCACTTTTTTTGAAAGGATTTTACCTACATTTACCACCATCTTTTTTCATTCACCAAATTCAAACCCTATGACAAAAGCTATCCGCTTACTGTTTGCGATGCTTGTTTTAGTGCTTACATGGCAGGCATCTTACGCACAGAACCGGCTTATAACCGGAACTGTTTTAGACATCAACGGGGAAGCAATTATTGGCGCATCAGTCATCGTAAAAGGATCTACTACAGGTACTTATACCGATGTTGATGGCAATTATTCGCTGACCGTTCCAACCAATGCTACCACGCTGGTTTACAAGTACCTTGGCTACAAATCCAAGGAAGTGCCGATCAGTGCTTCCAACGTTATGAATGTTGACCTGGAGGAAGACGTTCTCGGTTTGGAAGAAGTAGTGGTAACTGCTGTTGGTATTTCTTCTGAAAAGAAGGCACTGGGCTATTCCGTACAGGATGTAAGTGGTGATAAACTCACACAAGCCGGAGCCAACAATACATTATCAGCGTTGTCTGGTAAAGTGGCTGGTCTGAATGTGATCACCTCTTCCGGTTCACCGGGAAGTTCTGTTTATCTTCAGCTTCGGGGAGCAACATCCATTACAGGTGATAACAGTCCGCTTTTTGTAATAGACGGTGTACCTATTGATAACACACATAATGCTTCCGGAAGCCCGGATAATGAAGGTGCCCTTATCAATAATAACCTGCTGGAAAGTGTAAACAACTCCAACAGGGCAATTGATGTAAACCCTGATGATATCGCATCTATTACCGTGTTAAAAGGCCCTGCTGCTGCTGCACTCTATGGACTTCGCGCAGCAAACGGAGCAATTATCATTACCACTAAAAGAGGTGGTGCAGAAGGAGCCGGAAAAGGACTACATGCTACTTTCAGCAGCACCTATACGATTGAACAGGTAAACAAAACGCCTGCACTTCAGGATCAGTATGTAAAAGGTTCAGGAGGTATTGCTGCAAAGTATGCCAGTACAGGTTCAGGATCATTTGGAGCACAGGTGGATACCTTGTTCTGGGATCCGACTCAGGCCACTCCTTATAACCAATATGGAGAAATCATCGGCAAAACTGCAGCGGCCAATAATTCTGCTGCAATACCTTTCGAAGCATATGACAACGTGGAACAATTCTTCAGAACCGGTAATACGATGGAGAATAATCTCTCACTTTCCGGTGGTGGCGATAAAGGCGGCTTCCGCGTATCATTTGGCGCTTTGAATCAGCAGGGTGTTGTGCCTCTGGCAGATTTCAAAAGGTTTACAACCACACTCTCCGGTGAAATGAAGATTTCAGAGAAATTTTCAACAGCCGGTTCGTTTACTTATGTTAAATCTGGCGGAAGTCGTGTTCAGCAAGGATCTAACCTTTCAGGTTTAATGCTTGACCTGCTCCGCACGCCTATTTCTTTTGATAATTCCAACGGTTCCGATGATCCGACAGATCCTTCTGCTTATATTCTGGATGACGGATCTCAAAGGAATTATCGCGGTGGGGTAGGTTACGATAATCCGTATTGGTCCATCAATCAAAATCCATTTCAGGATGATGTAAACCGGATGTATGGCTATGGCGAAGTAAGTTACTCCCCATGGGCTTGGCTGAAACTTACAGAAAGGCTGGGTATTGATTTTTATACAGATCGCAGGAATCAGATTTTTGCAATTAACTCACGGGCTGTACCCGATGGACAGATTTATGAGCGCGATTATTTCTACCGCCAGGTTAATAATGATTTGTTGGGAACCGCTACGAAACAGTTTTCTGATAAATTCAGTGCTTCTTTAACCCTCGGTTATAATGCCCTGAGTCAAACCAAACAGGATATCTACGTTCAGGGAGATAACCTGGTGATACCAGATTTTTATAATTTTTCCAATGCTGCAAACGTAATTACCCGGGAGTACGAAACACGTTACCGGATATATGGTTTCTATGGCTCATTGGATCTGAGTTATGCTAACATGCTTTACCTGACCGTTACAGGCAGAAATGACCACTCTTCTACCTTACCGGCTGATAATAACTCATTCTTCTATCCTTCCGCTTCCTTATCCTGGGTGTTTACGGAAGCGTTGGGCCTCAGCAACAGCAAAGCATTCCCTTATGGTAAGTTGCGCCTTTCAGTGGCTCAGGTGGGACATGATGCCCCGCTCTATGCCCTCGAAAACTACTATGCTCAAACCACAGCCGCCGATGGCTGGACAGCCGGTATCGCATTCCCGCTGCCAGATGCATCCGGTACTTCTACAACCGCGTATTCGAATTCAGCAACTTTGGGCAACCCGCTGCTGAAACCGGAGAAAGTTACTTCGTTTGAAGTAGGAGCTGACCTTCGTTTTGTAAATAACAGGATTGGCCTTGATGTAACCTACTATCAGAGTAAATCGGTTGATCAGATTATTCCGGCACCTATCGCAGGTTCTACAGGTTTTCAGCAACAATATCTTAACTCAGGTTCCATTGAAAACAAAGGTTTTGAAATTGCCCTGAACCTTACCCCTGTTAAAACCAAGGACTGGAGATGGGACATTGGAATGAACTGGAGCACCAATAAGAGTGAAGTGCTTGAATTGGCAAATGGCGTTAATGAATTGTTCCTTGGAGGATTTGAAGGTTCTGCAATCTATGCCATCGTGGGAGAACAATACGGTTCTATTTACGGAAGCCGCTGGTTGCGCGATGATAATGGCAACATCGTAATTGATGATGTTCAGTTCCTCTCTAACGGCGACCCAAACCCAACGTATGGTTACCCGATTCAGGATGCACAGGTTGGCGTAATTGGTGATGTAAATCCCGACTGGATTGCCGGTATCAGTACCAATCTTTCTTACAAAGGCCTTGCACTGAATGTGTTGATGGATGTAAGACAGGGCGGCGATATGTGGAATGGAACACGTGGTGCTTTGAATTTCTTTGGAATGACGGAGGAAACAGAAAACCGCGGAGAGATGACTGTTTTTGAAGGTGTTCTTTCAGATGGTCAGCCCAATAACATTGAAGTTCCGCTGAGCCAAAGCTGGTATCAGGGTCTTGGAAGTGGTTTTGGAGGACCAACTGAACAATTTGTGGAGGAATCATCCTACATCAAGTTGCGTGAAATATCCATCTCTTACACGATTGCACCTAAGGTGCTGGAAAAAACACCGATTGCCTCCATTGATATCTCATTGGTTGGACGTAACCTGTGGCTTTCCACTGATTACAAAGGTGTTGATCCTGAAACAAGTCTGACAGGATCTAATCACAGCCAGGGAATGGATTATTTCAATATGCCTGGTGTAAGAAGTTTTGGTCTTAACTTAAGGTTGACCCTCTAATTCACCTTTTCTTCATTCTAAATTTGAGAACTATGAGATACAATAAATTTTTCATCATCCTCCTGATCACAACGATGATCGTTGTTTCAGAGTCCTGCAAAAAAGGATTCCTGGAAGGAGTGAATGACAATCCGAATTCTCCGTCAGCGGTTATACCCAGGGTATTACTGCCTGGTGCACAAGGTAATCTTGCCTATGCACAGGGAGGTGACATGTCGCGGTTTACCAGCATTATGACACAGTACATTACCGGTGCAACCCGTCAGTTTTTCGCATACAATCAGTACACTTTTTCTGAAGAGGATTTCAATAACGTATGGAATAACTTATACGCGGCAACCATGTCTAACTTCAATTCCATCATTGAAATAAATGCATCCGGTGAGTCTGCCGGGGGATATGATGCATATGATGGCATTGCCCGTATCATGATGGCTTATACGATTGGAATGTCAACGGATGTTTGGGGTGATATTCCTTATACCCAGGCCTTCAATGGTTTTGAGAATTTAACTCCGGCTTACGATACACAGGAAGAAGTGTATGCCAGCATTCAGCAATTGCTTGATGAGGGAATTACCATTCTTAGCGGAGATTTACCGGATGATGATTTTGAAGAACCCGGTTCCGATGATTTCATTTACAATGGTGACCTTAATTCCTGGATTAGTTTGGCACATGCCTTAAAGGCAAGGTATTACATCCACCTTACTAAAATTGATGCAAATGCTGCTGCCAATGCCCTGGCTTCTATTAATGCCGGGGGTGCAATTGATAATGCACTCTATCCGTTTACTTCCGCAGGCCCCGGCCCGGCATTTCAATACATCGAGCAACGTGATGATATTGTTTATGATGGAGCATGCCTGCAGCAAATGGCTGCCAAAAATGATCCTCGCTATGGTGTATACATTGATGTGGATGGCGATTATTGGTATCCCGGAGCGCTTGGCGCTTTCTTTGCTGCCGACAATTCACCGGTTATACTGATGACGGAGTTTGAACGTAAGTTCATTGAAGCCGAAGCTAAAGTAAGAACCGGCGATTCAGGTGGTGGACAGACCGCTTTCACGGAAGCCATTCAGTCCAGCATGGATTTTTATGGTATAGCTGCCGAAGATGCAGCTGCCTACATCGCAGCTAATGGCACCTTAAGTGGCGATATGAACGCGATGATCGCTCAGATTATCTATGAGAAATGGGTGGCTAACTTCCTGCATCCTGAATCATGGGTTGATTTGCGCCGCACCGGTACCCCGGTACTGACTCCAAATGCCGGCGGAACCATACCAACGCGTTTTATCTACCCGACAAACGAAAGGCTGTATAACAGTAATATGCCCGATCAGAACTCGACAATGTATGCTCCGGTTCTTTGGTGGAATCAATAAAGAAAACATTACCATTTAATAAAAAAACCTGCTTGTTTCCGGGCAGGTTTTTTTATTGGAATGCCTGCTGCTATTAAACTACCGGTTAAGTTCTGCAATACGTTGAATACGCCGGTGTATTCCCTGGCATACCATTTCAAATGAATGCAGTTACTTTTACAAATGAAGAATAAACCGTACTTAGAAACAACCGATTCCATGAACCTGGTAATTGACTTTGGGAATACACTGGTTAAGGCAGCAGTATTTCAAATGGGCGATATGGTGCATTTTGAAGCGCATCCCCATTTTACGATTGGAAAGCTGCGCGCGCTTTTGAAGAAGTTTAAAATTTCACGTGCTATTGTATCATCTGTTGTGAATGATTCAACGCCGGTGGAAGCGCTGCTGCAGAAATCGTTTCATTTTGTAAAGCTCAACCCTGCAACGGCATTGCCGGTACAAAATCAATATGAAACACCAGGAAGCCTGGGAATGGACAGGCTTGCCGGCATTTGCGGTGCACATTTTATTATGCCGCGTAAAAACGTGCTGGTTATTAATGCCGGTACCTGTATAACGTATGATGTGATTACCAGCAAGGGAGTTTATTATGGAGGCAATATTACGCCGGGCCTCGAAATGCGGCTGAAAGCGTTGCATACTTTTACCGACCGGTTGCCGTTAGTGCGCAAACAATTCTCCAGTGAATTGTTTGGCAGGAGTACCGTTACGTCCATTTTAACCGGTGTTATCAGGGGTTCTTACCTCGAAATGAACGGCTTCATCACAGAATACAAAAAAAACTATAGTGGCCTAAAAGTACTTTTAACCGGAGGCGACGCACCAATTTTTGAAACGATGTTTAAAAGTAAGATATTTGCCGTCCCCAACCTCGTGCTGTATGGCCTTAATAAAATACTTACCCTGAATGAACCTAATCAGTAAGCTGGTTCTATCCATATTAACTATTTCAATTTGTTCTTTCAGTGTTAAGGGACAAAACCTGCCATACTCAAGATATGGACTGGGTACCTTATTTGACCCGGAGTTTACAAATCTGCGTGGTTGGGGTGGACTATCTGCCGCCTACCACAGTCCTTTCAGCATTAATTTCGCGAATCCTGCTTCTTACAGCGATCTTAAACTTACTACACTGGACGCCGCTTTTTTTATCAGCGGATTGCATTTGAGAACTCCGGATACCTCTGTTGTATTCAGTGATGGAACGATCTCTAATCTTGCATTGGGTTTTCCATTAATTAAAAATAAAGCGGGCCTTAGTTTGGGCCTCAGCCCATTCAGCAGGGTAGGCTATTCAATTACCAGTGAAAATGACAGCAGTGAATTGTTTGGACGGTCATTCAACCTGTTTCAGGGACAAGGTGGCCTCTATAGATTTTATGTCGGCGGAGGGTACAAATATAAGCAGCTGGCCGTCGGGATGAATGTTTCGTATTTATTTGGAAGTATCAACTATACTGATATTCTTGCATTTCCTGAAAGCACCAATGCATTTAATACCCGAAGGCAGGAAACAAGGCAACTCGGCGATTTTCTTATTGATGCAGGTGTGCAGTATCGAATTTCGCTTGAAAAATCCAAAACGTATTTTCTTGATCTTGGTGTGAACGGGAGCCTGGAAACGGAAATTAAGGCCAACCGTGACTTGATTTATGAACGATTTACGTATACAGATGATGCCGGCAACAGCACGTCTACCATCAATCCGAAGGATACCATTTACAGCAACCTGGATGAAGAAGGGGTGGTTACTTTACCCGGCACTTTTTCAGCCGGTGCGATCTTTTCAAAACAATACCATTATTCCATTGGTATCAATTATAAGTATACGATGTGGAGCCAGTATCAGTCATTCGGCGAGGCAGATGAAACCGCAAATACCTGGAAACTTGCAATTGGTGGAGAATTGATTCCGGATAGTAAATCCTACCAGCAATACTGGAAAGTTATGGCGTACCGGTTAGGTATGTCAATGGGCCGCAACTATGTTGAACTGAATGAAGTGCAACTAAGGCAGTTATCTGTTTCGTTTGGTGTTGGCATGCCATTGAGGCGTTCGTTCTCACAGATTTCGCTAGCGGGAGAATGGATAGGGATAGGAACACTTAAGGAAAACCCGGTTGCAGGTTCTGTATTTAAGCTTACTGCCGGCTTTACCTTTAATGATAAGTGGTTCCAGAAACGCAGGTTTGATTGAGGTGAAATAACCTTGACCGTTACCCATTCATTTACAGCTTGTAACTTTTTCCGCTATCAATTCATTTGAAACCCTTTAAATCAAAGGCTTTGCAGCATCGTATTGTTTTGGGGATTTTTTTTTCAGCCATTTTAATGGCCGGCATTTCGTCATGCGAAACGGATATTGCCACCGTAAATAAACTGACCGGACAATATGAAGCCTCTTCAGAAACCGGGAAAGATATTGAAGTGATTTACAGTAACCAGGGTACGGTAAAAGCCAAACTTACCGCCCCTGTAATGTTGCGATATCGAACCAAAGAACCCTATACGGAACTGCCGGATGGCCTGAAAATTCTTTTTTATGATGTGCAGGGTCAGGTGGAAAGTCAGCTGACCGCCGGTTATGGCGTCTCCTATGAAAAGTCAGATGAGATGAAAGTGAAGAATAATGTGGAAGCCATCAGCGTAAAAGGAGATAAACTCAATACGGAAGAACTCACCTGGAATCAAAAAACCCAAAAAATAGCTTCGGATAAGTTTGTAAAAATTACCACCAGGGATGAAATTATTTTCGGTGACGGTTTTGAATCAAATCAGGACTTAACGAATTATAAAATAAAAAAAATCCGGGGAACAATCAGGTTGAAGGAACCTGTTCTGAATCCTTAATCATAGATGTACTGGTGTCTGTATTGTTTGGCCAAAACCAAACATCAGGTTTAAACTGCAGGCAGAAAGCAGGCTTTCTGCAACCGGGTAGCGGTCGCATTCCTGACAAATGGGTATTTCATTGACAAAAGAGGAACCATCTAAGGCATTTGTCAGGCAATATTGATATGGATGCCGAAATCAAGCGGTTTTGAATCCTCTTTGATTCTGGAATTGACTCAGGTTTCATTTGGATATTCGCCCTCAAACGTGTTATTTTGCAGTCCTTTAAAAAAAGCATACCGGAATGGCACTTATAGGAACGATCAGGAATAAGCTTGGACCAATAATAGCGATTGTGATTGGTTTGGCGTTGGCAGTATTCATATTGGAAACAGCGCTCAATTCCAATTCAAACCTGCTGCAGGGAAGCCGTGATGTAGTTGGTACCATCGATGGGGAAAAAATCCGGTATCAGGATTTTGCCAACCGCGTAGAGGAGGGAATACAGAATTATAAGTTGCAATCCAACCAATCAAATTTAGACGACAATATTATTTTTTCATTGCGCGATCAGACCTGGAATCAGCTGATTACCGAACAGGTCAATGGAGAAGAATACCGGAGGCTTGGTTTAAAGGTAACTCCGGAAGAACTCAAAGACATGTTTTTCGGAAACGATCCGGTACCGGAGATCAAACAGGCTTTTACCAATCCGCAGACGGGTATTTTTGATCCGGCGGCCGTAAAAAACTATTTACAAAACCTGGATCAGACTGCCGAAGGAGAGCAGGAGGGTGAACGCAGGGCGCGTTGGGTTGCTTTTGAAAAAGCGCAAAAGGATAACAGGGTACAAACCAAATATCAGAACCTGATTACCAAAGCCATGTATATTCCAAAGTGGCAGGCAGAGGCAGATTACAATGAAAAGAATACGCGTGCCAGCGTACAGTTTGTAATGATACCTTATTCAACCATAATTGATTCTGCAGTTAAGGTTACTGATGAAGAACTTTCGGCTTACCTGGCAAAACATAAAGAGAAGTTCAAGCAGGAGGAAAGCCGTCAGCTGGAATATGTGATATTTCCGGTAAAACCTTCAAAAGAAGATACGGCACGTGTTATAAAAGCGGTGAACGAAATTTATGCAAGCATGGCAGCGGCACCCTCCGATACCAACCTGATCAAAGCAAATGCGGATAAGGGCCTTGACAGGTATTATTATTCGAAAGAAAAGATTGAGTCCCCTTTTGTAACCGATACCCTCTTCAAAGTACCGGTTGGTTCTTTGATCGGGCCTTATTTTGAAAATGGAGCATATCGAATTGCCAAATTGATAGACCGCCGCGAAGTGCCGGATAGCGTAAAAGCAAGGCATATCTTCGCAAGGGTGGAAGCCGGCGCAGATACCACAGCGGCCAAAAAGAAAATTGACAGTCTGTTTGCATTGCTCAAGAGCGGAGTTGCCTTTGATTCACTGGCCATTAAGTCTTCAGATGATCAGGGCACTGCACCAAATGGAGGTGATCTGGGAATGATAACACAGGGTCAAACTGCAAAGGCATTTAACGATTTCCTTTTTTTCCAGGGCGCACAGGGCGAAATCAGGCTGTTAAGGACAGAATTTGGCTACCATATTGTGGAGATCCTCGAACGCAGAATGGTAGCGCCGGCTGTTCAGGTTGCCTTTATCACAAGGCCATTGGAAGCCAGTTCAGAAACAGATAAGATTATTTTTGAACAGGCCACCCAGTTTGCCAGCGCAAGTCAGACCGCGGAAGCGTTTTCCAAAACGGCAGAAGAGAACCGTTTGAATAAGCAGGTTGCACCCTCTGTACAAAAAAATGCATTCCAGTTACCTGGTGTTTCTGGTGCCAGAGAAGTAGTGAAATGGGCTTACCAGGAAAAGACAGGCGTTGTTTCGCCGGTTTTCACATTGGATGACAGTTATGTTGTTGCCTTATTAACTGGTATCAAGGAAGAGGGAACGATGGCGCTTGAAGATGCGAGGGCGCAATTGGAAATGGCAGTGCGAAAGGAAAAGAAGGCAGCGGAAATAATTACAAGAGTAAATGCCGCTAAAGCTTTAAATACTACGATGGAGTCTATTGCAGCTAAAGAGGGCCAGGTAGTAAAAAATTCCGGAAATGTGATGTTTTCCAATTCCTATGCAGAGAACCTTGGATACGAACCTGCTGTAATCGGAACTGTTTTTTCATTGAAAGAAAACACGGTTTCCGGCCCCATACAGGGTGAGCAGGGTGTGTTTGTGATAAATGTACAATCAATCACTAAGCCGGCACCGGTAGCCGATTACAACGCTTTCAGTCAGCAATTACTCAGCACGCTGCAACCAAGGTTACAGTATGGTATAACCGAAGTGCTGAAAAAATCGGTAAAGATCGAAGACAACAGATATCTCTTTTTCTAGTTTTGGAAGGCAAAAGAGAAGTTAGCCGGTTTCACTGAACTAATTGGTCATCTTTCTTTGTTGCCTGTTCTTAATTAAATGGTAGGTGTTATGAACTCAGCTGATACAGTTGTCAATCGGGTTGCAGATAGCGGCCTGATCACATTTGACCTGGAAGAATTATATCCGCCTGAGCCTTCGGCAGCTTTCGATCTTAAGGAGTACCTGTTCATGGGCCTTATTTTAAAGGAAAAAGACTATCGGGAAGCTTTAAAAAAGGTTGATTGGGAACAGTATAGAGGTAAAAATGTGGCAATTTGCTGCTCTGCTGATGCTATTATTCCGGTTTGGGCATTTATGCTTGCCGGAGTTTATCTTCAACCGGTTGCCAAACGGTTTTTTTTCTGCAAGTCAGAGGAACTGGATATCAGGATATTTGAAGAAAATA
>CAZGBP010000044.1:0-29237 GCA_964524035.1 uncultured Bifidobacteriaceae bacterium
AATATGCCCGTATATATCTTTAACCTTAGTTTTCAACTGCTAAATCCGGGTTTAATGGATTGGTTCTGACGTATGTGGTATTACTGCAAGCGAAAGCCCGGCAGGTGTATATTTTACACTAATTCCTTGTCCAAACGTATAAGATAGCGGGATCTATGCCCGTCTTACAAATAAAAAGGAGGCATGCGCCCCCTTTTTACTTCTGCTTATGAACTTATAAAATTACTCCACTTCATTGGCCGGTCTCGGATACTGAACAAACACGTCATCTTCCGGGCGATCAATTGGCAATTCGCCCAACTTATTGTACCGCCTCATATCAATCCAGCGATGTCCTTCAGCGAAAAGGGAGTAACGGCGCTGATTCAGTATTTCATCGGTCAATTCACTTTGTGAAGTACCACCGGAATACGCTGCAAGGCCTGCAGACGCCCGAATGATGTTGATGGCCTCTACAGCCGCTGTTCCATTACCTGTCTGATTCATCGCTTCAGCATAAATAAGTATCAATTCCTCATTCCGGATAATGCAGATAGGATCAACATTTGATTTATAAACCCAAACATCATAGTCACTGGTCAGGCCGTCGGCAAATGCCGGTTCATCTCTAAGAATGGCTTTAGCCGCCACGCGGGTATCACCTGCTTCAGCGTCGGTTACAAATGAAGGTTGTGCACAACGGGCGTTGGAACCGGTAGATGAATTGAGCGGTGTATAGGCATCGTTCAACAAATCACCACCTGAGGTAGAATACACCATATACACTCCGTTGGTAAGAATACCTGCTTTATCAAAGAATGAAGCATTCAGTAACGATTCCACATTTGAATAATCACCTTTATAGAGTGTAACGCGTGCCGCCATTGCCCTGTTGAATTTTGCAAATGCAGCAGGTGTATCAAAACCTGCAAATCCTGAAGTAAGTATGAAGTTGAACGCATCGCCCGCATTGGTCAGATCGGTATAACCTTCGTTCAGCAAATCCAGGATGCCCTGCAATGAAGCATCGTAATCAAGGAATGGGCCGGGGTTGTTGGGATCTTCCACATCAATCCGGATTCCATTTTGATATTGCATATTCAATGCATTCAGCATTTGCTGTGCCTGAATGGTTTTAGCAAAACCCAGGTAGCCATTTTTCTGTTCATCGGTAAGTGCAGCGGATGTGTTTTCAATGGCATGTCTTAATATCCAGCCATTTCGAACTACCCTGTAATGATCCGCCCAGGGATTGGTAGTATAAAAAGTATTCGGATCAAGTACCGCTGATTCCTTGCCTAAAAGATCGGAAGTAAATCGCGGGTCAGAACCGGAATAGCGATAATAATCACGGCCTATTACAGATATTCCATCCAGGTAGGTGTCAAACCTGTTTCGCATACCCGACAACATACCGGTAACGAGGTTATTCAGCTCGTCAACCGTAGCATTTGCTTCAATGCCTTCCAGGGAAGGGTTATTCGGGTCAACCTGCTCATCAATTTTGCAGGAACTGATACCCGCCACCAGCATGAAAAACACAGTCGTGCTGATCATGAGTGATTTGATATGATTTAATTTCATGTGCTGAAATTTTAACTGATTAGAAATTAACGGTTACGGTTGCGTAGTATCTTTTAGCAGTCGGGAAAGGATTTACCTCTACCCCGCTGGAAATTCCATTCCTGCCAAAATTGGATACTTCAGGATCATAACTTCTATACGAAAAGAAGTTAAGTGCATTATAGGCGGATACGCCGATTCTTACTGACTGTAGTGTATTGTTTGTTTTGGTACTCAAGTCAGCAAAAGTGTAGTACAAACCTATTTCCCTCAACCTTACATAGCTGGCATCCTGCACAAATACCTCCGCAGAAGTTCCCAGCAAACCAAGACGATACGGGCCATTCGCTAAAACGCCGTCCGGATCAAGATCAATGTCATCAAAGTCAGGACTTGTACCAAAAATATCCGTAAGCAAAGTGGTCAGGTTTACGTTATCGCCGCCTTGTTTCCAGTGAAGTACCAGCCCCAGTTCCCAATTTTTCCAGCGCAAGTTTTCGCCAAATGAAATCTGGAAGTCAGGTTCTGAATCACCCCAAACCACCAGTCCGTTGTCGGTAGTATCTTCACCGTCATCAGCAGTACCAATACCTACAATTTGTGTTGCACTGGCTCCCTGTTCGATATAGAAAGTACCCAGTGTGGCACCAAAAGAACCAACTGCATAAGAAGGAATATCCAACTGGGTGATTTCTGATTTATTAAACCAGAAATTGGTTTGATTGAACCATTCGAAATCTTTTTTACGGATGATGTCGATTCCCAGTCCTACTTCCAATCCTGTATTGCGCAGTTCAGCAGCATTGGTTACTTTGTTTACAAAACCTGTTGAAGATGGCACTTGTGAAACCAGCAACAAATCGGTAACATTCTTTATATAATATGTTATTTCTGCAGAAATTCTGTTATCAAGGAATCCTAGATCAGCACCAAATTCCAATTCACTCTGGCGCTCTGGACCTACTTCATTATTGCCTTGTGTAGTGTTGATCAGCGATCCGGCCGCACCTTCAATGATGGTGCTGCCCAAAGAAGTAAATGCAGAACCGAAGGTTGCGAAATTACCGGATTGTCCGTAAGCTACTCTGAGTTTGAACTGGTTCCAGTCTTCCATGTTCCAGAATGCAAACTCAGCAAGATTTACGGCCGCAGAAGCTTTCGGATAATAGTATACTTTGTTCTCATCACCATTGTTCGAAGATTTATCACCACGCAGTCCGGCTGTAAGAATCACTTTGCCATTAAAATCAACTTCTACCTGGCCAAACCCGCCAAGATTTAATTGTTTGCTTCGGAATTGATACATATCCACCGCACCTGCCTGGCTCACATTGGTTTGCGCACCAATCAGCTGGGTTGCTGAAGCAATGATCGTGTTTCTTTCGAAGCTCTCCCTGGTAAGACCGGCCTGTGCACGAATGTTGAATCCTGCGGAGGCCGGATAGAATGAATAGACCAGGAAGGCTGATTCATTGTTATTGAAATTGGTGGTGGTACCTTGTATGGAAGCGCCATTAGTACCGTTACCATTTTTCTCAAACTGAAGTTCCTTTGGAAATATAGCTGTGGTCTTGAAGGTATATGCATCCAGCCCACCGTTCAGGATCAACTTTAATGAATGCCTGTCGTTGGTAACAATTTTAGTTACCAGGTTCATGCCTCCAAGGAAACGGTCTACCGCTTCATTATTGGTAATCAGGTCGCGGGTTTGCAAAAAGTTGGCTGCACTATATGGATTGTCGGGATAGTTGCCTTCTTCATCCGGCTGCAATTGCGCCCAGGAAGGTGTGCCGGCAAAAGAAATACCCATGGTAGTGCTCGTATTGTCGTTGTTGAAGTATCCGCGATCCGCTGAACTTTTGATATAGTTGGTGCTTACCGCAAGATCAAACCGCTCACTTACTTTATGATTGAGGTTTAAACGAACACTGGTTTTAGTATAGCCGGTTTTTTCAACAATGCCGTCTTCCGACTTATGGGAAATGCTGCTGTAAAATGAGGTTTTGTCGTTGGCATTAGAAAATGACAGCCTGGTATCAGAAAGTAATCCTTTATTACCGTACAGTTCATCTTCATAATCATGCAGGGTTCCTGAAGACTGTGCAGCCTCAAAATTAGCTACTTCACCTTCGCCAAAACTTCCTGCAACTTTTTCAGAATCCCAGTTGCGTGTACCCTGAGGGTTCAACATGGTTTGAAATCCAAGTGACTGGGTGAATTCTACATTCGCATGATCTTTTCTGGATTGTTTTCCGCGCTTGGTCGTGATTATCACCACACCGGAAGAGGCTGTGGAACCATAGATTGCTGCTGCTGCAGCACCTTTCAGGATCTCTATGGTCTCAATATCTCCCGGATCAATATCAGCAATCCGGTTAGAAGCATTGTCCTGGTCAAACTGAGCCGCATTACCGCCACCGGCAGCATTCGACACAAGGTTCAGGCCTGCCGCAATGGATGAGTTGTCTACAAAGATTCCATCAACAATAAACAATGGCTGCGCGGGACCGTTAATGGAGGTGATACCCCGCATCCGGATTCCGATACCACCACCCGGTGCACCGGAGCTTTGCGTGATCTGCGCGCCGGTAAACTTTCCGTAAATGGCGCCATCGAGCGTAGATTGTTGCGTAATTCCCGTGAGCTGTTTAGCTGAAATAGCGGCCACTGCATTCGCAGAGTTGGCACGCTTAACGGAGGTTGCCAAACCGGATACGATAACCTCATCCAATTCTGTATTGGCTTCCTCCAGCGCGATATTTACGGTACCTGATGCGGAGACTGCTTTCTCCTGCGACCGGTATCCCAGGTAAGAATATACCAGCGTGGCACTGGAACCGGAAATCCGGATCGTGTAGTATCCGTCTTCGTTTGTAACAGTACCATTATTGGTATTCTTAACAGAGACTGTGACCCCTATTAGAGGTTCACCAGCGCTGCTGGTGACTGTGCCGTTTACATCAAACTGCGCAAATACCGCATTGCAAAATGCAGGTATTGCCAGTAATGTAATGGCCAACTTGTAAAAAAGTCGTTTCATAAGCATTTGGTTTTAGTGTAACAAGTGTAGTGAAAATTTAAATGGAATTTAATCTCTATTTAAAAAGATATGGACAATTGCGTCCGGATTGACCTTAATTGTATGCAGTTTAGCCTGATGACATGCTCTGAATATAAAAGCAATCCAAAAAAAAATCCTGCTGATTGTTCTGCCACGTACCTTTAAACGCAAAAAATGACGGTGTGAAAAAATTGCGTCAGTTCACCATCCGGGTCTATGGTATCCATTTAGATGCGACAAGGGGTGTGTTGGTTGCAGATGAATTTCAGCAAGGGCAGTCGTTTACAAAGTTTCCGGGAGGCGGCATGCACCTGGGGGAAGGCACCAGGCAATGCCTTGCCAGGGAATGGCTGGAAGAGTTAAATCAGGAAATAGAAGTAGGCGATCATTTTTATACCACCGATTTTTTTCAGCCGTCTGCTTTTGACCCCACCATTCAGGTAATCAGCATCTATTACCTCGTACATGTGTTAAACAATGCGCCATCGGCACCAATGCAGCCAAACAACCCGGATCATTCAGGAGCAACCGTAAACTTTCGATGGATCTCCGTTCATGAATTGAATGAAGAAAGCTTCACCTTTCCGATTGATAAGCTGGTGGGAAAAATGATAAAAAACCAACTGATGAAAAATGAGGTATAATCTCAAAAGCGCAGCATTGCTTCCGGATTTCGGACTGTTTGCAAAATCTGTTTATCCCGGCATGCGCGAGTACTTGCGTTGATACTTACTGCCGTCAACCGGTAATCATCCAGCCTGTTGTGGAAAAACATGTGGCTAATTTTTATAGTACAAAAAGCAGGCATGCGTTTTTTTACCCTAAATTACCCTCCCATTAAAAAAAAATTCATGAAAAAACTGCTACTCATGCTGCTGTTGGCTGTTTCCGGCCTGCAGTATGCAACTGCACAATTTACCATAACAGGAAAAATAACGGATTCGGACCGTGTACCGCTCACCGGGGTCACCATTGCTGAAAAAGGCACGGTAAATGGTGCCTACAGCGATGAAAACGGAAGCTACTCACTCACCGTAAAAAAGGTGCCGGCCACGCTGGTGTATAGTTATGTTGGCTACGCCAGCCAGGAAATAGTTGTTTCCGGCGAATCCAGCCTGGATGTTATAATGAGTGATGCTGCTACTGAACTGGCAGCCATTGAAGTGGTCGGCAGCCGTTCACTCAACAGGTCAATTACGAATACACCGGTTCCGATCGACTATATCGACATTAAAAAGATCTCCAACGAAATGGGGCAACTGGATGTGAATCAGTTGCTGCATTATCTTGCTCCTTCTTTCAACGCAAACAAGCAATCGGGTGCTGATGGTGCAGATCATACTGACCCTGCAACCCTGCGCGGATTGGGCCCCGACCAAACGCTCGTCTTGATCAATGGTAAGCGCCAGCACCAGTCTTCACTGATCAATATTTATGGAACGCGCGGCCGCGGCAATACCGGTACCGACCTGGATGCCATCCCTATTTCTTCCATCGACCATATCGAAATTCTGCGTGATGGCGCCTCGGCACAGTATGGTTCGGATGCGATTGCCGGTGTGATCAATATTGTGTTAAAAAAGTCTACCGGAGAATTCACCGGCAATATCGGAGCAGGCACAAACCTGGCTAAATACCGGTTTGATGATAAAAATTTTGATGGCGGAAAAATTACTCTTGGCGCTAACTATGGATTCAAGGTAGCGAAGAATGGCTACCTTAACCTTTCCGGCGATTACATGAATACCGGCCATACCAACAGGGCAAACATACCGCCCGACTGGTATCCGGGAAATACCGATGTGCGAAATGAATTTGGAGAAGCGGCCGCGCAGGGTGTAGGTTTCATGGGCAACCTGGAAATTCCGTTAAGCGACAAAACGGATGTCTATGCATTTGGCGGTTATAACTACCGTAAAACAGATGCATATGCATTTACCCGCGTAGCAGATGAATCCCGTAACGTCATCAGCATTTATCCCGAAGGGTTTGATCCGATTATTCAGACCGAAATCGGAGATATAACTGCTGCTGCCGGAATCCGTACAAAACTGGGCGAATGGAACTTCGATTTCAGCGATGCGTATGGTTCAAATAAATTCCACTTTTTTGGCGACAATACATTAAATGCTTCGCTGGAAGAAGCCTCTCCTACTTCATTTGATGATGGCGGCACCAAGCTTTCTCAAAATACACTTACACTGGATGTAAGCAGGTTTTATAAAGAGGTTATGAGTGGAATGAACATTGCATTTGGCGGTGAATTCCGTTCGGAGAATTACCAGATTTTCGCCGGTGAAGAAGGTTCCTGGAAAACATATGGGCCGGTGATATTCAGCATCGATTCTGTCTTTGATGACTATGGTACCTTTGTAGCACTCGACACCACGTTCCGTCCCGGTGGTTCACAAGGTTTTCCCGGTTTCCGGCCAGACAATGAAGTTGATGAAACCCGCACCAATGTGGGAGGTTATATAGATGTGGAAATTGATCTTACCGACAAATTCATGATTGATGCTGCCATCCGCGCCGAAAGTTACAGCGATTTTGGCGGTACCATCAATGGTAAACTCGCCACACGTTATGCATTTTCCAACAATTTTGCCTTGAGAGGTTCTGTCAGCACGGGTTTCCGCGCGCCATCACTGGCACAGGTCTATTTCAACCAGACATTTACGAATGTTCAAAACGGGCAGATCTTTGATGCGGTTATAGCGAATAATGTTGATCCTATTACCGTTGCTTTGGGAATTCCACCATTAAAAGAAGAAACTGCAGTTACCGGAAGTCTGGGTTTTACAGCAGGCAATGGAAAAGGATTCACTGCCACTGTTGATGGGTACTATGTAAAGATTAAAGACCGTATCGTGCTCACCGGGCAGTTTGATAACAGCGATCCGATCATCGGCCCTACCCTGGATGAATTGAATGTGACAGCTGCACAGTTCTTCACCAATGCGGTGAATACTACAACGATCGGATTGGATGTGGTACTGAATTATTCCCTGACACTTGGAAATAATGACCGGCTTGGATTTTCATTTGTAAGCAATATAAACAGTATGCAAGTGGATGAGGTAAATACCACAGGTTTACTGGAAGGCAAGGAAGATTCTTACTTCGGTCCAAGAGACAGTGCCTTCCTGGTCAACTCAGCGCCTCGTTCAAAGTTCAATTTGGGAATCGCATATAGCCATAAAGATTTTAGTGCCAACCTGCATATCAATGAATGGGCTCCGTTAACCTTTTATGATTTTGATCCTAAGCCTTACACCTATGATATGAAATTTACTGTTGACCTGACCCTTGGATACAATATCTCAGACAATATTTCACTGAATGTTGGTGCTGTAAACCTGTTCAATACGTATCCAGATTACTATGATCCATACCAAACAGAATCAGGCGGGGCCTGGGATGCAGTGCAGATGGGTTTTGATGGCACGTTCCTCTTTGCCAAGGTAGGTTTAAAATTCTGACAGTATCTTTAAAAACAAAACGCCGGCTGACCATTTTTTCCCTGGATTTTCTTCTGCGAAAAATGGCCGGCCGGTTTTTTTAATTCCTATACAAACAGAATTGACTTTTTCAATTCCTTGTAGAAAACAACGATTGCATACATTTACCTGACCTCAATAACCACAAAAAAAGGACCCCATTGCCATGAGTGAATCTCAGGATATGATGAAAGCCGTTGTATATACGGAATATGGCCCGCCGGAAGTATTACATCTCAAAGAAGTAAAAAAGCCTGTTCCAAAAGATAATGAAGTGCTTATTAAGATTTATGCAACCACTGTTTACCGTACAGATTGCGGATTCCGGAAACCTGAATATCTTATCGTCAGGTTTTTTAGCGGTTTATTTAAACCGAAAAAAAATGTTTTGGGCAGTGAGTTTGCCGGTGAGATTGAAGCAACCGGCAGTGCAGTAACCTCTTTCAAAAAGGGAGATGCCGTTTTCGGCCTGAGCACCTATCATTTTGGTACCCATGCAGAATACCTCTGTATGAAAGAGAGCGGTTCAATCGCGCTGAAGCCGGCCAACATGACCTATGAACAGGCTGCTGCAGTGTGTGATGGATTGATGCTTGCAAAAAACATCATGCGGAAAATAGATTTCAGTAAACAGCAACATATCCTGATCAATGGTGCCTCAGGTTCCATCGGGTCTGCTGCCGTTCAGCTTGCAAAGTATTACGGGGCAACGATTACGGCAGTGTGTAATACCAGGAGCCTTGGGCTGATAAAATCACTGGGTGCCGATGAAGTGATTGACTATACGAAAGAAGACTTCACAAAAACAGGCAGGCACTATGATGTGGTTTTTGATGCAGTTGGTAAAAGTTCGTTTTCGAAATGCAGGAAAATTCTAAAACCATATGGTGTCTATTTTTCAACAGAACTCGGATACCTGTCAGCAAATATTTTCCTGGCATTGTTCACCCCTCTTTTCAGCAGGAATAAAGTGAAGTTTCCCATTCCAACTGATAGCAAAGCCGATATCATTTTTTTTAAAGACATCATTGAAGCAGGTAAATACAAAGCGGTAATCGACAGAACCTATACACTGGAGCAAATACCTGATGCAACCCGGTATGTTGAAACCGGGGAAAAGACGGGGAATGTGGTTATCACTGTTGCCTGGCAGGAGGTTAAAGAAGCCGTTTGAAATAATTCCAGACTTTTTGATTCTACATGAATATTGCCTCACGGTTTTCATACTAATTTCTGACAACTTATACCCATGAAAAGCTACCTGTTTCTTCCCATTTTGCTGAGCGTTTTCATACTAAGTTCCATAAACTTGCCTGCAGATCATAAAAAATTTCTGGTGCAGGAAGGCACGATCACCAATTTGTATGATGCATTCGGAAAAGACACCACCCTGACAGCAGACTTTGGCTTTTCCTGCATCACAAAATATAAAGGCCAAACCATTTTGTTTGATGCAGGAAGTAATGCTGATATTTTTTAAAGAAATATTCTACGGCTTGGCATCGACCTGACACAGGTTGACCTGGTAGTGGTTTCGCATGGCCACTTTGATCACCTGAACGGCATTGATTACGTATTACAGGTGAATCCGAAAGTGAAAATCTATTTTCCATATGATATCTTCTGGGGTGCGCCGGTTCCTTTTGACGCTACCGGACAGGAAGCAGCCGTGAAAGATTCATTAGAGAAATCAATGCAGTATTTTAATGGAGGTGAAACAAAGTTCCTGATCAACCAATCGGGAAGATTCTGGAATGCCAATATTGAATTCGTAAAGAATTCAAAAGAAATTTTGCCCGGACTTACTCTTATTGCAACCAGTTCGCAGTATCTGGGTTATTTCAGTTGTTATCCCGGAAAAAGTTTTGTGGAAGGACAGTTTGAGCAGGATGCCGAACATTGCAAAAACACCAACTTGCCAGAGCTATCGCTATCCATGAAGACGGCAAAGGGTGAAGTGCTGATTACCGGTTGCTCACATACCGGTGTAGAAAAAATCGTAAAAGAAACACGAACCATTACCGGAAATACGATCGAGCTGCTTTACGGCGGTTTTCATCTCCTGCCTTTCGACAGGCCGCAAACACTCCGCATCGCACAACTCCTTCACCAGGATTTGCGTGTTCGAAGAGTAGCACCCACTCATTGTACTGGCCACCTTGCCTTTAAGATTCTGAAAGACACCTTTCAGACTGATTATGTATATGCCGGCCTTGGTGAGACTATTTACTATTGAGACAGAAGCAAGCTAACCAGTTTTGGAGTGCTGTTTGAGTTGATTTGCATTATTTTAATAGCCTATGCCATATATCATAGCTATA
The DNA here is from genome assembly GCA_964524035.1 of uncultured Bifidobacteriaceae bacterium. Lineage (GTDB taxonomy): Bacteria > Bacteroidota > Bacteroidia > Chitinophagales > UBA10324 > JACCZZ01. Next base: position 10,422 of record CAZGBP010000044.1, read on the forward strand.
CTTTGCAGTATTGCATTAATTTGGCAACGGCCCCCATTTCGGGGTGCTTCATGTAATAATGCTGGCGGCTGTAGACTGAAACAGGAAATCACCGTAAATTTCTGAATTATACATTCTGAATTTTCAACTTAAAAAAAGTACCATGAACAACATAAATGCCATTGGACTTGACAGCAGGAAGTCGGCAAACCTGGCTGAAAAGCTAAGTGAACTGCTTGCCAACTACTCCATTTTTTATCAAAATGTGCGTGGGTATCATTGGAATATTAAAGGACAGAAGTTCTTTGAATTGCATTTGAAGTTTGAAGAATTGTATAACGACCTGCAATTGAAAATTGATGAAGTGGCGGAAAGGATACTGACGCTTGGCCATGCACCGAATCATCGTTACTCAGATTATGCCAAATCATCAACAATTCCTGAAAGCTTAGAAGTTTCGGATGGCATGAAAGCGGTAGCAGACATACTCAACTCTTTTCAAACGATTATTTCGATACAGCGCGAATTACTACGGTTATCGGCTGATGCCGGTGACGAAGGCACCAATGCTTTGATGAGTGATTACATCAGGGCGCAGGAAAAGCTCGTGTGGATGTATTCCGCCTTTCTGGGTAAATGAAAAACCAATATGTGGCTTCACAAAATAATAGTACCTGTATCAGTAATGATCTGCCTATTGCTTTTGCACTACCCTTCCAAAGCACAAAAAGCCACAAACACAGTAAAGGTTGTCGGTGCAATGAAAAACGTAATGTGGAAAGGACAACTTTACGGAACAATTGACCTTGATACTATTTCAAATAAAAAACATTTGTATGGCCTGGGGCCTCTTGAATACCTATCCGGTGAGTTAATTGTAATCGACGGAAAATCGTATGTATCTTCTGTACTTAACGACACCACGATGAATGTTCTACGGACTTTCAAAGCAAAAGCTCCATTTTTTGTCTATGCAAATGTTCATAAATGGAAGAGACAAGTTTTGCCGGATACCATTCAGACAATTCAACAACTGGAAAGTTACCTTGATCAGCAAACGCAGACTTCTCCGCGTCCATTTGCGTTCAAGCTCACTGGAATTATGGATACGGCCACGATACACATAGTCAACCTGCCCAAAGGTTCAACAGTGAGTTCACCTGAGGATGCACATAGAGGACAAACCAATTTTTCATTAAACAATGAGGCTGTTGAAATTGCGGGCTTCTTTTCTACGGAGCACCAAACTATTTTCACACACCATGACACGTATCTGCACATGCACCTTATTACAAAGGACCATTCAAAAATGGGACATTTTGATAAAGGACGGTTTAAACCCGGCACGATGAAATTATACTTACCTGTTGAATAAACTTGTTTAACATGAAAACACTAATCATTATTAATGATGCGCCATATGGAACTGAAAAGGCGTTCAATGCATTAAGGATTGCGAATCAGATCAACAATGATTTTCCAGAAACGGAAGTAACGATCTTCCTGATAGCTGATGGGGTAAATTGTGCGATTACGAATCAACATACACCCAATGGCTTTTATAATATTGAAAGAATGTTGCAACTATCATTGAATAAAGGTTCGAAATTGTTGCTTTGCGGAAGTTGCCTCGAGGCCAGGGGACTAAGGGAAATTACATTGATTGAAAAAGCGACCATCAGTTCCATGGCTGAACTAACCAAAACTATTATGGAAAGTGAGAAGGTGCTTACCTTTTAAGCACCTGAATGATTGGCTAATTGTGTCAGAAAAATTGAGGATGCCCATTCGTGATGGTCGCAATCAAAAATTAAACTGCACCTTATGGAAATAAAACTTGGCCTGAAGGAAAACTGGAAACAGTTTACGCTGCTTGTAGTGGTAAATGCATTTGTTGGTGGCATGATCGGTATGGAAAGAACTATTTTTCCTCAGTTTGCCAATGCCGAGTTTGGCGTGGCTTCCAAAACGGCCATCCTTTCATTCATTACAGCATTTGGCATTACCAAAGCAATCACGAATTACTATACAGGAAGACTGGCCAATACATTCGGACGCAGAAACTTATTGCTGTTTGGCTGGTTGCTGGCTATTCCCATTCCGTTTATATTGATGTATGCACCCAATTGGAATTGGGTAATTTTCGCCAACATGCTATTAGGTATTAGCCAGGGTTTAACCTGGAGCAGTACGGTATTGATGAAGATAGATCTTGTAGGCGAAAAAGACCGTGGCCTGGCCATGGGATTGAATGAGTTTGCAGGTTATGTCTCAGTTGGACTCATTGCCTTTCTTTCCGGTTACGTCGCAAACAAGTATGGTATTACGCCATATCCCTTTTATATAGGAGTTGCCATTTCTGTTACAGGATTCCTGCTCACCTTTTTCTTTGTTAATGATACCCGGGCGTTTGTGAAGAAAGAAAGCATTACCGCTGAAGCAAGGCAACTGAAAAATGTATTTATTGAAACAACATATAAAAATAAAACACTTGGTACGATCACTCAAGCCGGGTTGGTAAACAACCTCAATGATGGTATGATCTGGGGCTTACTTCCCATTGTATTATTTTCTTACCATTACAATGCCCACCATATTGGAATTGTAGCCGGAATATATCCGACAGTATGGGGAATCGGACAACTTTTTACCGGAAAGATGTCAGATGTCTATTCTAAAAAAGGGATGCTGTTCTGGGGTATGCTTTTACAAGGTGTTGCAATCCTGTTAATTCCTGTCAGCAGCACATTCTACATGATGGTGACGATTTCAATCATATTAGGACTTGGTACTGCACTGGTTTATCCGACATTCCTGTCAGCTATTGCTGCAGCAACAAGCCCCAATCAAAGAGCCGAAAGTATTGGCACCTTTAGACTCTGGAGGGATTTAGGCTATGCATTTGGGGCAATTATTTCGGGTGTTACAGCAGACTTATTCGGCATTAATGCTGCCTTGATTCTAATTGGGGCGATAACCATCGCTTCATCTCTCATCATCAAACTTCGCTTGCCGGTAACTATAGCTGCCGATAAAGATTGCATTGAAGCAGAAGTTGTACGTTTAGCACTTCAGGAGCATCGTAAAATTCAACTTATTGATGTAAGAACAAAAGAAGAATTTGATGAGGTACACATACCAAATGCTATGAATATTGCATTGAATGATTTAAAATCACAAATAGCAAGTTTGGACAAAGCATGCCAGATTGTGACTGTCTGCGGAAAAGGTGGTGGACGTTCTACGGAAGCGGCAAATCTATTAAAGGAATTTGGTTACAATGCCATCTGGCTTTGTGGTGGCACAAAGAAATGGATGAACCTGGCTGATTAGAAAAGTGGTAAGTCATACAAAACAAGTAGTCATCGCTTGTTTTATTAGTTCGATAGTCGTCACAAATAATTGATCATCATATTTGAACTAAGCCTTCCTAATTACCATAAAATCAATTCCTTAATCGAATCTGTGAAAAAAGTATATTAAGCAGATTTTCCCTGATTAATAAAACTGTACACGGAAAGTATACCTGGCTATTCTGATTACACCAATTAATTCAACCCGTTGCCGCAGATTATTCCTCCATTGCCTTTATCAGGCACGTCCATAAGTTATCAGCCGTAAACTGCCAGTTAAACTTTGTGCGTTGCAGCCGGCCCCGTTCCACCAGTTGCTGAGCAAGCGTTTTATTTCGATAGAGTAGTTCCATTTTAGCCGCAATATCCTCAACCGAATAAGGATCAGCCAGCAAGCCAGCATCACCGGCCACTTCGGGCATAGACGAAATATTGGAGGTTATAACAGGAACATCACAATACATGGCTTCTACAATAGGAATTCCAAACCCTTCAAAAAGCGAAACATATACAAGCCCTTCCGATGCAGCCATGAGTCGCGAAAGGCCCAAACGTGTAAGATGACCTGGAAATACCACCTCTTCTTTGAATTGCATGGCAGCATGCACTTTCACCGCCTCATCATACGACCAGTTGCGTCCGGCCATTACCAGCTTAATATTGCCCGGATTCTTTTTTTTGAATAAATCAAAAGCCTGGTAAAGCCTTATAATATTTTTCCTGGGTTGCAATGCACCTGCATAAATAAAGTAGGGATCTCCACCGGTATATTCACCTCTTACCCGCTCTTGTTCCGACCTGCTTATGGGCATAAAAAGTTCATTTGAACCATTGTATACCACATCAATTTTTTCCGGCGCAACATTATAGAGTGTCACAATATCCTGTTTGGAAAAAGCAGAAACCGTTGCAATCCTTTTAGCTTTTCTCGCATACTTCGGAGTATAATACTTGTAAAAACGGGCGGTTAGCGGGCTAACATGCTCCGGGAAATGTTCGAATGCAAGGTCATGCATAACCGTCACCTGCGGCACACCGGTTTTTAATGAAAGATACCCGTCAGTGGACAAGAATACATCCGTTTTATGTTTTTTAACAGCGGCAGGTATAGCATGCTCAAACCACCAATACCAAAGGAAGGGGTGACGGGCAGGCGGAAAAATTACCTTTCCGGTTACGTTGTCAGCAAAAATAAATTCCTTTGGGAAGCTCCTGTCAAAGAAGAAGATAAATTCATGTTCCGGATGCTGCACGGTTATTCTCTTCAATGATTCATAGGTGAACCATCCAATACCCTCCAGTTTATTCTTAAGCAGAAAACGGGTGTTAACAGCAATCTTCACGTTAGAAAGATAAAACTAATGGGCTATTCGGTTGCATGCGGCAAAAAAGTCGCTCCGGAAGGTTCGTTTAAGGTTCCCTTGTACCTGCATTAGCTGATGCTGTTCTTTGGCATAAAATGCCTGATTCGCAACCTCCAACAAAAAAAAATACGGAATTCCAGATGAAAAAGCATGGTGCGTAACTTTTCAAATCTAAAAAGCCGGAGGTTTTAACTTTGTATCGCTTTCAAAGGCATACTTTATCAATTAATACCCTGGAACCACTTCGGTAGCCCCTGATGCAAAAAGTATTTTTCAGAAACCTTATTTTCTTAGTTACACTGAATGTCCTGATCAAGCCGCTATGGATACTGGGTATCGACCGGACTGTTCAGAATGTAGTGGGCGCTGCTTCGTACGGCATTTACTTCGTGCTTTTCAGTTTTTCGATGCTCACGCAAATTCTGCTTGACGCCGGCATCAGTAACTACAATAACCGGCACCTGGCACAGAATGAAAATGAGCTAAGCGGCCACCTGTCTAATATTTTCAGCATAAAGATTATACTGGCTTTTGTGTATATGGCTGTCACACTCTTGTCGGGATGGCTGATTCATTACACTGCATTTGAATTGTATCTGCTTGGCGTGATTTGCCTGAACCAGGTGTTGGCCTCGCTTATTGTTTATTCACGCTCCAATATTTCTGCCATGCACCATTTCAGGGCAGACAGTGTCATTTCTGTTTTGGATAAAGCGTTGATGATCCTGATCTGTGGCACCTTACTGGTAGTACCTGTTTTTCGTGCACAGTTTAAGATCGAATACCTGGCTTACTCTCAAACTATTGCATACCTGCTCACGCTATTGCTTGCGCTGGGTTATTTGTTCAGAATAAGCGGGAGGTTCAGGTTTCACCTGTCATGGCAATTTGCTATAGGATTGTTTAAAAAATCACTCCCTTTTGCATTGCTCATCCTGCTCATGGCACTTTACTCCAGAATTGATGGCGTATTGATTGATAAATTGCTGCCTGCTAATGGCAGCTATGAAGCAGGTATTTATGCTTCTGCCTACCGGTTGCTGGATGCACTTAATCAATTCGGATACCTGTTTGCCGTATTGCTGCTGCCAATATTTTCCAGAATGCTGGGCAGGAAACAGGAGGTAGCATCACTCGTACGCTCCAGTTTCACAGTCATTTTTGTCTTTGCCTACATCATCTGCCTGGCACTGGCATTTTTTTCAGACCCTATCATGGAACTATTGTATCACGATGCAACACATTATGCTTCGCGAATCTTATCCACCCTAATTTTCAGTTTTCTGGGTTCTGCCACGGTGTATATTTTCGGCACCCTGCTTACAGCCAATGGCAACCTGAAGGAGTTGATTTTGGTTTCGCTGGTGGCTGTTATTCTGAACTTCTGTTTAAACCTGGCGCTCATTCCGGTTTACCAGGCCTGGGGAGCTGCGGTTTCTGCCTGTATCACCAATCTGGCAATCGGCATTTTCAACTTATTGCTATCGGTAAAAATCTTTCGCTTCCGGTACAATCTGCCGCTCCTGCTCCGTCTTGGGTTATTTGTGCTTGGGAGTTTTGGAATATTTTTATCAGCGCCGTTATGGCCGGTACACTGGTTTTTGCTGATGGTCTTTTTCTCCTTCAGTACGCTCGGTTTTGCAGCATTGCTCAGGCTTATTGAATTGAAAAGGCTGATGCCATTGTTGCGGTCAGATAGCAACCTGTAATCTGCATGAGATACCTGTTTAAGCGGGTAATGAAAAATTCTGCATGAGCAACCTATAAAATTATGCCCGGAAGGCTCTCCTTCGCCAAATCAACAGGGAGTTACGGTGGGTTGTATGGTTTGATTTGTCTCCAGACAACCGGTATTACACATTGAAAATCACAGACAAACATGTCAACAGCTTTAAAACTTAAACCCCAAGTCTTTTGGAATTGGGATGAATTCGTGTAGGTTTGCGAAAATTTTTTTACACCCGGAATGAATAATTCGTTAAATCTGATCGAATTCCTAAAACTGATCTTCAAATGGCGCAAGCCCATTTTGATCGTGATGGGAGTAAGTGTAATCGGCAGTGTGGTGATAACCGATCCACACATTATGCCTCCCTATTATGAGTCTGTCTCGCTCATTTATCCATTAAATCCTAACCTGACGCAAAGTTCCAACCTCTTTGGCGACAATGCCCAGGGGTACTTTGGTACCAGCGCCGACGTGGACCGGATACTTTCCATTGCCGGCTCTGTTCCTTTAAAAATGTATATCGTTAACAAGTTTGACTTATTCAATCATTACAAGATCGATTCAACCAAAACCAAGTATCCGGTAGAGGCTGTTTTAAAGGAATTGCACAACAACTATTCTTTTGAAAAAAACGACCGGGGCGCGATAGAATTAACCGTGTACGACAGAGATCCGCAACTCGCTGCGGATATGTGTAATGCAATTGTTGAAAAAATTGATGAAACCAACCAGGCATTGCTGAACGATAACAAACAGAAGATACTTGCGATCTATGATGTTAAACTAAAAGAAAAGCAAGAGCAGCTGAAAGCCCTGGGTGATACCATCTTTAAGCTGAAACAGGAGTACAATTTATACAGCACTATTCAAGACTTGCCCGAACAGGTGAGCAGGCTGAGGGCTGAAAAAGGTATTGGCTTCGACCAGGCAACAGAAAAAGTGAAGGTACTGGAAGAGCAAAAGAAGGGGGCCATCCGCGAACTAAACAATAACATGATTGAATACGAACAGTATAAGGCCACCATTAACAGTACGGTTCCTACCGTTTATGTGCTGGAAAAGGCTTTTAAGGCTGAAAGAAAATCAAAACCTATACGCTGGCTGATCGTAGCAGGTACCCTCCTGGTCAGTTTTGTGTTGTCTGCTGTTACCGTTGTGATGATTGAACGGTTCAAGCATTTACGCAGTGCTTTTCAACAAGAGGATAACAGCACAACTACTACCTGATCACCCAATCTGCATTCGGTTTCAGCGGAATTGACTTTTATTTTTTTCGCATTTTGTATCGATACTTTAAGACAACGACAGAATCCGGTACACAACCTTTAATCAATGATTCAGCAGCATAACAGCCCTGCAAACAACCCCGGAACCACCGGCAGGAATCAGCAGATTGATAAATTCTGGTTACCTGTTTTTTATGTATTTGGCGGTGTGCTGTTTGCCTGTTCGCTGGTAAGCATCTATACAGAGAATTACTTGTTGATGCTGATACCCGCCGGCATTCTTTTTCTCTACCTCAGCATCAGTGATTTCAGGATTGTCTATTTCCTGTTGCTGTTTTTGTTACCGCTGAGCACAGAAGTGGCCTTGCCGGGTGGATTTGCGACAGACTTTCCAACCGAACCGCTGATAGCCGGACTAATGCTGCTATTTATGGGTGCGGTATTAGCCAATCCCCGCATTCTGGACAAAGAGGTATTAAAGAATCCCATTATCTTTTTACTGGTGTTGCATTACTGCTGGATATTGATCGCTACGCTTTATTCTTCAGAGCCGGTTGTTTCTTTAAAATTTTCTATCGCCAAAGCCTGGTATATCATCACCTTCGTTTTTGTGACCGGACTCATAATCAAGGACGTCGCTTCATTTCGGACAGCATTTTGGTGCATACTTTTTCCATTGTTATTTACGGCAGTGTACAGTGTCGTGCGTCACGCCCGGGATAACTTTTCATTCGAGTCGGTTAATGAACAGATGATTCCGTTTTTCAGAAATCACGTGAATTATGCCTGTACCCTTGCTCAAATGATTCCCTTTGTGTTGCTGGCATTTTCCTGGTACAGGAAAAAAACCATTCAACGGCGCTTCCTGCTGCTGGCCATCGTGATCCTGCTGGTTGCCATCTATTTCGCCTATACCCGTTCAGCATGGCTTTCGTTGCTGGGAGCCGGTTGCATGTATTTTATTTTCAGAGCAAAACTGACCAAGTGGGTGCTTGGTGCCGGGCTGGCCGGTATGATTGGTTTTTTTGTTTACATGGGCTATCAGAATGAGTATCTGAACTATGAACCTGATTTTGAACATACCATTTATCATCCTGAGTTAGGAGACCACCTGCTGTCTACTTTTGAAGGAGAAGATGTTTCAAGTGCTGAAAGAATCTACCGATGGATTGCCGGTGTGCGGATGTGGCTTGATAAGCCGGTTACCGGATACGGACCGGGAAATTTTTATGGTTTCTATAAATCTTTTACCGTAAATGGTTTTAAAACGTATGTAAGTGAAAACCCGGAAAAATCATCGGTCCACAACTACTTTTTATTATTACTCACCGAACAGGGTATTATTGGTTTGCTGATCTTCCTTATGCTCACGCTTTTTATTTTGGTTAAGGGCCAGGCTATTTATCATGAAACCGTAAATACCGAAGATAAACGATATGTTATGGCCGTCTTACTTTGCCTCGTCATCATCTATATTAATACCATGCTCAGTGATCTTATTGAAACAGATAAAATCGGATCATTCTTTTTTATCTGTATTGCTTTGCTTGTGAACCAGGATATCCGCAACAGGCGGTTAAAGAAACAGGATACTTCAGTAAAGTAACTGTACCGTCCGGCACGGCTGCAAAATAAAAACCGGAGCAGCATGATCAGCAAAACAGGGTTCGTGGCAGGCAATTTGTTTCAGGAATATTCCAACTGAATCACCGCTGCTGTAACAAGTGTTTCCCGCCTGTTAGCCCTCCTTCTCCTATTTCAAGTTCCGTTCATGCAATCCGCAAATCTAATGCACAAGGCAGGTAAGCATGCTGATATCATCACTGATGAGCCGATTGCCTTTAAAGGCAACGAGGTGATCCACTATTTTTTTATTCAGTTTAGAAGGTGACAGGCTGTTGTTTTTTTCAATAAATGAAATGATATCTGCTATATCCAGCGGCTGTTTATTTTCATTCTCAATATCTGTCAGCCCATCGGTATAGCAAAATGTTATAAACCGGTGTTCCAGTACCATACGCTGTACGTTTACGTAAGGCAGTTTTTCAAACATGCCCAGAATGGTACAGCCCTCCTGCAGCAATCTTGACTGGCCCTCATAATACAGTATTGCCGGATTGTGCCCTGCATTGACATATTGAAATTCGTGGGTGGTTAAATTGTATTTTGCGATAAAGAAGGTAATGAATTTCTCGCCGTTTGTAATTTCATTCACCCTGGCATTCAGGCTGTGGATCAAAGCTTCCAGCGAAGGTTGCTGTTCTGCATACGAACGGACACTTGCCTGGAAATTCGCCATAAGCAATGCAGCGGCAATACCCTTTCCGGAAATATCGCCGATGCAAAAAATAAATTCCTCATCATTTAATTCAATATAATCGTAATAATCACCTCCTACTTCCTGGTGAGGCAGATACACTCCTGCAATGGATATTTTTTCGTCATCAGGCAATTTTCCGGGAATAAGCATGGTCTGCATTTGCCCGGCCAGTTCCAAATCAGATTTCAGCATCATCTGCGAAGCCTGCGCCCTGAATAACCGTTTGTTTTCAATTGCCAGTCCAATCACATTTGAGATGGTCTGTATGTAGTTTAGTTTCTCCTCCAATGCAAAATGCGCCTCCTTCCTGAAATCGCCCAGCAGGGTAAAAGCAAGTGGAAAGTCTTTATGAAAAACAGGAACGACCACATCAAAATGCTTTGCAAGCGGATGGCTGGTATTTTCCAACCTGGTAATCTGCAGAAACGACGGCAGGTACTTACTGATTTTTTCTTCGGCATCGTTTAACTCTATACCATAAGCATTGGTACACTCCCACTGTTCACTATGAATAAAAACAGCCACCCTGCCCACGCCGATCTCGTTAACCAACAGGTTTTCATAGATGCGCAAAAGGCCTTGTGATGAAATATTATTGTTAACCGCCTGCGTAATCTGAAGCAATGAATTCAATTCACGTTCCTTTACCCGCAGCTGCTGCTCCAGTTGCACTACTTGCTGTTCCGTACCGGCATGAATTGTTTTCATCATCAATTTAACTTATTGCAAGCTACACCCTTTCTTTTTCTGTTCACCCGGCAACCCTAACTTCGCCTGTTGTGTATCAATAAACCCTGCCGGGAGGCAACGAAACCGCACCTGGAAAAGGAAGACCGGTCCGGATGTTCCAGCTTCTCAAAATCATTTAGTGCATCATTGTACATCATCTGGTTCACCAATCCCCGCGTAGCCAGTTCCAGGAGCGTTTCATTCAATGTTTCTTCGTCCAGATTCGTTAATTCCAAAAGTTCATGGTGTGTTGTTACGAAATACAACTCATCCAATACCCTGAATTCTGTATCATTTAATACGTTCATCGCCGTTTGTAAATTAAAGGCATTTTACCTGATTGGTGCGTTAAAAATTCTGCCCGGTATCATTGCAGCTGTTCCAACCTTCGCTTCCGCTTCATTTTTTCAAACCGTATCATCGGTTCAGCTGCTTACAGAAAGCTTGGGTCCGGCAGGCAAAGCGAAGTTACAACGGGCAGTTTCCCGGGTAAACCCTCCTGGAAGACCGGCATTCCGTCTTAGCATTATAAGCGGACTCAACGTATTTTTCTGCCCTTCCAGGTAGTCGATACCAGGTTGCCGGCGGTGCCAATAAACACAATATAGATGATGTGCAGCAACTGTGCCGGTAAAAAAAACCATAGCAACTGCTTCTGCCGGAAGTAAGATGCTACCATGCCAAGGAACGAAAACTCCAGAATCAGTTTCAATACCAACTGCAGCAGCAACAAAGTAAGATATTGGCTGTCAAAAAAACTCAATACCGCACTACTCAACAGGGACAGGTTGAACAGATACACCATAAACAAAATACTCACAACTCTTTTGTCGAGGTTTGCTTTTGATTTCGATGCCCAGCGAATACGCTGACGGGTAAAGGCAGCCAGGCTGTGTGGTGCAAAAGTGTTAACGACTGCCTTATTGCTTTTCAGAAAATGAATACCGTCCTTCCATCGCAATGCCATTTTCTGCATTAGCAGCACATCATCTCCTGAAGCCACCTGGCTGATGCCATCATAACCATGCACCTCCATAAACGACGCTTTGCGAAAAGCAAGGTTTGCGCCATTACATAAGGCCGGCAGGCCCACTTGCAAAGTAGCGCCGGTTATTCCGATCATTCCCAGAAAATCAAGGGCCTGCATTTTTTCAAACCAGCCTTTCATGCCCGTATATAATACCGGTGAAACGAGCATATGAACCGGATTGCTTTCATAAGCAGCAACGATGGTGGCCAGCCATTCATCGTTCATCCTGCAATCAGCATCTGTTGTAACGATCAACTCACCGGTAGCCATTGCAATGCCGGTTTGCAGGGCTTTTTTCTTATGGCTACCTCCGGTATCGTGGTCCATTCCCTCATCCTTCATTTGAATTAAAGTAACCGGAAAGCGTGAAAATTCACGTACGATAGCTGCGGTGTTGTCTTCAGAACCATCATCAATCACAAGCAACTCCCAAAATGCACGGGGATATTTTTGTGCCGCCAGGTCATTCAGTAACCAACCGATATGCCGGGCTTCATTGCGTGCGGCAACTATAATGGAAACGCTGGTGTTGCTGCGCCCGTTACCAGTTTTGCCTTCCGGCAGCAAGGCCCAACCCGTTAAGCATACGGTAAAAAAAAGCACATAGCTTACGGTCAGAATCAATACCACTATTATATAAATGGTCATTTCTGCAAAGCAAGTTTCAAGGGTTCATTCAATGCTTCTGTCACAAGGTTATGCCCCTTTTCCAGTATGAATAACCTGCAATGCAATAATCCATCAGCAAACTTTGCCCCCGTTTCAGGTGTAACAAGCATATCATATTTACCTACAAAAACATAGCTTTTTATTTCATACTGATTCAGCATAGATTTGATCTCATCAAGATTGGTTTCAAAATCCTTCAGCGTTAGCCAGGAATCATACACTTTTCGGCGCTTAGCCCGGGTGTTTGTTTGCATCTGAAGAAACTTGTAAAACCGGGAGCTCAGCACACCACTGAATTTCAAAATCCTGGCAATATGAAAAACAAACTGAGGCTTGTCCACGAAACGCAGGAATAGCCATCTTCCCCACGCCGGATACACGGCAATGTTATACCAGGCATTGGCTTTTACGCCATCCGGAGCAACCAGGATAATCTGGTTAAGCTGAGCAGCAAAAAACAGGACTGCCGAGAGTACCAGCTTTCCGCCAAGGCTGTAACCCATCAGCGAAAAGCGATTGCATTGCTCGCTTTCCAGGATCTTATTGATCAAATGTTTCAGGTCTTCCCGAAGGAATAAGTCGTCCCGATTCCATTTTGTATTTCCATGAAAGGGCAGATCAATGGCGACGATGGTGTATGTTTCAGCCAATCCGGCATGCAAAGCCCTGAATTTTTCAGCATCTTCTCCAAATCCATGAAAGCAGATCAGCAGTTGATTTCCTGATCCGAAACGGATGCAGTGAATACTGGATAACCTTACCGGAATAAAAAAATGCATGAGACCTCAAGGTCGGGATAATGTATTTAAGATGCGCTACCGGCTCAGAAATATTTCGTACCGCAGGACTCTGAAAATTTTCTATCTTGAAAAAAATAATCGTTGTGTTTGAACAGTTTTTGAAATGGCACTACAAATTCCGGGGTTGGACACTCGGGGCAAATGTGCCTCCCGAAATGAAAAAATGTGTGATGATTGTTGCCCCGCATACCAGCGGATGGGATTTCGTATATGGTGCCGGTGCAAAAATTTTGTTAGGCTTTGATGCGAAATACCTCGCCAAGAAAGAATTATTTAAATGGCCGCTAAAAGGTATGTTTCTCCGGTTAGGCGGTGTGCCTGTTGACCGTGGCAAACACAATGGCATGGTGGAAGCCATGATTGACTACCTGAATACCCATGAAAAGGCCATAGTGGTATTTCCGCCGGAAGGCACCCGCAAACGAACCACACGCTGGAAGCGGGGTTTCTACCATGTAGCACTCGGAGCCAAGGTGCCTGTGATTATGGCCTATATTGACTTTAAAGAGAAAAAAGCCGGCATGGGGCCGTGGTTTATGCCGAGTGGTGATATTGAAAAAGACTTCAAGATCATTGCTGACTTTTACAAAAATATTACTGCCTGCCATCCGGAGTTGTTTGCATTGCCTGAATAGCAGGAACTGCTACCAAAAAAAGCATCCTGATAAAAACCGTTCTGATTATTTAATGCCTGTTTACAAGAGGCGGCAAAAGCATTAATTTCATGCACCCGCCTTCCTGTTCTCTTCTATCAACCGCTATGCGCCGATATCTGCTGTTTCTATTAAAAATGTTCCTCTTCTGGTGGTTCATTTTCCAGATGAACAGAATGGTATTTATTCTGTACTTCACCGGTAAGTTTGCCGGTGTACCGCTAACTGATACAGCAGCTTCCTTTCTTCATGGTGTTGCACTTGATGTTTCAGCAATCAGTTATCTGATGTTGCTTCCGTTGCTCGCTTTACTGTTTCAGCAATATATTCCGGCGTTGTACTTCAGGAGGTTCCTGTATGTCTACAGCTTGCTGGTCTTGCTGTTAACCTCTTTGCTTTGTGTGTATGATCTTGCCATCTATTCCGATTGGGGCACCAAACTGAGCTACAGGGCCATGCAATATCTCGCGTTTGCCGGTGAAGGTGCCGCATTCACTGATTTGCCGGCAGTGCTTCTTTTATTGGTGATCCTGTTGATACAGGTTTTTACCGGCCTGGCACTATTACGTTTGGTGTTAAGGCCTGCAGCATCTTCTTTCCGGTTTGACATTGCACGGAAATGGCAATTGCCAATTTTTCACCTGCTGCTTTTTGGTGTCTTGGTACTTGGCATCCGGGGCGGTTGGCAACAGATACCCATCAATGAAAGCAGCGCTTACTTTTCGAAATTCCAGATTGCCAATGATGCTGCCGTAAATACTTTCTGGAATGCAGGGAAAAAGGCACTCAGCAGCGGAAAATACCAGAGACAAAAGCTTTACCGGTTTCTCCCCGATGAAGAGGCTGATGCACGGGTGGCTAAACTATACCATCCCGAAAAAGACACGACGTGGAGGGTGCTGACTGCCACGCGTCCGAATGTTGTGTTATTTCTACTGGAAAGTTTTACTGCTGACGTAGTGGAATCACTTGGCGGTGAAAAAAATGTAACCCCTTTTCTGGATAGCCTGGCGCGTAACGGTTTACTCTTCCGCAACATCTACTCACAAGGGTTCAGGACCGATCAGGGCCTTGCCAGTGTGTTGAGTGGTTTTCCCGCACAACCCAACTTCTCCGTTATCATGACTCCGGAAAAATATAAATCACTGCAATTTTTGCCGGAAGTGCTGGCCAGCCACGGCTATCAGAACTCTTTCTTTTATGGCGGTGAAACCGGATTTGCCAATATGAAGGCCTACCTTTTACAATCCGGAATTATCAATATTACCGATAAGTCTTCCTTTGATGAAAAAGAGATGAATGCAAAATGGGGTGCGCATGATAGTTATGTTTTTCAACAGCAGGCAAAGGCTATTCAAAAAGAACAACAGCCCTTCTTTTCCATCATTCTGTCGTTAAGCAGTCATGAACCGTTTACGGTACCCATGGAAACCAAATTTCCGGGTAATGATGTTCCGTCAAAATTCAAGAACTCCTGTGCATATACCGATCTTTCATTGCAAGCCTATTTTAATACGGTAAGGCAGGCACCGTGGTATGCAAATACGTTGTTCATCTTTGTCGCTGATCACGGGCACCTCCTACCCAGAAACCGGAACCCGAGAGAACCCGCACGCTTTCATATACCTGTCCTTTTTTATGGCGAGGTAATCAATCAGGATTTCAGGGGGAAAAGCATTGATAACCTGGGTATGCAGACCGACCTGCCAGCCACGTTGCTGTCGCAACTGGATATTTCATCTGAAGCATTCACCTGGAGTAACAACCTGCTGAATCCGTACCGGAAAAACTTCGTGTATTACACAAGCGATGATGCGTTCGGCTGGATGACAGATAACGGCGCCATGCTATACGATTTTAAGTCAGACAGCATTACGCAGTCGTCCCTGTCAAAAACAGAAGCTGACGATGGGAAAGCTTTCCTGCAAAAGCTCTTTAAAGAATTTCTCGCTTTTTAACTACCGGATTTCCATCAAATGGCAGGCCACCATTACACGCGTACCGGCCTCATAAAATCAATTTCAGCTTTTCCATTTGCTCGTCAAAAGAACCTCTGTTAAAGGTGCCTTTGAAGGCGATGCCGGCAGCGGCCTTTTCTTCTATTTCCTTTATGGTTTGGGTATACCTGTCCATATCGCCTGTTCCATAGTATGCTTCTGCCAACGTAAGTACTATCCACTCCCGGTCTGAACGGTCGGCAAAGCTTGGGTCGTTGATTAGATTATTACACAGGTCAATAACCTCCATCCGGATTTTCCTTGCAAAAAAACGGTACGCTGTTTTTTCCTCTGCTTCCGTCGCTGCGTGCGAAGCAACATTATAGAGATACGCTACATTAATGCCATTGTAATAATCCTGCTTCAGCGTATATCCCCTGCCATAGTAGTCCAATGCCTTGACGAGGTATTTTTTATCCTGGGTCAGTTCATACAATCGTTTATTGATGGCACCGCATAATCCCAGGGTTTCCGCATCGGTGGTTATTTCAGGATGGAGCGGCAGCAATATCCTTTCTGCTTCCAGCAATGCTGCCATCGGATCGGGAACTTTTGATTTATACGTACACAAAGCCAGGCGTTGCGCTATCAGGTCGTTGTTTGGGTCGAGTGCTTTTGCTGATTGGTACAGGGCAATTGCCGTGAGATAGTTACCGCTGTCTTTTGCATCTTCGGCCGCTTTCATTAATGCTGAAAGTGTAACTATTGCAGCCTGATCCTGCGAAGGGTTTGTTGCAGCGGCAGCAGGAGTACCGGATGTGGTTCTCGTGTTAATCACCGGCGGATTCATTCCATTCAAATAAACATAAACCGGACTGTCTACTTCATTTGCCTGCATTACCGCTTCAATTTTTTCCTTTAACTGTTTGGTGAACTTCACAACGGTGCTCATGCCGATATCTGTTCCCAGATGTTCATAGTGCATCAGCGTAATGTGATTCAGGTCGAATGGAAATTTCAACTGGTTTTCCGCCATGATAATGGTTGCATTCGGTTTTAATACATGGCGCACTCCCAGTTCATACACTGCATTTACATTACTGGTGGAGATATCTGCTATAACCAGATCGGCTTCGAGGAGCCACTTATACATCACCACATCTATTACTCCTGAATGGATTATCTCATCACTACGGATACACTTTATTCCCAAACCTTCTACAACAGGTTTAATGAGATACTCGTATGTCTTATTCAGATCCAGTCTGCGACCGGTGGCGAAGTCGGTTTTCTCGCCATAACCCATTACAACAAAACATGTCTTCTCTGCCATAGTACGTGATTGATTTAAAGTGTTGCTGTCTGCAACCCTGATAGATGCAGCGGTGCCACTTATTACTCTTTGACTAGATCATAAGTCTTTTCAAAAATTTCGTGCGCTATCGGATACATTTCACCATGTATGCCAACCATCAGCCAGTCTCCGGATTTACCCTTCAGGGTGCCTTCCAGTGTTTCCACTTCAAAAGGTTCGTTTATCTGACAGCATTCAACCGGTATGGGTTTCTTAATGGCCCGTTTGAATAAATAGGAAGGCTTCTGCCCCTTCTTAAATTTCAGCATCTTCAATTTTTTTTATCGAATACCGGATCAAAATGCATTGCATTTACTTTTAGCTCAGCAGCGGCTGTACCCATCTTTGCCAGCACCAATCGATTTTTCGCATTATCCATCTGGCGGATATCACTTACGGACACTTTGTGTTCCTCCATGATTTTCCTGATTGCAGGATAGAGGTCAATTTCTTTGTCTTCAAATTTAAGATCGTAGCGAAGGTAGGAAAGCAACGGTTCTTTGGAGATCAGGTCCTGCTGCATGTCTCCTATCTCACTGTCAATCCTGACTTTCGTTGGCGAATAGGAAATAGATTGCAGGACTATCTGGTTTAACGTATGCGCATCACTCATCATGCCTGCGATAGAACTTTCCGCCCAGAGTTTGGCTTGCATAAAGGCATCAATCTGGTCCGCTGTATACCTTGGCCGCGATGCCCCTGTGCCGCAGGAAACCAGCAGAATATTTTCTTTACCCGATTTCCAGTGAAATGGGAAGCCGGAGAGCTGTGTCATCATGAACATATACAAAGCGGGGTTATTGGCGCTGCTTACGCCGCCATCCACGAATATGCCTTCCTGGTCGATTTTTACCATCAGTTTTTCCGGTTCAAAATACGAAGGTGCGGCTGTGCTTGCCCGCACGGCATCACGGAGCAGGATGTCCCTGTTATCTTTAAAATATTTTGCGCCCGGATGATTGATGATGGGCCACGTTCCGCCGGTATCAAGTCGTTTGGTCACAATGCAGAGCCCTGTGCGGATTTTTTCGCTGTCGATTTGCATATCCCCAAACTCTTTCTCCAGCCTTTCCCTGAGTGGCTTTGCTTTGAATTTGGGTGCAAACAAACCCAACGGATTAAACTTAACCTTGTCATCGAATATTTCTCCGCCCATTTCCTGGTACATGAGTTGTACTTCCCCCACGGTTTTGCCCACGGCAAGCAATGCTGCAATAATGGATCCGGTGCTTGTTCCGCCAATGAGATCAAAATAATCTGAAAGCAACAATTTATCGTTGTTGTGACGGACCCTCAGGATATCTTCGATCCGTTTCAGAAAACCAAGAGTCATGGCACCTTTAATTCCACCGCCATCCAGTGCGAGTATGCGTTTGGGGCCGGGTGAAGTCAGCCTGGTAAGTAAGTCCATAGATATATACTGATTTTAAAGTCAGAAAAAATTTAACACTAAGTTACTCAGCAACGGCCAACTCGTATAGTATGCTTTGTTGTCTCTGCTTACTGCATGCGCCGAAGCAACGAATCAAAACGTCTGCATTGCTTACCGCAGCTTGCCATCAACTGTTTTCTTCGAAATAAATATACCCAATTTTGTAAGAAGCTCCTGTTAAATGCTAAGTGGGTGTCCGGCAATTCGTTCATCTTGTCAGGCAATGGTTGGTGGGTTAAAT
>CAZGBP010000045.1:0-27266 GCA_964524035.1 uncultured Bifidobacteriaceae bacterium
TACATCACAGCGAATCATCATGGTCTCTAATCGTTCCTTTTAATCCGTTTCTCTAATATGCCTTTCAACTGATACGGCAACAGGTTACTGCCTATAATCATTCCATCCTGGTCAATTAATATACTAGCCGGAATAGACCGCACTCCAAACCTGACTGCCGCTTCAGAGTCAAAACCCTTCAACGTGCTTACGTGTGAAGGCCAGATCAAACCGTCCTGTTCAATGGCCTGCAACCAGAAGTTTCTGTTATAGTCGAGGGAGATGCTGTAGATTTCAAAGCCTTTCGCCTTCTCGAATTTCGTGGTATGATATTGCTTGTATAAAGCTGTCAGTTCGCGGTTCTCCATCCTGCAGGGCCCACACCAGGCTGCCCAAAACTGCACGAGTACAATATTTCCTTTCAAAGAAGAAAGTGCCAGCGGTTTGCCATTGGGATCGGGATAAACCAGCTCACCAATCTGATCTCCGTTGGTGTAGTCAAGCAGTTTGTAGTAATCGTAAACAAGATAGCCAATGCCTCCGATGACGAGTAAAAGGATGGAAGCCAGCAGGAGGTTTTTATTTTTTGATATGGTGAGCATTCGTAAATGGTTGAATGGCTGAATGGTTAAATGGTTAATGGTCTCCAATCAGTTAAGATGGGTTACAAACATCTGTTTCCAATAATAGTTTCAAATGGATAACTGTACCGGAAAATGTTTCGGGACTCAATCAAGTGGATGCTGCCTGTTTAAAGTGCAATTAAATTCTTTTAATTTTTGCACCCAGTTCTTGCAGTCTTTCATCAATACGTTCGTATCCGCGGTCTATCTGATTGATGTTATGAATGGTGCTCACCCCCTCTGCGCTTAACGCTGCAATCAGGAGGGCAACACCTGCACGAATATCAGGAGAGGTCATGGAGATGCCGCGCAGCGGTTGCTGCCGGTTAAGTCCGATAACGGCGGCACGGTGAGGGTCACAAAGTATGATCTGCGCGCCCATGTCAATCAGTTTATCTACAAAGAACAGGCGGCTCTCAAACATTTTCTGGTGTATCAGCACCGTGCCTTTTGCCTGAGTCGCCACTACCAGTATTACGCTGAGCAAGTCGGGGGTTAGTCCTGGCCAGGTGGCATCTGCAATGGTCAGCACACTTCCGTCAATGAAGGTTTGAATCTTATAGGATGGTTGCGCAGGAATGAAAATATCATCGCCGCGTATCTCGAGTTGTATGCCAAGCTTTTCAAATGTTTGCGGAATAACACCCAGGTGCTGTGGCTGTGCCTGTTTAATCAGCAACTCCGATTGCGTCATGGCGGCAAGACCGATAAAACTGCCCACTTCAATCATATCACTCAGCATACGGTGTTCACAACCGCCCAGTGATTCCACGCCTCTTATCTTTAACAGGTTACTGCCTACACCGGATATCTTTGCGCCCATGCTGATCAGCATCTTACAAAGCTGTTGTATATACGGTTCGCATGCCGCATTAAACAGGGTGGTAGTTCCTTTAGCAAGACAGGCTGCCATCAGGATGTTGGCTGTTCCGGTTACCGAAGCTTCATCGAGCACCATATAAGTGCCTTTCAGCTCCGATGCATCAACCGTAAATGAATTGTCTTTCACATCAAAATGAAACCGGGCACCCAGTTTTTCAAAACCAAGAAAATGCGTATCCAGTCTTCTCCGGCCAATCTTATCGCCACCCGGACGGGGAATAAATGCTTTCTTAAACCGGGAGAGCAGCGGACCGAGTATCATAATAGATCCCCGCAACTTTGCTGCTTTCTTCGCATACTCTTTGGTATAGAGAAAATCAAGATTAACATTCTTGGCACGGAAAGAATACTTACCCTTACCCAGTTGTTTTACCTCCACACCAAAGTCGCTTAACAAGGCAATGAGCAGATTTACATCGCTGATATCAGGTATATTGGAGATCACCACTTTCTGATCCGTCAGCAGGGTTGCACATAAAATCTGCAATGCTTCATTCTTGGCACCTTGCGGAACGATGGTTCCTTTTAAGGGAGCGCCTCCTTCAATCCTGAATGCATCCATAGCTTTATTAAAGCATTAGTTGAGTGGAAGCCGGTATACAGTAATCCAGATGATTCACTGCATTTCCGGCAATATTTCAATGTATTTCGGAAAGATACTACTTCAATGATTAACCGACAGGCAATACCCATCGTGATTTCCACAGTCTGTTGTTTGCATGCCGGCGTATTTAAAGGAGCCGCTTCACCATTAAAGTTTCTGAACAACTTTCCTATCCCCGTCAAAGACCGATCGGCAAAAAAAAGCCCTCCCGGTTTAGGTTCCGGAAGGGCGGTACACAAGCAAAAAAGGAAATGCTAAAAACTCTTCTTGCGCTTAATGAAGCGGTTGTTTCCCGGGCCGTTATTATTAAATGGGCGGTTCTTCTTAAAGTTGCCTTTGTTGAAAGGCTTGCGCGGCGGTACATAGCCCATAGGCCGTTGCGGTGCAGCGGCAACAGGGTTATCCAGTGTGATGTTTTTATCCAATTGTAACAATCCGCCGGAAATCAATTCAAGATCCTGGCGAATGGATTCATCACTTACCGTTTCCTTATTCCAGTTGGCATACACCAGTTTCATATAGTTGGCTACAACATGTGCCAGTCCGCGTCGCTTCTCCTCATCCATATCTTTCGCTTTTGCTACCAGGGTTTCTAAGTTTCTTCCATAGTGGCGGTAGCGTATCTTATGCTTTGGATATGGCAGTGGGGTATCTGATTTTACCACTACAGAGGTGCGCTCGGGAAACGGATAGGGTGAATCGACCACCAGCTTAAAATCGCTGATCATAATCAGGTGATCCCACAGCTTGTGTTTGTATTCTTCAATGCTTTTAAAGGCAGGACTGGCCTGGCTCATCAGTTCAATGATGACCTTTGCAGTGGCATTCCGCTTTTCACGATCTTCAATTTTCGCGGCTTCCCTGGCCATGTTCTGGATAATACGTCCATATTCACTGATCAACAGCTTGGGACGCTGTGTATTGTATTGCATTCAAATAGTTTAAGGAGAGCCACAAATGTAGGCTTTTTCAGCCAGAATGGAAAATATCGCCGTTCCCGGCTAAAACTACGTATGAGACCTGTTTGGTGTAACACAAGCAGACAGTGACCATGGAGCAACTTTTCCCATCCGGGGATTTGTGAAGCATTCAAAATTTAGACTGCCCGGAACGTCACAAAACCAGGTCGGCCCGGTTATCGTTCAAAGCTGCTCAGCTTGTAAGATCTGCAGATTTGCTGATGGTTGAATTTTGGGAATTACCCGATCCAAGGTTGCAATAAAGATCAGCAATTGAACGCACCTGCAAAAAACGATTTACAACACCAATCAAAATAAGTTTGCACTGCACAGTGCTACTTGCTACTTTTCAGACTTAAATTTTTCTAAACCCATTGGACCGATGATCCTGCATATTACCCGAAAATTTCTTTGTTGTTTGCCCCTGACTTTTTTACTCTTTAGCCACACTGCCACTTCGCAATGCAATTTGCAGAAGCCAAAGAATCTCCAGGTTACCGATCTGACCAGTTGCAGTGCAACTCTGTCGTGGAGTCCGGTTGCCGGAGCATCCTATTATCAAATCCAGTATAAACAAGGTAACGGGGCTTACAATTACATCAATACCGGCACAAATGCTTCGTGGAATATTGCCGGATTAATGGCCAATAAGAATTACACTTTCAGCGTAGCCAGCTTTTGTATTAACAACACAACAAAAGGGTATTCCAAACAGATAAAAACAAAAACACTCCCCTGCTCTCCGCCGGAGTCAGTTGTTATCGGCTCTGTAACCAAACACAAAGCCACCATTGCGTGGCAACCTGTATGCGGCAGCACTTTATTTAATCTTCAATACCGGCAATCCGGAACTGCCGGATGGACCTTGCTATCAAATTTAAGCAGCAACAGTGTGGTATTAACAGGCCTTACAACAGGAACTGCTTATGAAGTGCAGTTGCAGGCCGTTTGTGATTTAGCGCCCTCTTCCTTTACCGCATTACAAACATTTACCACGTTAGGGGAAGCAGGCGAAACGAAACCAAATATTCTTGCCATCATGGTTGATGATGGCCGCTACGATATATACCAGCCCAATGGCGGCCCTTCCTGGTTTCAGACACCGGCGATCAACCGGATTGCCGATGAAGGTGTTAATTTTCAACTTACCTGTCCTGCCACTTCACAATGTGCGCCCAGCCGTGCCACTTTTTATACAGGCCTGTACCCGCATAACCATGGCTGCATCAAGAACAGCGATCACATGTATGATTCACTTCCCCTGATTCAGCAGATACTTAAAGACAACGGTTATTTCACAGGCTTTGTGGGCAAATATGGCCAAAACCTGGGCACGCCGGAGGGCTTCGACTGGTGGGCCATTTCGCAGTCTGACTACTATGAAGATGTTATTTACACCATTAATAACCAGGACACCTTTATTGCAGGCCATATCTCCGATATCTACCCGGTGCTGGCATTGCAGTTTCTAAACCAGGTTCCGGAAGGACAGCCATTTGCCTTGTTCTATTTTCATCGTGCACCGCATGGGCCCACGGTGCCCCGTCCGGAAGATGCTTTGCTCTATACGGCTGAAGAAATTCCCTTCCCGGCAAACTTTCAAAAGTATACACATGATTATCCCTCCTTTTACTATGCCTCCGTTTATAAATGGCCTTACGATTCGCTTGAAACGGATACTGCCAAGTTGTTGGAGTACCAGGCCATTGCCGGGGTAGAAGATAATACGGATACTTTAAGCGACTGGCTTGAATCAAAGAATCTCCTCGACAACACCTTTCTTTTATATACCAGCGATAACGGATACATTAAGGGAGAGCACCTGCTGCAAGGCAAGGGGTTGGCGCAGGATGAATCCATCCGCCTGCCTTTGTTTATCCGTTATCCAAAATGGTTTGCGCCGGGTTCGGTAATCAGCGATGAAATTGCGATGAATATTGACATTGCACCTACCCTGCTTGACCTGGCCGGCATTCCCGATACATTTGGAATGGATGGCCTTTCCTTGCACCAGCTCTATACAAATGATGTTTCACGCAAGGAATTCTTCTATGAATTTGGCGGCACCGGAACGCTTATTCCTGCTATTCGCTCCGTAAGGTCGCTGCAATACAAATACACGTACTACTATTGTAACAGCTTAACGGAAGAATTTTTCGATCTGGTAAACGATCCGCAGGAGAACAACAATGTAATCAAGGAGACTTCTTATGCAGCCCTCATACAATCCTACCGGCAAAAATTAGACAGCCTGAGAATCGCTTTTGGCGACTATGAACCTGTGCCGATTGCCTGCTCTTTGTCGCATCCAACTTTTGAAAAGCAACCCGGGGAACATATTGAGGAGCAACTAATGCTGCCACGATTGATCATCACTCCTAATCCTGCCAGTGATCAATTCAGCATACAGCTTCTTAACCTCCATCAAAATGAAGGCGAAATTCGCATACTGAATGAAACAGGCATTCCTGTATTTCATCAATTTATAAAGGATACACCCATTGAGCTTCCGCTTAATTGTCAAGCATGGCCTGCAGGAATTTACAAAGTAACCTTACGATCAGGTAACCACTTAGCTTCCTCCTCAATAGCCGTACTGCACTAATAGCTTCCGGTTTATGGCTTCATAAAAAAAACCGCCGGCAGGTTTTCATCTGCCGGCGGTTTTTCTTCTCGCAGGGTTTAACTAGCGTTCAATCAAAAACTTAGCATGCGTTACTTCGGCTCCGTTGCTGATTCTCAGGAAATAGATGCCGTTGCTTAATCTGTTAAGGTCAAACTGATAGGCATTTGCCCCTTTGATTGCTTCGGCTTTATCCATTTGTAAAACTTTGCCGGTCACATCAATCACATAGAATTCCAAATCCGTATCCGCACTGCTGTTATAGTCTACCGTGATGCTGCCATTGGATGGATTCGGGTAGATGCTGGTAATGGCACTACTTAAATCAACTGCCGGAAATTCACCTGAACGGAACGGTGCGCTGCCGATCTGTATGTTCAGGGTATAACAATTCGTTGCATGAAAAGCTCCGGTGGCAGGATAAACTCTTGCCAGATAGGTACCAACCACCGTAGTATTCATGGTGATCTGTTCGTTATTGGTACCGCCCTTTTTAGAAGCAGCGATCTTAGTGCCGCTCGGATCATACAGATCCAGGTTGTAATTAGCAGGTAACGTGGTCAGGTTCAGGTTCATATTGGGCTGACTCACTGTATTTGAAAAACTGTAGAAATCTACATCGCCAACCACATTGATCAGTCCAAAAATATTTCCACCTACTGCAATGGGTGATGCTGTGTTCTTGGTGTTATTGGATTCGTAAATATCGGTGCAGGCCGGGCTGGTAGTTGTAAAATTGAAAGAGGCTGAGTAGGCACTTGAAGTGGAGGTACAAACACTCTGCACCTGAAATTCATACTGTGTGCCCTGTGTTAAACCGGTTACCGCCTTTGAAGTGGTGGACGAAGTAGTAGTTGTCCAGGTTGTAGTTCCGGTCTTGCGGTATTGTATGTTATAGCTATTTGCACCGGAAGCCGTTCCCCAGTTGAGCGTAGCCGTCGTATTGGTAATGGAGGTTGCACTGAGACCTGTTGGGGTTACACAAGTTCCGGCACAGGAAGTTGAAAGACAATTTGCCGCATCAACAGCTCCCTGAATAGCACCGGCCGGCAGCGGGCCGAAACCCTTGTTAAAATTGATGCCATAGCCGGTCAGGTGGCAATAGCTCATGATGGTTCCGCCACCAATTGGGGCCGGGCCGGGAGAACAACCTCCTTCTGTCGTATAACAATTGTCAATAGCGCCACCGGGCCAACCGCAATTTTGCGTGTGTGCAGAACCCATTAAATGGCCTAACTCATGCGTGCAGACCATGATGGTCCAGGAATAGGTAGGTACATTATTGTAGGAATAGTCTACATCAGAATAGCAGTATTTATTGCTGGAGGAACACATGCCATTAATGGTAGAAGCGACCCCGCCTAAGCCACCCGGATCAATTCCTACCAATTGTCCGAGGTCTCCATTGAAAGTCGGGCGGTTGGTTTTAAACTTGCTGAGTTGCGAAGAGGAACTGGTTCCATTGTAAGGATCACCGGTAGTCCACACAAAAACCTGCGACAGGGAAGTGGTGATCGCATCATTGGTAAAGAGGGTAGCTACATTGTTATGCACGGCAGTCATCCAGTTGGTAGCACCGGTGGTGGTGCTTCCGCTGTTGATGTACAGGTTGTTATCCATCTCATAGTAGATCTTCACACATTTTACGGTTCTAACGGCCCCGCTGTTCGCAGCATATTCTTTCATCAGCTCTGCATATTCCGGATTTTCCGGAGTAGCACAGCCGGGGCTTTGCAAGGGAATATAGTTGTCGGAATAAATAACATAATCATCGGCTTTGGCACCAACGGCGGTACTCTTGCCGATGTTAAGATTCAGGAATTCATCAGATGATACTACACCCATCATTTCGCCTTCGAAGAAACTGAGGGCTGCTACGGAGTTCTCATCGCCATTGACCATACCACGGTAATAAACTCCGGGAGTATAGGGAACTGCCTGCCCGTTAGACTGATCGGTAATTACCGTAAAATCATCTGTCAGGATGTTCACTTTGTAAAGTTCCAGGGAAATGGTTTTGCCATCATACGGAAAACTGAACAACATGGCATCTTCATTAGCAGCCACCACGGCACTCAGTTTATTCATATCAAGCGTAACCGCTACGGAGCGCTTGATATCGGCCTGCAAAAGGGCGGAGCGGTTCGCATTAACGGTAAACAAGCTAACCGGGTTGAAAGCAATACCGCTGTTTTTAACGTTGGTAAGTTGCTCGGCAATCGGTCTTTTCGTGATTGACTGTGCCTGCAAGGTGCTGGTGGCCAGGCCCTGCAAGATGAAGGCTGCCAGCAAAGCAAAAAGTAAATGTGTCTTTCTCATGGATTTTTAAATTTTGATTGGGGGGGTTATTGGATGGATACTATGAATGGGGCAACAGAATTTCAGCAGACAATGATTTAAAATCTACTGTAAAGAAATTTTAATTTTTTGTAATGACCAAATATGCGGCAATTAGGCTGAAAAGGCCTGCTCAGGGATGCTCCTGCATCATATCACTTTTTACAATGCGCAGCTTGGCATACCGGAGCATAATCTTCTTTTGCCCCACATTGTTCTGAAAGAATATAGTAGCCATTTTATCTTTTGAATTGCCTTCCAGCTGTAAAACCTTACCAATGCCAAACCGTTGGTGTTCCACATCCATACCGGCCTGGATCTGATTGAAGTCAACCGCTACAAAGTCGCTCGCCGTTTTGTGAACATATTGTGGCGCCTTTATAACCGGCACGGTAACCTTGCTGAATTTCTCCTCACGTGAAGAGGCGTTCATATCACGATGAGAAAATTGCTTTTCAATAAGCCGTTGATCAATCTCATCAATAAACCGGCTTGGTTCCGAAAAGGTAAGGTTACCGAAGCGGTATCTTGATGTAGCAAAGGTTAACGTGAGCTTCTGTTCTGCACGGGTGATGGCCACATAAAACAACCTGCGTTCTTCTTCCAGCTCATCCCGGCTGCCCATCGACATCTGATTGGGGAAAAGATTTTCTTCCAGCCCTACTACATACACACAGGCAAACTCCAGTCCTTTCGCAGAGTGAATGGTCATGAGTTTGACCCGGTCTTCGCTGCCACTATCCTTATCGGCATCGGTAAGCAGGGTAATTTCCTGCAGGTAGGCACCGAGGCTTTTATCAAGGCTTTTTTCATTCAGAATTTCGCCGTCAATGGTCACCCATTCCTGCTCAATTGGATCTTTGCCTTCTTCAAAGGGTGCGCGTTCGGTAAACTCTTTAATACCATTCAACAAACCCTGTATGTTCTCATAGCGGCTCAGCCCTTCAATTGTTTTATCGTTGTATAATTCATTCAGCAGACCGGAAGATTTGGCAATATGTGATGCCAGATCGTATGCATTGTGGGTCTTCAGCATCAATGCAAAAGTCTTGATCTTCGAAACAAAATCGCTGATGGCATTCGCAGCGCGGTTACCCGGCATCAACTCATTATACTGTTCCAGTACTTCCCATAAACGCATCCCTTTTTCATTGGCAACCAGCAGGCATTTTTCAATGGTAGTCTGACCGATACCGCGCGTGGGATAGTTCACAATCCGCTTCAAGGATTCTTCGTCAAAATGATTAACGGTCAGCCTTAAATAGGCTACGAGGTCTTTGATTTCTTTGCGCTGGTAGAAGGATATGCCGCCATATACAACATATGGAATATTGATCCGCCGCAAAGCCTCTTCAAATGCACGTGACTGCGAATGGGTGCGGTACAGGATCACGAAGTCCTTATTCATCCGCTGATGGCGCATCTTCTCCTCAAAAATGCTGTCTGCCACCAGCTTACCTTCATCGTTATCACTTCCGGCTTTCACCAGCTTAATCTTTTCTCCGATGTGATTATCCGTCCAGATCTCTTTCGTAATCTGCATCTTATTGTTACCGATCACCTTGTTTGCAGCATGCACAATATGCTTGGTGGACCGGTAATTTTGTTCGAGTTTAAAAACCTGCAATTCAGGATAATCCTTTTCAAAATTCAGGATGTTGGCAATCGTTGCACCGCGAAAGGAATAGATGCTCTGTGCATCATCACCCACTACGCATACATTCTGATGCACATCACCGAGTTTTTTCACGATAGCATACTGTGCTCCATTCGTATCCTGAAACTCATCAATCATGATATACCTGAATCGCTGCTGGTATTTATGCAACACGTCAGGAAACTTATCGAGCAGGTAATACATCTTATAGAGAAGGTCGTCGAAATCCATGGCGCCGGCCATAAAACAACGTTTGGCATACTGCTCATACAGCAATCCGATTTTTGGCCTTCCGGCTGCCGCATCATCAGCCATTACATTTATATCCTGCTGGTATTGCTGCGGGCTGATCAAACTATTCTTTGCTGCCGAAATTCGGTTAAGAACAATATTCGGCTTATACAGTGAATCATTCAGGCCCTGTTCTTTGATGATGGACTTCAGAAGGCCTTTTGAGTCATCGGTATCATAAATGGTGAAGTTGGCAGGATACCCCAACCTGCCGGCTTCATACCTTAATATGCGGGCAAATACTGAGTGAAAGGTACCGATGTACAGGTTACGCGCCTCACTGCCCATTATTTTTTCAATCCGTTCGCGCATGGCCGCCGCGGCTTTATTGGTGAAGGTGAGTGCCAATATGCGAAAAGGATCTACCTGTAATCCCATCAGGTAAGCGATGCGATAGGTGAGCACGCGGGTTTTGCCGGAACCCGGGCCGGCAACAATCATCACAGGTCCTTCCGTAGCCATCACAGCCTGCCGCTGTACCTCATTCAATTCATCCAGGTAATTCATCGCTTCAAAATTAGAATATGGGAGAGAATAGTTTTTATATTTTTTCAACAGAAATAAACGATAAAAAAAATTCAAATAGCTTGGTAAAAATTGTAGGAACCATACTTATAATGATAAAGACTTTAAAATGCTTTTTGGCAGGAAATGATCAATAATTCAAAACCAATACAAAAGAAAGACGTGGTTAATGCTATGCCGGCCTTATCCATTTTTATGCTAATGAAACACCCAATAACTTGCCGATACCAAAGGTTATTGCTGCAGCGCCCACTCCAAAAATAACCTGCCTTAGCCCGGAATACCAGACATTTTTTCCGGTAAACAAGGTGATGGCAGCACCTATCAAAAACAAACCGGCGGCACTGAGCAGCACGCTGATCAAAATAGCTTTTGTACCACTCGTAAACATAAAGGGCAACACCGGTATGATTGCACCCAATGCAAAAAGAATAAACGAATACACTGCCGCTTCAATAGCAGAACCTTTCAGATCTTCCGCATTGATGCCAAGTTCTTCTTTCACCAACACTTCATGTGCGCGGTCCTTATCCTTCATAATTTCCGCTGCCATCTGCGTGGCTTGTGCTTCGGGAATGCCCTTGGCACGGTAGATCAGGGCCAACTCCCGCATCTCCCCTTCCGGGTTGGTTTCCAACTCTTCCATCTCAATCTGCATTTGGTTTTCATAGAGCTCCTGCGAACTTTTAACAGAGATCCATTCCCCGAGCGACATAGACAATGCGCCTGCAAGTAAGCCGGCAACTCCTGCCAGCAAGACCCCTTCCTGGCCGGATGTGGCTCCAGCTACACCCATGATCAGGCTGAAATTGGATACCAGTCCGTCATTGCCACCCAATACAGCTGCACGAATAGCATTGCCGCCAACAGAACGGTGCCTGCTTTCAAATTTAGAAAGCTGCGCTCCCGTAACCTTTTTTTCCCGCTCGAGGATAGTACGAAGAATAGATACATGCATAAATTCAGCTCCAGTCACTTCCTGCTTATTCTTCTTCCTGGCACTTACCAGGGCGCTGGAAATACTTTTCTCAGTATCCATCAGCACGCCCAATACATAATCATACCCGAAAATGCTGCCGATAAAGTCTAATGTCCTGGCCCTCCAGGAGGGCTTTGGCAAATACTCAGGACTTATATTTTCCTTTTTGGCAAAAGCAGCTGCATGACCGTTTTCAATATCACTCATTTGCCTGAAAACTTCCGCTATGGTTGCATCCGTTTCATGATCGGCAAGTTTCCCGTATAAGTAACTGGCATCTATCTCTGTTTGTAAATTCTTGTGCTTCATACTGCTGCTTTTTTAAAATGAATCAACATACCAACCACGTTTGGTAGTTTTAGACACCGGAACCAAAAGTCAGCCGTTCCATAACAACCTGCCACTTTTCATATACTTTGATTTCTGCTCTGTGCGCAGTGGTGTCCGCCACCTTTTCCTTATATGCTTAGGAACTCCAAAACTAAACTTTCTACATCTTCGTGTGCATTTTCCCAACTTAGGTTATTATTCGGAGATGCGCCAGTTTTGCATTTGATATAAATTTTTCCCGATGAAGAACATACTAAAATTAGAAGAAGCTGCCATGACCATACCGGCCATCTACCTGCTCAGTGAACATAATCTTGGATTGCCGCTGTGGCTATGGATTATTCTGTTCTTTACGCCCGATATTGGCATGTCAGGCTACCTGGTTAATACAAAAACAGGTGCCTTCACCTATAACCTGTTTCATCATAAAGGCATTGCCATCCTGCTGGCTGCTTACGGATACTACCTGCATGCTGAAGTGCTGATGACCATCGGCATCCTCTTATTCGCACATGCTTCCTTTGATCGCATCTGGGGCTATGGATTAAAATATGCCGACAGTTTTAAGCATACCCATCTTGGCAGTCTGGAAAAATCGGTACAGTAAATTTACTGGTGTCGGCAGCAAAATCCTCCTAATTGCAATACAGGATACCGGCAAAAATCCATCACCTTTATTACTATACTTGTTCTTCTGCATGTGATTTCATATTTTGCAAGAACATTCTCTTCATTGCTTACAAAAACGCGTTTGATCCATGTCACCATCAAACCTGCATACAACTAACCCGGCAAGCAAGAAGAACTTCCTCTACCCATCAATTGCAGGTATCATTTTTATTGTTATCATCTTATTGCTGGTAATTTTCTTTCCATGTCCAACCAGTTCGCAGTTTGTGGTATTCAGGATCGTATTGTCCATTGCAATCGCAGGGTTTGCAGCGGTGATACCGGGATTCTTTTCTTTCAAGTATAAAACAGTTGTTTCTGCTGGAGGTGCTATTGCAGTGTTCGCCTTTACTTATTTATTTAATCCAACACTGATAAATACAGAAGACAAATGCAATGAGCCGGTAGATTTCACCTTTTTTCTGGAAGACAGTACCGGAGTAAATCCATTAAAAAGTACCGGTAAGCTCATACTGCTTGTGGAAAATGATAAGCGGGAGGAAGTGATAGACATGGAAGGCAGCGCAAGCTTTAAGCGGCTGCCTTTTGACATGTTGGGGAAAACAGCAAGAGTGCAATTAGAAGCGGATGGTTGGCAATTCGCAAACGCCAGGAATGTTACTGAATTGAAATTGGAAGGAAAGAGTGCACAATTGATCATCCGCCGTGATAACAGCTTATGCTGTGTGAGTGGATCTATTCGTGATAACAGCAATAATTTTCTTCAAGGAGTAAGAGTAAGTATCAACAACACATTTGATGAAACGGATGCCGATGGCAGCTTCTCCATCACTATTCCGCCGTCAGAGCAGCAGGAAGAGCAAAGGCTTACCGCTTACAAACCGGGCTATAAGATCTGGGAGGATAAGGTATACCCAGCCACACGACAGCATGTTTCAATAGTTATGACCCTTCAGAAATAACAGATGAATCCGACCTGCTTACTTCTTCTGCTTGTCTCCCAAGTATGTCTAAGCCAAAGCACCAATACCCGAATACGGGGTACGATCACAGAACAGAGTAGTGGTAATAAACCGCTGCAACAAGTGCAGGTGAAAGCGGAGTTCGCCAATGCTACAGTTACAGATAATGGTGGCGGATTCCTCCTTCAGTTTTACAAAGTGCTTCCGGGATATGATGTCGCAATAGTGGTAGATTACCCTAACTGGGTGGTTGTGAATGAAGATGCACTGGTAGCAAGAATTCCTGACAATGCCGACAAACAATTGCTAAAAATTTACATGTGCCCGGCCGAACGACTAGCGCAGAGTAAGATCGCTTTTTACCAAATCAGCCAGAAAAATATTGAAGCAACTTTCGCATCTAAAAATGCAGCACTCAGTAAACAGAATGCCGATTACGAAATGAAAGTTAAAAAACTCGAGGCCGAGCGCGACGCTGCAATCAGACAATTGAATGTACTTTCTGACGAGTTCGCACGTCTGAACCTGGATGAAGTATCAATGGTACAGCGTAAGTCTATTGAACAATTTGAACAGGGAAAATCACAGAGTGCCATAAGCACACTGGAAGGGGTAAATTCAACCGAAGCTATTGCTAAGGCGAAAAAAGAAAAACAGGATTGGATAGCAAAGGGTGATTCAACTAATCCTGCAGTTGCTAAAGCGGACAGTATTATCAATCAGCAAATCGACAAACTGATGTTTCAGAGCGACCTTTATGCACTGAACCTGGATTTTGAAAAAGCGGAGGAAGGATACAAAGCGGGAGCGATGGCCGATACCACACAATATGAGAATCTGAAAAAATGCGGCAATTTCTTTCTTCAGCAAAACAAATTTGATAAGGCGAATAAGTGGTATAACATGATGTTGAGAAACAGCAAAACAGATTATGGCCGCGCAAATGCCTTCCTCCTGCTCGGCTCTGCCAATCTTAAGTCAAATGATTTTACGAATGCTGAAAGTAATCTGAAGCAAGCAATGAATCTTTTCACCAGGTTTGCTAAAATCAATCCACCTGTATATGATTTTGCTGTCGTGGATGTATTAAACGATCTCGGCAGTACTTATTTCCATAGTCACCGTTATAAAGAAGCAGAAACCAGTTACCTCAGTGCGCTGAAGATCCTCGGCAAATACGATCAAAGTAATGCACCGCATACTTCAGTGAGGTCCGCCATGATAATGGGTAATATCGCGAATGTGTACAAAGAGACTTATGATTTCGATGCAGCGGAAGAGTACTACAAAGCAGCTTTGAATATTATTGTATCGCTTCCGGAAGAAGAGCGGAAGATGCAGAATCCATTTTATGCTGTTCTTCTTAGCAACCTTGGAAATGTTTATTCAGCAACAGGCAAGATAGAGGCCGCCAAATCAATGCACATCAAAGCCCTGAGAATAGAGGAACAACTTGTCATAGAGAATCCTGATGCTTATAATCCGGATTTGGCAATAAGGCTCATGAACCTTTCCACCGTTTATTCCGATGAAATGGATTTTGATTCAGCATTAATTTTTCTTCATCGCGCCATTATTATACAGGATAAACTTGCTAAATCTGATCCTGATGCCTTCAACCCATTATTGGCGATGATGTATGGTAACCTGGGAAATATTGAGATGGGTTACGGCGATTTTAATGCAGCACTTCAGGATTTTGAACGGGCAATTGCCCTACAGGAATTTGTGGTGAGTTTCAAGCCGGAGGCAAATGAGCCGCTGCTGGCTGTATTGATTTCAAGAGCAGGAAATGCGAAAAGAGAATTGGGCAATTTTGCCGGATCGGAAGCTGATTACAAACGGGCCATTGAGATTCAGAAGGCACTGGTAAAAAGAGAGATGAATAGATTTAGTGCTGACTTGGGAAGCAGTTATACAGGGCTTGCACTATTATGCAAGTCAAAGCTGGAAGTATCTTATAGTGATGAATTAAGAAAGGCAGGCAGTCAGTATGTAGCTGAAGCACTGAAAGTATTGAACAGTTCCCCTCCGATTAAAAGTGTTCAGATGGATCTGGGTATATGTGAGAACCTCAAAATTTATTTTAAGTCAGCTCTTACAAGCAGCATCCTGGAATACAATAGCATCCTTAGAATGAATAAAGCAGTTCCGGAATTATCATCTGCGAGTGAACAACTGCGCATGCAGCAAAAGGTTGTTATTGGATATGAAAAACTGATCGCTGATCCGATACCTGTTGTTTCCTCACAGCAATTGAATAATTCTTACGGGAATCTATCGTGGTACCTGATTCTTAATGGGCAGTTTACCGAAGCAGAGTTATATGCACGAAAAGGCCTAAAGGATGGATCTGCAACCTGGATTAACACCAATCTTGCATTGTCAATCCTGTTGCAGGAAAGATATACTGATGCCGAACTCATCTACAAGCAATACGCTGACCAGAGATTAGATTCAAAAAGAACATTCAGAGAAGCTTTCCTTGCCGATCTTGATGAAGTTCAAAGAAGAGGTATCAATACTGCCGGTATGCAAAAGATCAGAAAAATGCTTCAGGGAAAATAATACTACTTGTGTTAAAGCTGAAAAACAGATTCTGGAATTGTCATTTGCAGTGAAGTTGTATTACGAGTGCTCCTGCAATTTGCTTATGTATTCATCCACACGCTGTCGTATTATCCTTTTTATGATTGGCATTGAAGGACGCCTTTGAAAACTCAGATCCCCAAAATCAACTTCATGTAACCAAAATCACGATTCATACGGCTGTTCTGCAGGTTCATGTAAAAACCGGTTTTTGTACGCTAAAAACCGCTGCAACTTTGATGTTACAAAAGAGCAGCAATGAAAACCATCTTATTTACCGTACTGTTTGCAGCCGCAACATCTTTCCTGCTTAAGGCACAAACAAAAGCAGTCCATCAGGAGATTCCCATAAAACTCAGCCTGCTGAATGAGCGGGTAAGCATGCCGGCATTCCGCTACCTGTTCAGCGACTGGAATTTAAGCGCTGCTGCCGGCACGGAATTTTATTACAAACGGCAAGAACACTTTCAATTATTTCAGACAGCCGAACTGGGTTTTTATACCCATGAAAAACTCGGAACATCCGGAATGCTCTACTCCGAATTTGGGGTGAGAGGTATCTGGAAAAATGTTCAGGCTGATTTCAGCGTAGGGCCAGGCTATGTTTTGTACTATGCTTATATGCCACTTTATCATCAGCAAGACGGCAAGTATGAGACGGCCTCGCGGCTGCAGAATAAGTTTATGGTGAAAAGCAGCGTAGCCCTGTACTACCGTATTAACAACATCGCTCCATTCCTCACCTACAGTTACGCCCTGGAAACTCCTTTCATCAACTCCCGGTCTGCTGTGCTGCCACATCAATTTGCCGGACTGGGAATAAAATACTACCTGATTAAAGAAAAATAAAACAATAAAACATGAAAGCCAATCTGCTAAACGCACTTTTTTTCGCGGGCCTTTTTTTAACATCCTGTACAAAGCAAGAAATACCGCAGCCTGTAAGCTTCTGTGAAGAGTCGTATGCATCCCATCCGCAGGATAGTTTATACTCCGTATTTCTCAACAGTTATGTAGTTGCCAACCAGGCACCCGGCAGTATCCTGGGCATAAAGAAATGGAATGAACCAACCTGGGTTGGCAGTTATGGAATGAGTAACATTGAAACCGGAACCTTCATGACTACGTGCACGCCGTTCCGCACCGGAAGTGTCACCAAGATGTTTACAGCAGTGGTGGTGATGAAGCTCGTAGAGGAAGGCAGTCTTACACTTGAAACCACACTTACCAGCGTATTACCAGAGATGGAAGGAAATATTCCGCAAGCCGGTTCCATCACTATTCGGCAGCTCCTTAATCATACCAGCGGATTAAAGCAACCGACCGATGATGATGTTCACTATCAGACTTCACTCATCAATGATCCGGACGATATCGGAAGCATGGATGCCGCTGAGCGGCTTGAAAATTACATTTATGGTGAAGAGCTGAAAAATCAGCCGGGTGACGGATGCTACTACAGCAATGCAGGGTACTGGTTGCTACAGCAGATC
Source organism: uncultured Bifidobacteriaceae bacterium (assembly GCA_964524035.1). Lineage (GTDB taxonomy): Bacteria > Bacteroidota > Bacteroidia > Chitinophagales > UBA10324 > JACCZZ01. Next base: position 17,464 of record CAZGBP010000045.1, read on the forward strand.
ATCGAAAAAATTACCGGCCAATCACTGCAGCAAAGTATGGAAGAGATTATCTTTCAGCCCCTGTTAATGCACCAAACGTATCTTGAAAAAAGGGACGATAGCAATGTTTCACGCGGTTACAACTTCAGCGGAAATAAATTGATGGACGTATCGCAATGGGACAGGGCTGACAGTGATGGTGACCCTGCTGCCGGAATCATCAGCACAGCCGCCGACCTGCTGAAATTTGGTGAAGCCCTGTTCACGAATCAACTCTTGTCGGAGGCATCACTTGCAGAAATGAAAACTACAACCTGCGGCTATGGACTTGGAATAGAAAGCTGGGTTACGGAAGAAGGCCACAACGGGTATGGAAAAAACGGAAGTTCGCTGGGAGTGGATGCCAACCTGATCTGTTTTCCCGAAGACGAAACAGCCATCGTGATCTTCTCGAACTTTGGAGGAGGAAACTATAAGAAGGTGATCGACGAAATTTTAGAATAAGCGAAATGACCGCTAAGATTAAACCACTTTACATCAAGATTTTCCTGGTTGTCCTGTTTACCGCAATCAACCTGCAGATAGAAAGAAATTTCAACTACCTGCCGTTGCCATTCACACTTATACTGTTACTTGTGACTGGAATGTGGAGCCTCCTGTTTCATCTTGATCAGCTTATTATTGCAGCCACGCAGCGACGATACCCGGCCGAATCGGATTTCCAAAAAAGATTGTTGTGGTCATCAGTAGCTGTGTTCAGCACTTCGCTCATCATCCTGGTCTTTACCGACGTGCTGATGCAATACCTTTCATATAAAACCCTGGAAAAAGTCAGCATCAATTGGGCTTACCAGGTATTGATCTCTGTAATGTTGTCGGTGGTGATATTTGCGCTCTTTGAAGTGCTGTACCGTGCAGAAATCAATGCCCGCCTGCTGGCACATAAAGAAGCGCTTGAAAAACTGCAACTGCAGAACAGCTATGAGATGCTGAAAGCCCAGGTGAGCCCACACTTTCTTTTTAACAGTCTCAACTCACTCAGTGCCCTGATCAGTAAGAATCCTCTTCGTGCAGAACAGTTCGTGGATGAGATGTCTGCCGTTTACCGGTACCTCCTGCGCTCGAATGAGAATGAAATGAGTACGCTGTCGGACGAACTCCGCTTTATCCGCTCGTATGGCAGCATGCTGAAGACCCGCTTCGATGATGGCCTGCGCATAATGATACATGCTGATGACAGACTTCTAAACTGCAAGCTGCCTTCACTCACCTTACAGCTACTGGTGGAAAATGCAGTAAAACACAATGAAGTATCCGAAGAAAATCCGCTCACCATCATTATTGAAACCGGTGATGGAAACAGGCTGCATGTAAGGAATAACCTGCAGAAGAAAAAAGGGATCGTCTTTTCCAATAAACTTGGACTAAAGAATATTATCGCCAGGTACGAGTTGCTCGGGACGAACACGGTAGATGTGAAGGAATCTGACACTGAATTTGTAGTAACCCTTTCATTAATACCCTAACAAACGATGGATATACTGATTATCGAAGATGAAAAACTGGGTGCGGAACGGCTCATGAATATGTTGCTTGAAATTGACAAGAGCCATACCATCATCGGCATTTGCAAAAGTATTCAGGCTTCCGTGAAATGGCTGCAGGAGCATAAGAAGCCCGACCTGATTATGATGGATATTGAACTGTCCGATGGACAGTGCTTTGAAATTTTCAAACAGGTGACGGTAGAGGCACCGGTCATATTTACCACCTCGTATGATGAATACGCTTTAAAAGCTTTTAAAGTAAACAGCATTGACTATTTATTGAAGCCGGTTAAGAAAGAGGAATTGATACAGGCTCTTGAAAAACTGAAACAACTTAAAGGCCTGTATGATTCGAAAGGTTTCCGTATAGATAAACTTGTGGCGCAGTTGCAAGGGCAAAGCAACAATTACCGCAAACGATTCCTGGTAAAGCAGGGACAAAAATTTACATCAATAGACACTACTGAAATCGCTTTCTTTTGGGCCGAAGACCGGCTCACTTTTTTCAGAACCTGGGATAACCGGCAATACCTTGCCGATTACAGGCTGGACGAAATCGGGCAAATGCTTGACCCCGCTGAATTCAGGCGCGTAAACCGTTCCTTTATCGTGCATATCAAATCCATTGCAGCTATTCACAGCTATTTCAGCGGGAAACTGAAACTGGAACTGAAACCCAAAACAGAAAAAGAGGTAATCATTAGCCGCGAAAGCGCAGTTGAATTTAAAGTGTGGATGGGGAAATAGCACATTCGTGCATCATACGCACATTATCCAATTGTAACCATCTTTTGCCGAATACCTTTTCAGGATGACTAATTTGAACATCACCTGTTTATTGCCATAACCGGAATTTTGCTGCACACAGTTATCACCGGCGCTCTTTCAATTTGCTGAGGTACTGATCGATACGCTGCCCCATTTCCTTCTTAAAATAAGTATTGAAGGCTGCCTTAGATTTGAATCCGCTTTTTCCGATCAGCTGTGCCAGCTTACTTTTTGGATTTTCATCATTCATTGATAACGTTCTGAATGCCTCCACCCTGTACTGATTGATGAACTCCGTAAAATTTTTTCCAAATCGCTCATTGAGCATCCAGGAAAGCTTACCGGGAGGCACACCCATCTGCTCCGCCAGTGACCGTAATGACAAATCCGGATTGAGGTATGGTTTTTTTTCATTTAATAGCTTACGCAGCCGTGCCGAATAAACGGAAACTTCATCCGCTTTCATCACGTCTTTCAGCTTTTCCCTGCGCTTCTTCTCTCTATCTGTGCGGTAAATAATCTTATGAAATGCAGCATACCTCGGATCATCTTTGATAGCATTAACAAGCGGATCCGCAAAATGAAAAAGGAGCAGCGAAGATTTCATGGCTATGGCTTCACGTATCCATTCAAATGCTTTGTCCTTTTGACCGGTTAACGCATACATCAGAAACAGGTATGAGTGTGAGCGGAAACCATCCGGGCCCTTGGCATGACCTTCAATCTGCTTCAGGTATTCGGCCGCCTTTATAGTATCTCCCTGTATGGCAACCGCAAGGCCTGTCAAACCTGTCAGGTAGCCGGGTGCAATTATATCCGGCGGAATGGTTTTAAGATACTGCATCATTTCCTTGCTCCGCCCAAGCTTTAACATGCAATAACATTTCACCGTATATGCGGGCAGGTTCTTTGGATTCCGTTGCAGGCAACTGTTCAGCTTTTCTATGGCGAGTGCATAATGCTCTGACATATATTCGAAGTAAGCACTGAAAAAAAGTGTTTCCGGCGACAATGGATCGATGCGCAAAGCAATTTCCAGGTGCTCCGCTGCCTTCTGTTTTTCTCCGGCAATAATGTAAAAGAAGGACATGAATTGCTGCGCCTCTACATAATTTGGTTTTAACGCAATGGCGGTTTTCGTTTGCCTGAATGCTTCGCGGTAATCGCAGGCAGTGAAAAAAGCAAGGTTGGCCAGTTGAAAATGCACCCCCGGCAAACGGTCATTTAAATCAAAAGCCTGATTTATCAGTTGTGCCGTCTTGCCCCAGGCTGCTTCAAAAGGCATGAATCCCGTTGTAGCCATAAATCCATAACAGTCAGCAAGGCCGAGATAGGATTCCGTATGTTTCGGATCCAGTGCCAGCGCCTGCTCATAGAGTGAAATGGCAATACGCAAATCTTCCGGGTTCCACCTTTGTGCATGAAACCGGGCTTTCAGATAATATTCATAGGTACTTAAATTGTCGGTCTGCTTTTCGACCAGGTGTTCCTGTATTTCAAAGTGCCCGAACTGCTCTCGCAGCTTATCGGCAATCAAAAGGCTGATTTCATCCTGAATCTCAAAAATATCTTCCAGCTTCCGGTCCCAGGTCTCCGACCAGAAATGAAAATCATCTTCCGCCTGTATCAATTGCGCCGTGATCCTGATCATATTGCCTGATAGCCGCACGCTTCCTTCCAGAATGGTTGTCACATTCAGTTCCTTACCAATCTGCCTTATTGGAATATTTTTGTTTTTAAAGAAAAAACATGAAGTACGTGAGGTCACTTTCAGGCTATTGATCTTCGATAGGGCATTAATGATCTCTTCCGTAATCCCGTCGCTGAAATATTCATTTGATGCATCCGCACTCATATTCAAGAAGGGAAGCACTGCGATGGTTTTTTCGGCTGATGGCTGATTTCCATGCAGGCTATCAGATGCCGGTACCACCAGCCCCGGATTGGTAATGGCAAACACTTCAACCGGCCGGCTTACGTTTTTTAGTTCAAAACGGCCTAATGATGTTGTGGTGATATCCGGATGATTCCGGAGCTCTTCATTCAATTTTGCTGAAATAAAAACAGCGCCTGCCACAGCAAGATTTTGAATACGGGCGGCAACATTTACCCCGTCGCCATATACTTCACTTTTGTCAAAAACAATATCGCCCAGATGAAGTCCGATCCGTAACGGAACAGGCGCTCCTTTTGAGATCTGTTTTTGAATGTCAATCGCACAGGCTGCCGCATCAATGGCACTCTTGAATACACTGAGCGTACCATCACCATAGTATTGTATGATTTCGCCATGATATACCTTGTGTTGCTGTTCAAACACCTCTCGGTGCCTTTCCCTGGCCTTTGCCGCGACTATTTCATTCTCCTGCATTAAAGCCGTGTAGCCGACAATGTCAGTGAACATAATAGCCGCAAGCTGACGTAGTTTTCTTTCTTTCATGGAGCATCCCCTATAATTGATGTTATCATATGGGATTGTAAGCTGCCTGTTTATTCATGGTGAAGATGGCGATTTTAATCAGTGCAGTACCAAATTTTCTCAACTACAAATTTTGGTTTGTCATGTGCCACCGGCTCTACACGGTAATAGCGACATTTCCTTTTTTATGCCCGAGGTCAACGTAACGATGTGCTTCAACTATCTGCTCTAATGGATAAACGCTGTCTATCATAGGTTTAAGAATACCGTGTTCGACCAGCTTAATCAAAAAGTATAGGTCTTCGGCCGTCTCCCTGGAGTTTTCACCAACTGTTATTTTTTTCTTGCTAAACAGGGAGACCCATATCATCTGCAAACTCTTTAACGGTGCGGTAACATTCAGGTACACACCTTCTTTTTTCAATGCCTTATTACAGATTGAAAACGGGCATTTATCTACTGCCAGAAATATCACATCGTACTCTTCCAGCCTGCCGGTGAAATCCGGCTGCGTATAGTCAATCACTTTATCTGCGCCCAGCGACTTAACCATCGCAATATTCGAACTGCTGCAAACACCGGTAACCTCTGCACCGAAATACTTTGCCAGTTGTACGGTATAAGTTCCAACACTGCCCGACGCACCATAGACTAAAACTTTTTGTCCATTCCTGATTGCGGCTTTTCGAAGATAGTGCAACGCAGTGCGCCCGCCTACCGGTAACACAGCCGCTTCTTCCCACGAAATGTTTTTTGGCTTGATCGCAATCGGACCTGTTTCAGGAAGACAACAATATGCAGCATAGGCACCCATTCTCATCAGCGTAGCCGCAAAAACCTGGTCTCCCGGTTTGAACCGCTTTACCGCTTTGCCAACGTCTTCCACCTCTCCGGCTAACTCAACTCCGAGTACCGGCCTCCTGGGTTTGCGAATACCCAGCATCAGTCTTGCAGGCAACCAGAACGATGGCGGAATGGTGAAGCTTCGTACCCTGAAATCTGCAGCAGTAACACTCGTTGCACGAATCTTTATCAGCACTTCATCCGGCAATGGAACCGGCCTGGGTATATCACGGAGTTGCAACACTTCCGGGGGACCATATTTTGTGCAAAGGACCGCTTTCATTTATTTAACCGGCATCTTTTCTTTCAGGTAAAACGCATTTCAACAGTGGTGTCAACCACAATCATCCTGCCTGCGGGTGCACCGTTTTTCGATAGCAGTTCATCTGATGGTTTCAGGGTCATGCAATACCTGATGCAGTTGCAAAAAACACAAAAAATGTTTTCCGCTTTAATTTCTAAAACTAAAAATAAGGCAGGGTGACCGGGAGTAAGCTGCTCTTAACTTTCATCACTTACCTCCTATGTCAAACAACACCTGCACATAGGCCAGCCTGCCCACATAAGGCCCGCCATACACTTCAAACTTCTCATTGTTCAACAGGTTGGAAGCGCCTACTTTAACGGTAAGGTCAATCTGCGGGAACTCCTTATTCACCTGCACATCCACCTTTCCATAGGTAGGTACTTCGCCGGTAAACTGCGGGGAGCCTTCATACAAAAATCCTTGTACCCATTTGTAGTTGATGCTGAAACCATAGTTGTTGAATGGAATGACAGGCAGCTTATCCCAGATGGCGTTGAGGAATCCCATATCAATGGTAATGTCACGGCCGCTGATGCCGATATTGAATTTATTTTCCGGTGTGTTGAAAGCAGGTATGATGGGGTCGGTTGAACCCTGCCTGTTCAGTTTGTTATAGGAGTAGTTCCCATTGATGGAATAATATTCCTTGAAGTAATAATTCAAACCAAGAGAAAATCCATTGGTCGTCACCTGATCTTCCGTATTGGATGCCACTCGATATACCTGGAAACCGTTGAGGCGGTTGAATATCTCGTTATAGTCAATCACTGCTCCCAGCTTGTACCCGATAAAGTAACGGTACCAGCTGTAGTAATAACTCATATCGACAAACAATCGCTGGAAAAGTGAAGCACGGTACCCTACCTCTATACTTTTCACCTGCTCCGGGCGCAATGGTTTTACATTGAAGAAATCGAGTGTATCGTACTTCTGTGTATTGATGAAGTCGAGCAGCGAAGGTATGGCCACCAGCGAATCAAATCCATTCAGGTTACCTACCAGTATGGCCCGTCCTACATTGTAATAAAGGTACTGGTCGGCCAGCGTCGGGTTGCGGATGGCGGAAGAAAAACTGGCCCTGAAACTGCTTTTGTTCAATGTGTATACGGCGGAAACTGCAGGAGAAAGCAGCACATCGAAATTTTCATTCTTATCTACCCGCAGGGTGGCATTGATCTTCAGGAGGCTGTCGAGAAATCGTTTTTCCAAACCGCCATACACACCAAACTCCGAGTTGGTGATTTTTACATCATTGGTATCACTGAAAATGGTGCCATGCGAATTGGGCCGGTACATCCTGTAGTTGGCACCTACTACGATATCCATGAATCGCGGGGTGAATTTGTATTCGCCATGAAGGTGGTACAATGCCGACTTGTCGTAAAACTTAGAGCCGCCTTCCGAATAGGATTCATGCGTGGTGATGTAGTTGAATGCCGAGTCAAACGCCGCTGTTCCCGGTAAATAAAAAGCATGCTGGCCCGGACTCACACTTTCATTGTTTGCATAGTTCTCCGCATTGTTGTGCAGGGAGTCAATGAGTGAAGTATAGCCGGTGAGGAAGCTTGTTATGCTGTCGAGATATTGCTGGTAGCCGTCAGGGTTTTCCGGATCAAATACATATGTCGGATAACCCGGCAGATTCCGGATGATGGGCACCCCCTGCGTGGAGTAGTTCGTAAAATAATCCGTACCCCAATCTACATCACCTTTGGCACTGCGCTCCAGCAGCAATGCCGTGAAATAGGCATCATAGGAATCGCCGGCATTTTCATTGGTGGCATAGGCGCGTATGAAAAACTTATCCTTCTGCTGCAATTCTATCCTGTTCTGAAAAAATAAAATGTTCTTGAGCGAATAGCGATTATCGCCCTGGTAAACCGTTGTGCCTGAACCAAAGTTGGTGGCATAGATAAGTTGCAGGTCTTTCCGGAATTTGTAATGAAAAGCTCCCGTCATCTTGTAGTTGCGGGTATTGTAATCCACCAGGTCGGTTTCCAGGTATCCCGTTCGGTAAAACCTGCCCAGGCCGGGATAGGCCGCAATACTCTTGGAATAGTCGTGCGCGAAATAAAATTCATCGCCATACCGGTTTACTGCATCATAACCTCCCGGGTTGGAGGCATCATCCAGCGTTTGATATACTGGGTCGAGGTTTGTGGCTTCCCAGTCGTTGGCCCGCAAAAAGAAACCGTTGAGTTTATACGCAAATTTTTCAATACCACTTTTGTTTTTGATAACCTGTGCCCAGCGAATGGAGCCTTCAAACAAACTTCTTTCACCTCCTTTCATAGATATCGATAAACCGGGTGTCTGAAACGGATCCTTCGTGGTCATGCTGATCACCCCATTAAACGCATTAGGGCCATAGAATGCCGAACTGGCGCCTACCACCAAATCCACCTTCAGCACATCCAGGTCAGGGGCACCCAAAAAATTACCAAGTGAAAAACTCAGGCCCGGTGCCTGGTTATCGACACCGTCAATAATTTGCAGTGAACGCACCGGTGATGTTGAATTGAAACCGCGTGTGTTGATGATCTTGAATCCCAAACTGGCTGACGTTACATCCACTCCTTTCAATTGTCCTAATCCTTCATAGAAATTAAAAGCAGGCGTTTGCCGGATGGCAATCTGATCCATGGACTCAACAGTTAACGGTGATTCCTTCTGTTTCTCGGAGAGACGGCTGCCTGTAATCTCCACTTCACCCAACACCACCTTATCAGGATCGAGTTTCACTGTTATGTTGGCGTTCGCATCACGCACCACGTGATCGTGGGGCAGATAGCCGAGGTAAGAGATGGTGAGCGTTAACGGAAGCGGTTGATTGACGGTGAGCGAAAATTTTCCATCTTCATCGGTCACCGTTCCGTTAGTGGTTCCCTTCACTACGACGTTGGCACCGATAAGCGCCTCAGCGGTATGCGCATCTTTTACAGTTCCCCTGATTGTTTGTGCAAATGCATGCTGCAGCAATAACAAGAAGCAGAAAACAAGTGTAAGGTATCTTACCATAATGCAGATGTTGTGATTTGCTTCTGTTAAAATAACTAAAGGGATATAATTTCAAAATTTTTGTGTTGCAACAAAATCCAGGTTAGTAACTAACCGGGAAAGAACAGCATAATGTAAGGTGATTAAATGCTGTGCAGTGCCGGGCAACCGGGTGTAGAAGAGATGAACAGGGAGCATAGGCGGATCAAAAGCCCTGCGATTCAAATACGGCTGCAATAACACAAAGGCTCGATGTCACGGCCGGTTGCCGTAACCCATATATAACGAACTGGCCGGGCACTATTGGTCTTGTTGCAGCAGTTGCTCCAGCAATAAAAAATCATCCGGCGATAACCTGTCCTGCATTTGCTGGAATAATATCCTTTCTTCTTTACGAATATGTGATTCCAGCAGGGTTCCTAAATCATCGAGGGCCGTTACTATATCCTCCTGCCGTTCTATCTTTTGAATCAGTGATACCATCAAACGATGTTCCGCGATCAATGCATCAAGCAGTTCTTGCATATCGGGATGCAACCTTCCCGCAGTGGAAAAAAGTATTGCTTCTTCCTGACTGAAATGATTTTGCAATTGTGTTTTGAAAAAATTCAATACATAAACTCGCTTGCCTTCCGTTGTATCATCCATTCCGCGAAAAGCAGGTGCATCCTTTTTGATGTATTGGGCTGTAATTAAGGCATGATGGTGTTCACGGGAGAAGCCGGCGAGAATAGGATGTCTTTTCATGTTGTAAACTTATCATCATTCAATGAGAACTTCATACAATCACTGTACTATGATTTTGAATAGTGGGAATAATGAGGAATTCGTTAGGTGCAGTATTTCCACGTGATCTGCTCAATCACTTGAATCGGGTGTATGACCAATTTGCACTTAATGCTGTAGCGTTTACCTTAGCGCCTTGCTTTTTTAGCGCCAAGAC
>CAZGBP010000046.1:0-27164 GCA_964524035.1 uncultured Bifidobacteriaceae bacterium
CGCCGCAGCAATTTAACCATTTAACCCACCAACCATTGCTTGACAAGATGAACGAATTGTCGTACACCCTTCCATACAGCAAATTTGTTGTGATATTATAAAATTACTAATTTTGATAAAAGCGTTTTCTCCTTGTTTAATCTGTATTCTGAAATAGCAGGCAATCCAATTCACTACAAGCAGTTCAGTTGTGGTGAGACACTTCTTTCCATTTATGACTGCCCTTTAAAAAGTAAGTACGAAGATACCTGGAGCCAATACAATTACATCATTTATGTCGTAGAAGGCAGAAAGATCTGGCATATGGCCCATGGCTCTTTCGACCTCCGTGAAGGCAGTTGTGTGTTTGTCAGAAAAGGGGCCACCATTGTAGAGCAGTTTTTTGAAACCAGGTTTTGCTTCTTTTTATTTTTTGTTCCGGATGAGTTTATCTGCGAAGTACTGAAAAGCAAGGCTACTCCCCTGCCTAAACCTAAGGATCAATACGAACCCGTTATAGCTATCAGCAAGAATGCTGCTACCGTTGCATTCTTTCAAACGATGATGATCTATTTCAATTCCGATTATGTTCCGGACCAGTACCTGTTAGAACTTAAGTTCAGCGAGCTGATTCTGACACTGGCTGATAACCCGGAAAACAGTGTCTTACGGTCTTATTTCAGTTCATTGTTAGAGGAACCACAACGTACTTCCTTACGAAGAGTTATGGAAGACAATTATTGTTTCAACTTGAAGCTGGAAGCATATGCCAGGTTAAGCAATCGCAGCCTGTCTGCTTTTAAAAGAGATTTTCTCCAACTTTTCCATACTACCCCCGGAAAATGGCTGCTCGAAAAAAGATTGCATAATGCCCGCCATCTGCTCATGCATTTGAACAAGACGGTATCCGAAGCTGCTTTTGAAAGCGGATTTGAAAACGTATCTCATTTCAGCCGTGCCTTTAAGCAGCGATATGGCAAACCTCCCGCATCCATGTTGCATAAAAAATCGAAGGAAAAGATTATTTGACCTTTTAAGTCAATTCTCCGGACTTTTTAGAAAAACAACAAGGTTGCGCTCCCGGTACTTTTGTGCCCTAAACAAATACATCTGAACAATGAGCACAAAAACAATTCAGGGAAAACTGTGGAGTGTAGCACCACAGTACTGGGCGCAACATTTTGAGCCCTGGTTTACGCCGATGTACAAAAAAGTACTCGACCAGCTACACCTTACAGAGGATCATTTAGTGCTGGATGCCGGTTGCGGCGCAGGCCTCTTCAGCAGCCTGGTTACAAAAACAGGAGCCGGCTTAGTCGGTATTGATGCAGCGCCGGGACTACTGGAGGTAGCACGTCAACGCAATCCAACGAGCAGTTTCCTCGAAGAAGACCTTGAGGCAATGCCCTTCAGGGAAAACAATTTTGACGTGGTGGCCGCTTTCAACTCATTACAGTACGCAGGCAGTTTTGAAAATGCATTGCGGGAAGCGAAACGGGTTTTAAAACCCGGCGGCAAACTGGTGATTGGCATCTGGGACAAACCGGAAATGAGTGATGGCAGTGTGGTACTGAAATCTATCGGATCATTATTGCCCCCACCTCCTCCCGGAACACCCGGCCCTTTTGCATTATCGGAAGATGGCAGGATTGAAAGCGTACTCGAGCGCAATGGGCTGAAGCTCGCTTATAAGACTGTAGTTGCCTGTCCGTTTCTCTATGCGAGCCTGGCTGACGGTGTAAAAAGTTTTATGGGTACCGGGCCTGCGGCGGCGGCACTCAATCTCCATGATAAACATGTTGTGGAGGCAACCATTGCAAAGGCATTACAGCCATTCAGCATAGCAGATGAATTTCATTTCCTGCAAAATCATTTCCTGGTTTTCATTGCGGAGAAGTAATCCGCTTAAGTATGACAGGGGAGCAAGCAAGCAAGCTGCTTGCTCCCCTGCTGTTATTTTATATGATGATGCCTTAACTTATGTTACCTGCTGCGGCAACCTGCTCTCTGCATACTTTGGCCACCATCATTTAATGATCACCAGATATTCATAGGCATTCAAAACAACTGCATTGCCCAGCGTAACATCAGTATTATCGAATGCATTCTTCCAGGTTTTATTGGCTAGCTCAGCAGGTAATATATAATTGAAAGCATAATTCCTCGTGTTAACTATTACGTACACTTCCTCTGCCAGATAGTTTCTCCTAAAGCAAACTACGTTGCCGTTTGGAAAAGTGGTGAGCGATCCTTTTCGGAGTGCATTTGATGCATTATAAAATGAGAAAATACTTTTATATGCCTGTAACATTTCCGGATGACTGTTCCAGTTAATTGGCGATTTAGTAAAAAACGGAACTGTTGTACTTCTTCCTACTTCCTGGCTGCTATAAATCATTGGAACGCCACCGAGATAAGAAGTAACTACAGAAGCTGCCAATGCTCCGTCTTCCCCATTAAATAAAGTAAAGGGTGTTGCATCCCAGGCTGATTCATCATGATTTGTTGTATAACGCAGCTTCTTTGCATCTGCAGGTAGTCCCTGATACTCGTTGCTATGAATAGTAAAAAGTGAACTGGCAGCATAGCCATTGTTCCAGACATTTATCAATCCTCCATAAAAGTCCCAGGAAAAATTCAAATGAAAACCGGCTGTGAAGTGGTCTGCTCTTCCTCCTTCGGCCAGGAAGATTAGCTCCCTGCCGGGCATGTCGTTAAGAGAATCGATTGCTTGCTGCCAGAATTCAAATGGCACCATATCAGCAGCATCACAGCGAAAGCCATCAATATTTGCGGTAAGTATCCAGTATTTCATGGCATCGATCATGGCAAGGCGCATGTCGGCGTTATCAAAATTTAAGTCAGCCACGTCTTGCCAGTTAGTGCCTGGTGGAATGATGATATTACCCCCGCCATCCTGAGAATACCACGAAGTATTGCTGATCCAGGGATTGTCCCAGGCTGTATGATTGGCCACCCAATCCAAAATAACGGCCATATTTCTGTTATGTGCGCTGTCGACCAGGGTTCTTAAATCGCTCAAGTCGCCAAATTCCGGATTCACCTCTTTGTAATTTTGAACGGAGTAGGGTGAATTGACTGATTGAATGGTGCCGATGGGATGGATGGGCATAAGCCAAATCACGTTGATGCCAAGTGCTTTGATAGAATCTATGCGGTCGGTGATGCCACGAAAGTCACCTGGAATACTGAATGCCCTTTCATTGACTTCATACATAACGATATCTTCAATGGCCGGGACATGCTGGAATGGGGTGCCATAGGTCAATGTATCTTCAACAATCGGCAGTGGTGTATCAATAACCTCCTCCTGCTTTTTGCAGGAAGCAACAATTATAGTCAGCATGAACAGTAAGAGTATAAACTGGCTATTTGATTGAAACGTGTATCTATTCAAAGTCAGCATTTTAAAAATCATGAAACATATAGTTAAAAGTAGTCAATTCCCATTTAATTATATGAAAGGACCCCAAACTCCATCGATTTTCAAATTATTCCGGGTATGACACCTGAGTTACTTCAATTCGAAGGATTTTAAGTAATCTGAGGGGTATTTGCGCAGGTGTGGCGGATGGGATTATCATCTCTTTCGCAATGTATGTCGCTGCAAAGAATGAGATATAATCTGGAAGTTGTCTGAACTATGATTTTGTTGATTGAATGAATACTATGATTTGGTAAGAATAGGTTTTACCAGTGTTTACTTCTACTTGTTTTAAAAAAAATTGCATAGCTGTATTCGCAATGCAGGCAGATCCATTGCAAACGAAATAATTTGGAAGTTGTCTGAACTATGATTTTGTTGATTGAATGAATACTATGATTAAGGGAAGTGTTAAAAAAAACAGTTTGACGCTTGCTCACTTTGAATTCCCCCGTGCCCCGCTACGTCCCTTCAAAAACTATCGGTGGAGATCGGCGGCGGTGCTAAGAAACTGTGATAGCATCAGGGGATTGCTTCCCGAAAAAAAATCGGGACAGGTCATCATGCCATTTACATTACTGACCTGTTGAAGCGTGTACCAAGCGGGATTCGCAAAAACAAGTGTTCGAAACCTTGAATGACTAAGTTTATACAGATGATTAATTGTCTGTATTGACCAGAATTAAAAAAAATATCCTGTTGAGCGGAGTCGAAGCATGCCATTTTTTTTGGTGGATGCGTCAATAAAAACTATGTCGCATTTTGACTGAGTTTATAATGAGCTTAGTCGAAGTACTCAATGTGACATTGTTTTTGTTCTACTCTCAAGACGGTTCATGTATATAAATCGCGATAGCCTGGATTTGATATCATTGCTGTCCGGGATTGAATTTTGCACTCACTTTTCCCGATAGAAATAGGTATGAAAGCGAATCCAGTAAATTTCCCTGAAGGTTTCGAACACCTATAATTCGCAATGACGGCGTTGATTAGAGGTTCAATTTATTTTGATCAGCGAAAATTTGGTATGCAGCCACAGAAAAAAGCAAAATTGAAAATTCCGCAACTATTTGTACTTTTAACAAAAACCTACTGCATGCTACGTTCTTGTTTTGTTCTGCTGTGCTTCCTTTTTACAACTTCGCTTGTAAATGCCTATTCGGTAACCTTCCGGCTAAACCTGAATGGTATCAGCGGATTCGAAACTCCTGAAGTGAATGGCACTTTCAACAATTGGTGCGGTAACTGTAATGCCATGACGGATACAGATAATGACGGTATCTGGGAAGCGACCATCAACATGGGTGGCGGTACTTACGAATACAAATTTTCTTTCGACAGCTGGAGCGGGCAGGAAAATCTTTCTGCCAGCACCTCTTGCACCGTCTCCAGTGGGAACTTCACCAACCGGAAACTTACCGTTCAATCAGATTCGGTCCTCGATGTTGTTTGCTGGGGATTATGCACCAATTGTATTGCACCTAATCAATCTGACTGGACGCTAAGCTGGGCAGATGAGTTCGACGGCACATCACTTAATACGGCAATATGGACACCGGAAATTGGTGCCGGTGGTTGGGGAAACAATGAATTGCAATACTATACCGCCAATCCTCAAAACTTAACGGTGAGTAATGGCAGCCTCAAAATAACTGCATTGGAAGAAACTATTGGCAGCAGTTCCTATACCTCTTCCCGTATCATTACCAGAGATTTGTATGAATTTCAATATGGCAAAATCGAATCACGGATTAAGATACCGGTTGGCCAGGGCATATGGCCTGCCTTCTGGATGCTGGGTGCCAACTTCGATCAGCTCGGATGGCCGCACTGCGGTGAAATAGATGTGATGGAACATGTAAACAATGAAAGCCTTACCAATGGAACCGTGCATTGGTATAACAATGTGAGTCATGCCTATGAAGGCAGTTCTGTTCCCATTGATGAATCCGAATTTCATGTTTATGGCGCCATATGGAATGAAACTTATATCCAATTTTATGTAGATGATTTTATTTTTTATCAATTTGACTATGCTGCCTACACCAACAGCGCTCCGATCTTTCAGAAACCCTTCTTCTTTCTGCTGAATGTGGCTGTGGGAGGCAACTGGCCGGGCAATCCGGATGCTTCCACTATCTTTCCAGCTACCCTGGAAGTTGATTATGTGCGCGTATATCAACTAGCATCCGTTGGGTTGCCATCAGTTAATGCCGGCTCCGATTTCAAAGTTTATCCGAATCCTTTATCAGATGAGTTAACAATATCCACCGGTAATATTCTTACAAACAATCATTACAGCATATACATTGCTACCGGCTCTATGATTGCTTCCGGTGCAATGGCTTCAGCGAGAACCGTTCTGGATACAAAAAACTGGCCGCATGGCGTTTACTTTTTGCATATCAGAAATGAGAGGGAGGAGTTTTTTGTTGAGAGGTTGGTTAAATAGGGGGATGGTTAAATGGTCAAATTGTTAAACTGTTGAATTGTTGAAAAAATTTTTACCTGGCAATTATTAATTGCTTTGTATAAATCCCCTGGGGATACTTGAGTTGAAGTATATACATTCCTTCCGGTTGATTTGACAGATTTATTTCAAATTGCATTGACTTGGGAGAAAAACCATTTTCAACAATATAGATAGTCTTTCCAATTGCATTGGTTACAGAGAGATTCATATCAGCAGAAAGAGGCATGTGTAGTTCGAGCCAAAATATTCCTGAAGATGGATTTGGAGAAATGTTCATCACCATCTGCTCTTCGCTGTATTCAACCGCTTCAATTTCAGAATAACTAAACAGGCCATTGAAGTCCGTTTGCCTGATGCGATAATAGTTGAAGCCTTGTTGCGGATGCACATCCGGGAAAGAATAATTCAAGACCATATTGGAGTTTCCTGCACCTTCTACACTGCCGATCTCTTCAAATTCAATTCCATCCGCACTGCGCTCAACAGTAAAATAATCGTTGTTGAATTCCGAAGCAGTGCTCCAGGTCAATAATACTTCCGTACCAGTTTGATTGGCATTAAAAGCAATCAGTTCTATTGGAAGCAGGAGCGTACAGGCATTTTTGAAAACTGCAACTGTGTTGTTTGATTTCGATACAGCGAGGTCGGGCCATCCGTCGCCATCAAAATCGTTGATGCCGACATCATAAGCCACTCCGGCTCCGGTGGTATAATCTACTTTCGCACCAAAACTGATGGTACCGGAGGTGCTGTTATTTTGAAAAGTTGAAACAGAAAAAGGGGTATAGTTGGCTACTGCAAGGTCAAGTTTTCCGTCACCATTCAAATCACCTATAGCTACTCCGTACGGATAAACTCCGGTTGCAAAATCCACTTTAGCGGCAAAAGAAATGGTTCCAGGCGTGCTGAGATTTCTATATGTTGATACCGTATTGATATTTCTACTCGCCAATGCAAGATCACGTTTGCCATCGCCATCCAGATCACCGATATGCACATATTCAGGAATCGGGCCTGTGGCAAAGTCCACTTTGGCAGCGAAGGAAATAGTTCCGCAACTGCAGGTATTTCTAAAAACAGAAACGGTGGAGGAATTCCAGTTGGTAACAGCAATATCCGGTTTACTGTCTCCATCCAGGTCGCCGACATCCAGTTTATTTGGAAATACTCCGGTGGCAAAATTGACGGCTGCTGCAAAAGAAATAGTGCCAGCAGTAGTTGTGTTTCTTAGAACAGAAATGTTACTGCTTCCCCAATTGGCAGATACAATGTCCGGCTTACCGTCTCCATCAAAATCAATTATTTTAACACCATCGGGTTGTGTTCCTGCTGCAAAATCAACTTTGGGCTCAAAAGATACAGATCCAACAGTACTGGTATTTCTATAAGTTGAAACGGAGGCAGCACCGGTATGAACCACTGCCATATCGAGTTTGCCATCGCCGTCCAGATCACCTAAGGCTACATCATTGGGTTGAACGTTTGATGCAAAATCAACTTTAGGTGCAAACGAAATGCTACCCGAAGTACCTGTATTTCTGGATACGCATACCTCGTTATTAAAATAATCCGGAATCACCAGGTCGGGCTTGCCGTCTCCATCCACATCATATATCTCCACAGACATTGCACCGCCGGAAACATCAACCTTTGGTTCAAAGGTGGCAGGACTGCATCCCAGCGTTGGCACAAATGGTTTTAGGGAATAGGCTGTTGCATTAGTTGCAAGGTTGGTGACGGTGATATACTGATAGTTGGTTCCTAACGGCACGGTAACAGTTAGAGAGGTGGCGCTTGCCGCTGAAATAATTGCCTCTGTTGCACCCATCAATACAAAATTTTCAGAAAGCGTTGTGCTGAAACCCGTTCCGGTAATAGTAACTGTTGTGCCAATCGGGCCAGACTCCGGAGTGAATGAAATAAAAGAGATGGAAGAAGCGCTGCCAATATTTCTTAATACGGAAACAGCATTGCTGCTGGTATTTGATGATGCGATATCAAGTTTACCATCTCCGTCCAGATCACCGGTAACCACTCCATACGGATTATTGGTGACGGCATAATCCACTTTTGGAGCGAAGGATATAGTACCGGTGGTGCTTGTATTTATGAGTACTGAAATTTTATTTGAAGGAGCAGTATTTGTTACAACGAGATCGGGTTTTCCGTCACCGTCGAGATCACCGGAGGCAATGCCATGTGGGGTAAGCGTAACAGCAAAGTCAACTTTAGCGGCAAAGGAAATGGTACCCGAGACGCTGGTGTTTCGTAATGTTGAAATATTGTTGCCGATCCAGTTAGCTGTAACAAGATCAAGTTTGTTGTCGCCATCAAGATCACACATTGAGAGTCCATATGGAGTTGTTCCGGTTGCGAAATCAACTTTAGCAGCAAAGGATATGGTACCGGGCACACTCGTATTTCTGAAGGTAGATATGGAAGCAGAAGCAACATTACTTGCTGCAAGATCGGGCTTGCCGTCGCCATCCAGGTCTCCGATAAAATCAAAATTGGGGCTTGCTCCTACCGTGTAATCTACCTTCGGAGCGAAAGAAATATTACCTGCACCACTACTGGTATTTCTTAAAACTGAAACGGTTCCAGCACCCTGATTGGCAACAGCCAGGTCCGGTTTGCCATCGCCGTCGAGGTCTCCGATAAAAGGGTAACTGGTGGTAGTGCCCACTGCAAAATCAACTTTGGCAGCAAAAGAGATGGTTCCGATTATGCTGGTGTTTCGTAATACAGAAACGGTGGCAGCACCTTGATTTGTTACTGCAAGATCGGGCTTACCATCGCCATCAAAGTCACCGGCGGCAACACCCAATGCAGTTGCACCGGTGGCAAAGTTCACACTGGCGGCAAAGGAAATTGTTCCGGAAGAGCCGGTGTTTCTTAATGCCGATACATTATTGGTTGATGCATTGGCAGTAGCAAGATCCGGCTTGCCGTCTCCATCCAGATCACTTATGGCAACCAGGTAAGGTGAAGTGCCTACACTGAAATCCACTTTTGTGGTAAAGGAGGCGGATCCGCAATTATAGGTTACATTAAATGG
The DNA here is from genome assembly GCA_964524035.1 of uncultured Bifidobacteriaceae bacterium. Classification (GTDB taxonomy): domain Bacteria; phylum Bacteroidota; class Bacteroidia; order Chitinophagales; family UBA10324; genus JACCZZ01. Next base: position 8,956 of record CAZGBP010000046.1, read on the forward strand.
TTTCGATGAATAAGCAGTTAAGTTAGTGGTGAGGTTGGTAACATAAATGTAATGATAGCTTGCGCCTATCGGTACCGTAACAGTAAGTTCAGTGACGGTAGCAGCAGAAACAGCAGCGCCTGTGGCACCAAAAAAAACAATGTTTTCGGATGGTGTAGCGCTAAAGCCTGTTCCTGTAATGGTTACCACTGTTCCTACCGGTCCTGATGAAGGTGAAAAGGAAGCTATGCTCTGCGCATTAATCTTAGGCGCCCACAACAACAGTACCATCAACAATACCCCATTGACCTGAAAATGAGTATTCGTTTTTTTCATAGTATTTCAATTCAACAATGCGCCGCAACTAATCTACTCAAAATCCCATGCGCAGAACATGAGTAAGTACAGGAGCACTCATTTTCCAGGTAATTCGTCCAAATTTTATCGTCTTATCAGGAATTATTACGAATATTTATGATACCAATGCAGGTCATTCATCGAAATCAAAACAGGTTACCTTGCGATAACTATCCGGGCGGTATAAATTCCTGCTGCTGATTTACATTGCAGAAAGTAGATTCCTTCAGGCTGATTTGTAAGATCAATGTCCAAACCTGCAAATTGTGGTGCTAACTTTTGATCAAGATGATAAACAACTTGTCCGATTGAGTTAACAATAGAAATGGCTGTACCCGAAGGCATCTGCCTGTTCCACTCTATCCTTACCATTCCATTCGTTGGATTTGAATAAATGAAAAATGGTGCAGTTGCTGCCTGATGATCCGTTCCTGTTATCAGGACATTCCAATCCGTTGAAGAAACACATCCCTGTTCATTTCCGGTAAGCACAGAATACAGTCCGCTTTGTAAAACTGTATAAGACTGGTTAGTAGCTCCCGGAATCTCCACCGTATTGAGCATCCATTGATAGCTGTATGCAGGTGTTGAGGTTAACACAAATCCATCCTGTGTTATAACAGGAAGATCGGGTGTTGGATAAACGGTAATATACGCCTCCAGGGTAAGGGTGTCGTTTCCGCTTGAACCGGTTGTAATTAAGGTTACATCATATGAGCCCGGATCATTGTAACAGACATTGCCAGGATGCTGCAGATTGGAGGAAGCCGGAATTCCTCCGGGAAAAAACCATTGCCAGGCAGTTGGATTATTAGATGATGAATCTGTGAAGCTGATACAGAATTTCTCACACATTGTGTTTTGGGATGCGGAAAAGGATATTGCAGAAGGTGTTGGCTGCTGGGAGGTTGTATCGCAGTATTTAATGCACCAATAGTCAAAACTGAAAGACTGATCCGTTTTTTCCTGCCCGGTAAATCCATCTCCGTCGTTTGCAAAAACGTAGCACCCATCAGATAACTGAATGCCATAACCTGTTTCAGTATGTGAATAACCGGTTAGAATTGTTTTGTCCCATACTTTGTTTCCGTTCGAATCTATTAAAACGATCCATGTATTCTCCGGACCATTATTGGCTTCGGATTTCCAAAAATTTGGTTCTGAATAAGACGTGCCGGAAATCATATAATTACCTGCAGCAGTAAGGTGAAGGTTTCCAAAATCATCTTCATGGCCTGTACCGCCAATTGAAAGATCCCACAATACATTCATCAAAGAATCCGTCTTCAGCACCCACCAATCTGTAGCGCCCTGGTTGGATTGCGTTTTGTCGCCGCCCGCATCGGCCCAATTCGTGGCAGCAATCACGTAGTGGTCACCAGGCCCCTGAATGATATCTAAACCGATATCAGCATCCAGGCTTCCAATCGTCTTATCCCACATAAAATTTCCATCAGCATCTGTTTTAACAAACCACAAGTCAGAAATACCGCTGACATAGTTATCCTGTGTTTTTAACCCACCTGCATCAGACGATGATGTACCAGCGAGCAAAAATCCGCCGTCTTCCGTCAGAAATACATTGTATACTGATTCATCATCGGTTCCACCATATCTTTTATCCCACAGTTTGATTCCATCACTGTCGGTGCGTAGCATCCAATAATCAGCATCGCCATAACCAGGTTCACTCACATCCTCACCCTGGTCCGAACTGGTATAGCCACAAAAAAGATAGCCACCATCGGGCAATTGCCTGGCAGCTGTACCCACACAAGAAACATTTCCGCCATATCTCCGATCCCATTCAATGTTTCCTGTTGCATCAAGCTTGACGGCCCATAAATCAAAAATTCCAATTGGCGGTTGGGTAATATTTCCGCTTACCGGTGAACGAGTTCCACCAATTACCAGGAAGCCACTGTCTGCCGTATTTGTTACCGCATAAAAAAAATCATCATCGCTTCCTCCCAAAGTGAGATCCCATTGCTTAATTCCATCTGCATTACTTTTAATGATCCAGTTATCGTAAGTAGGAAACATAGCGTTGTCCCAGTTGTTGGCCGACTTTTCAAACATCGCATCCGATTGCGAAATGCCGGCTGCAAGAAATCCACCATCAGGAGTAGCTAACAGCTGACTGATAAAATCACCCTCATAACCACCGTAACTGTAGTCCCATTGCTTTAGCAGCGGATTGACCTGCGCGACAGTCAGCTTGCAAAGTAGTATTAGCAGGAAAAATGGTATGGGTAGTTTCATGTTTTTAAAGGTTTACCTTTTGTAATACACAAAAATTGAAATAGCACAAAACCAACTATACCGGTCATGAAAAGCCGCAAAGTAACCATCCAACACATCATCCTATAAATGGATACGAACCATTCATGCAGCTTACGCATGTGCAACTACAGTACAATACTATTGATACGCTTTCAACTGACCAATTATTAATGCCTGAACAGGGAAGAATGGAGGTTCAATGGAAACAGGATAGGCTTACAAAACCGCTTTTCAAGTTTTCGATCAGTAAAACACCAACGCATTGTATTCGATAGTCTACTGATTAACAGGCTTAAATTTTTGCACGCTGTCTGTTCCTATAAATTTCAGCATCATTCTTATAACGCTAATTCCGGTTTTACAACATTCATTTATCATCCCATGGAGTATTGCGTCAATCATCCTGCTCTTTGACTTTTATCATAGATTAATAACCATTATCAAGGTAACTTGACAGGTGCATAACTGAAGATGTTATGCAGCAATATTTTATCAACTTCTAATATTCACTACCATGAAAAAGATACTCCTCATCATACTGGTTTCGATGCAAATACTGGCTCAAGGTGCAACGATTACAGAGCTGGAAGGTTTCTATCGCAACGGGCAGGTATTCCTTACCTGGCAGAATGTTATTGAACTTAATGCATTCTATAAAGCATACCGATCGACAGTGCCGATCACTTCAGGAACGCAACTATCCAATTGTGAATACCTGGGATATACTGATGCCTATAGCGCAAAAGACTGGAATCTTTCCAGGCAGGACAATGATGTCCGGTACCTGCGTATTGATTCGGCTGGCGCACCCCTGCCATCAGGAACAGGTTTGTTTGTGGCAACCACCTTACAGAATGGAACTTACTACTATGCCATTACCGTAATGCTCGATAACATCGAAGATAAGACCATTATCGGCGGCCGTAATTCGCTGGCCTCCTCTATTTCGGAAACGGTAAGTGATCCGATGCCGGTGTTTCAGGAAGCCAGAATGGTTGACGGCAAGCAAGCCTATATCTATTCCACTTTTTTCAGTACCAAGTATGCTACCGGACAGCCGTTAATGAACAAATCGGGCTTTGTTGCCTTTGATTTTGGCCTCTACAAAAATACCGGCAGCGGACCGCATCCCCTTAGAATCAAGTTGCACGGTGGCGGAAAGTACTTTCTTGATAAAGTAACGACGGCGATTCGGGATGAGATGGTTATAGGCGCAGAAGACAATTTACCCTGCGGACTTAACCAGGGCTTCTGGGGTGCCAATGAAAACTTCGACTATTATGACTTATCTAAGAACACCATTCCGCCCACCACAGGTGTCAATTACAATATCACCCAACTCAGAATTAACAGGATACTGGATTGGGCCATCAAATACCTGGATATTGACAGTAACCTGATTTTTATTGATGGCATTTCTCTTGGTGCTCCGGGTGCTTACTTTATGGCAATAACTTATCCGGAAAGATTCGCTGCAGTCAGAGTCACCGTTGGCCTTTTTAATTTTGGTTTCGATCAGGACTACCAGACTTCCTGCAGTTTTAACACCGGAAAGGCAAACAGAACAGACGGAGACAATTTACTGGGTACCCGTTTCACCGATTTACCCAGCAACCTGGGTTATGGCACCTACGAAGTACTTAATGGAAGCTTTGTTATTCATGAACTGAATCAGAGAGACTATCCGTTCATTTTCAGTATTAACGGGAAACATGACGTGATGATGGGGTGGACAGAGAAAACAATATATTATGATTCTGTAAATGCAAATAATATGGGTGGTTATTACTTCTGGGACAACCGTTCTCATAACGGAGACGGAAGCACCTGGAATTCGGATGACGTATTTGATTTTTTCCGGTTCAGGAAGGATCTTTCCTATCCTGCCTTTTCAAATTGCAGTTTAAACGAAGACTGGGGTAACGGAAATGGCAATACCGGCGAAGACTTCGGTTCGGTTAATGGAAGTTTAGATTGGGTTAATATGGTGCGTGATGAAACAGCGGAATGGGAAGCGGAACTGTTTCTTCGTGATCTTCAAACTAAAACAGGTGCGTGGGTTATCTATCCTCCTTCATGCACTGCAGACATTACATTAAGGAGGACACAACGATTCAATCCTAAACCGGGAGATAACATTACCTGGAGTATTGAGCATAATGGCATTGAAGTTCAGTCAGGTTCACAAATTTTTTCGGGCGGCCTGGTAACCATTCGCGATGCCACCATTTTCAAAGACACGGTAACACTTACCGTGCAGTGCAATGGAAGCGGAACGATCTGGTATGCTGATACAGACGATGATGACTATGGTGATCCGGATAACTACCTGATATCACCCTCGCAACCGGAGGGATATGTGGCTAATGCCGATGATTGCAATGACCATAATGCCACTATACATCCCGGCACAATAGACCTGTGCAACGGAATAGATGATAATTGTGACGCCGTTACCGATGAAAACGCCATTACCGCTATTATAACACCCTCGGGCAGTGTTTCTGTTTGCAGTGGAACAGCAGTAACGCTCACAGCCAACACCGGCATTGACCTTACCTATAAATGGTATAAAAACGGAGTGATCATTTCCGGTGAAACCAAAAACACCTATTCACCTAAGAAAACTGCTTCTTATACTGTTGCTGAAAATAATTCATTCGGATGCTCCGCTATCTCGGAGGCTACCGCTGTTACATTTGTTGCTCTTCCGGCAGCCACCATAACTCCGTTAGGCGATTTGAATATCTGTCAGACAGGATCTGTCGTGCTGCAAGCTAATGCAGGAACCGGATATACCTACCGCTGGAAGAAAGGGGCGAATTTTCTGGCAGGTCAAACCAATCAAAACTATACGGCAACTGCTAAAGGAACTTATAAAGTGGAAGTCACAAACAGCAGTGGTTGCAGCAAGCTTTCTGCAGGAATCAGCGTAACCAAGGTCTGCACGAAATCTATTGCTGAAGTTACCACAACGGCAGGAAACATCACAGTGTATCCAAATCCGAATACAGGAACATTTGATCTGAACATAACTGCGCTGCAGAATGCAGCCATCAGTGTCCGGATATTCAATGATGTTGGTCAATGTGTTTTCATCAAACAAATTTCATCTGCGGAAAAGCACCTACAGCTTTCATTGCCTCCTGATATCAGTGGCGGAATTTACCTGCTTCAGGTTGTTACGGCTTCTGAAACCTACACGGTGAGGTTCCAGGTGCAGTATCCTTAAACTGAACACTTTGATTTCCTGTGTTCGCTGTATGGGATTTGAATGCAATAGGGAGCGACGCCGGTAATGCCTTCAATATGCTTAACCGGGTTTTGAGCAATACCTCGTTAGATTGGTTTCTGTTAACCAAGGCCCGGTCTTCACTTGTAAAGACTAAGTGGATTCCAGGTCTCTTATCACCAAATGCCGGTGATGCTGTGCATGATAAACCGTAAAATACATCATCTCGCGAATCGTGATTCGGCCCAATAACGGATGAGGCAGTACATAATAATCAAGCTGAGCCTCCGTAAAGGAATCCAGTTTCAGCGAAAGACTTTTTATAGCTCTTTGCAATCTGCCAATAGCCTTTTCCCTTTTGCTGAATTGAACCTCTGCAGGCAGGTACCTGCCGCTTGCCCGTCCGCCTTCTGCCAGCTTTTCAACATACCTAGCTACTAATGTATCATAGTCATCAGATGGCCGTTTCGCTTTACCGTATAGCCTTTCAAATAGTTGCTTCGGTAGCTTCAGGGCCATGTTCAATGTATAAACGGATTTGTAAACGTGATCTAATGTTTGTCCTGCATTCCATTTATCCGGTTTTGCAAAACAGAATGCAGGTTCTTTCAATGAAAGGATCGTTTCACAGAAAGACTGATGACTCCACTGCAACCTCCTTTGGATTTCCTGCCTGTTCATAATGAAGAATACACTCCCTATTAAAGGGTGACAAGATCAACTTTTTCACCGGAAAGGAGCTAAACGACGGTATCTAAAACAGGCTAGTGCATACCGGAAGTACCCTGCCTCACCAGAATTTTGCTCCGGTATGCTGCAACTGCTTCGCATTCCTTCATACGATATTTCCAACGATGCAGTATGCCATACTGTTTACCCGCCGCTTTTAATTTCAAACATAAGATAACTCATTACAACCTTATTCGCGAAAGCGGAAACTCCCACTGCCTGCCAATCTGAAAGATTACTTTTTCACATTCAACAGGTAAACCAGTCCAACCTGAATTCCGCCGGTAGCCAGCGTTGTTTTTTCGTAACTATAATTACCGCCCTGATTGGTATGGGCAAAAAAGACAGTCGTTCCCAGGTTTTCTTCATTCCATTCTGTCTGAAAAACCTCTTCTCCAAGTTCTTCCGTAGCATCAGCAATTCCGCCATAGAATCGCAATCCGGCCGTCAACAACAGGTTCTCGTTCAGATTAAATCTTCCGCCAAAACCAAATACCACACCAAATACATTGCTGTTAAAGCCGGTCGTAATTTCCCGGTCGGCATAGTTCATCGGATTACCTGCATCAGCAGCAGTCAGTTCACCGGTTGCCCTGGTAACAAAATTTAACTCCGGTCCGGCTTCAAAGTAAAATCCTGATTCGGTTTTTACTTTCAGCATTATTGGCAACTGAAAATAGTTGACATGATCTCTGGAATCGAAATTTAACTCATTCACCGTTCCATCGTATTTCTGATTTACAGAAAGCATATCCGCCTCCACTCCTATTCCGATCGTTTTTGAAAAATAATAGGTGCCGCTTATTCCATACGAACCACCAAATGAGAAATTAGGATTCAGATTAGGGCCCTGGTCAAACGCATTGTCATTCAGGAACCAGGTAGTTCCATAACCACCGTTAACTCCCAATTCAAGTTGAGCACTGGCTGCAAACGTTGTGCAGGCTAGTGCATGCACTACCAGTAATTTTTTCATTTCTATAAGATTTTACAGCATTAGACATATTATGAATACATGTATTTCAACTGAAATTACTCTACTGTAAAATTAAGGGTGACGCCGGAATGTTTTATATTATATGGAACAGAAAAAAGGTAAGCAAGGCATGATAGTTATCATATAGGAATACAGCAATGGCCGGAAACCAGGCAGGGCTTCAGGGCAACGAATACCATGCCCGCGAATCTACCTGCCAACTGGCATGCGCTGCAGATTCAGATCATAAATCAAACCGGATAACAAATGATTTTGCCTTACTATGCATATGCTGCAAAGAAGTAACGCAGTACATGTATTAAAATGTTTCCGCTGCAGCCAGGTAAAAGCCCGTTGATTTATCACCAAAGCCTATATCAATAGCCAGGTTGGTCAGTGAACTCTTATCAACCATTACCCGCAGGCCAAAGCCGGCGCTTGGCTTGATGGATTCGAACAGGTTCAGCGACTGAAATTCATTATTCGCTGTTGTTGCATTTGCGAACACCACGCCGCTCAGCACGCCCGAACATCTTGAAATCGGGAAGCGATATTCCACTTCGCCATAAACCAGGTTATTGCCACGAAAACGGCCCTGCGTATAACCTCGCGCACTGCGGCCACGTTGGTCGTAAGCAGTTGCCGGCAAGACCATATATGGCAAAGATCCGACACCTGTAAAATCACCCATCAGCCAGAAGGCAATCAGGTGCGCAGGATTTTTTTTCGATACGCCATGAAAACTTCTCCATTCCACCTGTAGTGCATTTGAAGTTTTCTCGCTGCCGATAAATTTGAAAGCGCCCCTGTATCCGACCGACAGGAAATAGCCTTTGCGTGCATTGATCATGTTATCACGGGTGTCAATAATTACCTTGGCATTAATGGCTGATGTTAAGTAGCTCTTCGTATCAAATCCATAGTACGTATTATAGGCGTAGTGGCTTGTTATCAATGAGTCACCTCCTTCCTCCAGCTTTAGTTTTTCATCAACAATCTTAAAGTAGGAATCAAACTGGTATCCCAATCCCAGATAGACGCCTTCCGCAACCTTTATTCCCATGGATTGATGCAATCGCGCAAAGTCAAATTTCATTGGTTGTGTCAGAGAATCGTCAGATGTTTCCAGTCCTCCGAGATTATACTGATAGTCGAGTATCCCGCCTTCCGGTGATTTGGTTCCCAGACCATATGTTGATTGAGAAAAAACAAGAAACCTCCAATCGCCGCTATAAAAGAACCGGTTATTCTTTGAGTAGATACTGTTCTTCAGCATGAATATATACTGAGCCTTCGTGGTAATCTGTGCACTTCCAGAGATGAGTGAGAATGAAGTGCTGCCCGGCATTTTAAATGCATACTGTCCTCCCACTCCCAACATAAAACCGGTAGCAGGATTAGACCCTATGATCGGCACAAGCAATAAAGATCCTGCCCCTTCTGATTTTACTTTCGGAGGTTTATTCAATGCATCGCGAAGCAGATCGGCAATGTCCTTCTGCACACATCCGGTATCAATTGGGTTGTGGAGTGTGTCTTGAGCAAATACAAAAGATGTGTGTATCAAAAATATCAGTAAAATCACGGCTAAATAGCTGCACCAAGTACAGCGGAGCATATTATGGTCATTCAAACTAATCTGCTGACCTTCCTGCAATTCATTCATTTCAATCAGGCCTGGTGTTTTATTACTTTCCGACACGTTGTTAAAGGTAACAAGTTTTTATTTTTCATAAATTGCTTGTTAATCTGCGGGTGTACGACAGTTCGTTCATATTGTCAAGCAATGATTGGTGGGTTAAATGGTTAAATGGCTAAATTGCTAAATGGTTAAATTGCTAAATGGTTAAATTGCTGCGGCGAAGCCGATCACCTACTATTTTGTAATCATTACTCTACTTTGCTCACTTACTCAAATACTCAATACTCAATACTCAATTTCAACACCCACTAATCAATATCCTATTTGACGTGCGCCCTTACCTGCCTGTTGCCATACCAATACTGAATCGCTTCTCAATAAACTTTTATATCAAATTGGATTCGGAAGAAGTAACTACTCAGCAGGTGAAGATTTAAGAAATAGAACACGGATAACTCTGATCAAACGGATTATTACCGATTTTTATTTGATTATTTGATAAGGGTGCCTTGAATGATCAATGTTTTAATCTGTGGTTATCAGTCAAATCCGTTTCATCCGTGTGCCGTTTTTTTTCTGCTGAGTAGTTACCCGAAGAATAATGCAGCGGAAAGTTGAAATAAATTGTATAATACTTTACTGCTTAATAATTTCTCTCACCAGGTGCTCCAGTTCACTCAACATCATTGCTGTTGCACCCCATACATGATGCCCATGCAAATTATAATAGGGGGCTTCCATACTAGTAAAGTTAAACTCCGGAAAGGTCCTGCTGCTTTTTAAGGAATGGTCCAGTAACCAGAGGATATCAGTTTCTATAATTTCCTTCACCTCCTGATCATTCTTCGACAGGAGAGGTCTTTCTTCCAAAAACCCCACAAAAGGTTGCACAAGATGGTTACTGACCGGAATATAAAGAGGTGAAAGAGGGCCTGCAATACTTACTGCCTTTTCCTCAATGCCCACCTCCTCCCAAGCCTCCCTTATTGCTGTAGCCTGCAAATCCGCATCATGGGGTTCAAATCTTCCTCCGGGAAAACTAATTTGTCCGCTATGAGCCCCTGGTTCATCAGGACGTAACATCAGTAAAGTGAAAATGGATTGCTGATAAGGGTACAGGCAAATGAGTACAGCACTGCGGTGTGGGTTCTTGTTTCCTGACTCATAAAAACCGGTCAAAGTGAGACGACGTGCAGGAGCCATTTTATACTGCGCAGTTTCTCCCGGCAAAGGTTGTGCAAGGCGGCTTTTCATATCCGCAAAAAAAGACTGAAAATCTATTTGATGAATCATGTATACAACTTCAGGAGATTGACTTTCGAAGGCGATTATAAAATCGCTTTACTCTGCAATAACGAGAAAGTAATTCTTCTTTCCCTTTTGTAAAAGCAAGTACCGGTTATTAATGAGTTCAGCGTTTTTGATGATTTGATTAAGTGCAACCGTTTGTTTGTTGACGGATGCGCCATTACCCTGTATTATCCTGCGGGCTTCGCCACGGCTTGGAAAGAATTGGGTTTCCTCTACCATCAATTTCATTACATCGATACCTTCCTCTAAAAGAGATCGGCTGATTTTCCTGGAAGGAACGCCTTCAAAAATCTCTTCGAAGTCACGGTCGCTGAGTGTGCGCAGTTCTTCTCCTGTTGACTGGCTGAATAAGATTTTAGAAGCGCGTATGGCCTGGTTGTAGTCTTCCATTGAATGAACCCTGATGGTAATATCCTTTGCAAGCGCCTGCTGCAACAACCGTAAGTGTGGCTCTGCGGCATGACTCTTTTCCAACGAAATAATTTCATCCTTTTCCATCAACGTAAATACCCGAAGGTATTTAGCAGCATCCTCATCCGATACATTCAGCCAGAACTGATAGAATTTATAGGGTGAAGTCATAGATGCATCAAGGAATACATTTCCCTTTTCCGACTTACCAAATTTTTTACCGTCACTTTGGGTAATCAGCGGGCTGGTAATGGCATAGACTTCAGTACCTGATTTTCTTCGTGTAAGTTCAATACCTGCGGTAATATTTCCCCATTGATCGGAACCTCCCATTTGCAATGTGCAATTCCGGTTCCGGTTCAGCCAATAGTAGTCATACCCCTGCAAGAGCTGATACGTAAACTCCGTATATGAAATACCGGTTTCGAGACGGTTCTTCACCGAATCTTTAGCCATCATGTAATTAACAGTGAGGTGCTTGCCTACGTCGCGCAGAAAATCCAGCACCTTCATTTCTTTATACCAATTAAAATTATTTTCGATGGTTGCGGCATTGGATCCTGTAAAGTCAAGAAACCTGGCCAATTGCTGCCTGATCTTTTCTTCATTGGCACGAATAGCTTCCTCCGACAAAAGATTTCTCTCCTCTGATTTTCCGGACGGATCGCCAATCATGCCGGTAGCGCCCCCAATCAGCGCGATGGGTTTGTTTCCTGCACGCTGAAAATGCGTGAGCAACATGATCTGAACCAGGTTACCAATACCCAGGGAAGGGGCTGAAGGATCGAATCCAATGTATCCAATTCTTGCACCTGCACCAATATGTTCGGCAGCGCCCGGGGTGGCATCGAAAAACAGCCCACGCCATTTCAATTCTTCTACAAAATTCATTCATATGGATTTGCGGCAAAAATAGGAATTAGGTAATTGACGGAAGTAGTTTGTTAAGACTGGGGTATGGCAATTCGTTCATCTTGTCAGGCAATAGTTGGTGGGTTAAATGGTTAAATTACTAAATGGCTAAATTGCTAAATGGTTAAATTGCTGCGGCGAAGCCTAACATTTGCTATTTTGTAATCACTACTCTGGTTTACTCGTTTACTCAACTACTCAATTACTCATTACTCAATACTCAATTTCTACACCCAATAATCTATATCCAATTTGTCCTGCGCCCTTAAGGCTCCTTGACAGACTTGCTATTTGAAAAAATTGAATTAACCCTCCCCCACACGCTCGCGGGTGAACGGCAAACTGCCAAAAGGAGCCCCTTTCGCCGATCAAATCATTCGAAACTGAACCAATGGGCCACACTTCTGTTCGGAATAAAAAATCTATTTTTACAATACCGCTAACCCAGGGGCGTTTAACCAGGGTTTCAAGAAAATACGTTCATGAATAAACGACTGACCATTGTCTGCCTGTTGCTGTTTATGTATACAGGTGCATTTTCCCAGTTTTATAAATACAGCAACGAGTTTTTAAGCATTGGCATTGGGGCTCGTGGTTTGAGCATGGCAGGAGCGCAGGTTGCTTCCATCAGTGATGTGACGGCTGGATACTGGAACCCGGCAGGATTGGCTCTTATTGACAAGAAAATGGACATAGGCCTGATGCATGCCGAGTACTTTGCAGGAATAGCCAAGTTCGATTATGCCGCCATTGCATTACCCATGCAGGATAAAAACAGGATACTTGCCTTTTCCGTCATTCGTTTTGGCGTAGATGATATTCCCAACACGCTGTTTTTGCTGGAACCGGATGGAAGTGTTAACTATAACAATGTCACCACTTTTTCAGTAGCCGATTATGCAGGCCTTATTTCTTATGCACAGAAACTGCCTGTAGACGGAATGCGTATCGGCGGAAGCCTGAAACTGATACACCGCACCGTAGGATCGTTCGCCTCCAGTTGGGGTGTTGGATTAGATGCCGGTTTTCAGTACGATGTAAAAAAATGGCATTTCGGCGCCATGGCAAAAGATATTACCACAACATTCAATGCCTGGTCATTTAACTTTACCGAAGATGAACAGGAAATCCTTACAACCACGCAAAATGTAGTTCCGGAAAACTCAATTGAGCTTACGGCGCCCAAAATAATCCTGGGAGCATCTTATACATTCGACCTGGGCAAGAATGTAACCCTCTTGCCGGAAGTGGACATTGACATTACCACCGACGGAAAAAGAAATGTGTTGCTGAGCGCACAACCCTTCAGCATTGATCCGCATGCCGGGCTGGAAGCGGGATATAAAAACATGATATTCCTGCGCGGCGGCATCGGTAATATTCAGAAGGTAACGGATTTCGACGGCAGCAAACATTTTACAGCCCAACCGAATATTGGCGTTGGATTGGTGATCAGGAGCGTCAGCATAGATTATGCACTGACCAATTTAGGCAGCCTTTCCTCCTCCCTTTATTCCAATGTATTTTCCCTGCGCATTACTATTGCCGATAAACCAGTTAAGTCGTAGATGAGAAGACTATTACCCGTACTCTGTTTTCTTTTCCTATCACAAAAAATATTTTCCCAAAATTTCGGGAATGAATGGATTCAGTACGATCAGACCTATTACAAATTTCTGATAATTGAAGACGGCTTCTACCGGATAAATTATGAGGTTTTGAATGCTGCCGGGTTTCCTTTGAACAATGTTAATGGTAACCAGTTGCAGATTTTTAACCGGGGTGTTGAAATACCGGTATACGTGAGCAATGATGCCCTGTTAAATGCCGGCGATTACCTTGAGTTTTATGCTGTGCATAACGATGGGATGGCAGATTCTTCTTTGTATTTTAATAAGAGCTGGCAGGCAAATACCCGCCTGAGTATGTTTAATGATACCGCTGCTTATTTCCTGACCTGGGGCAGTCAACCCAGTACCGAGCATATTTCATCTATTTCAAACAACATAGATAACCCGCCAACAAAAGAACCCTTTTGCTGGTTTAAGGCAACCTATGTTGGCGGAACAGCAAGGATCAGCTGGTTAAATTTCAGCCAGGGACAGGAGGCACTTAACGGGCATGCATTTTACAATTCCGACTTCAGCAACTGTGAAGGTTATACTGATAATTTCTTCAATAAGTCTGCAAAGGATTTTGTAGTGAATACGCCTTATCCTTATCTAAATGACCCGCAACCGGAATTGAAAAGCGCAGTTGTCAGCTGGGGGCTTACAGACCATGTACTTTCTGTTGCGGCCAATGGAAACAACATTTTTAATGTTGCCAACTTTGGATTCGTGATGCAACATATTGATGTTACCCTGCCCAATGCCGGCCTGATGAGTCATCCGGCTACAACGCTAACATATTCCACGGCAGCATCCACTTCCACCACTACCGACTATGCCTCCGTTGCCTGGCTTGAGTTAACCTATGCCCGGGAATTCAATTTTGATAATGCCAGCCAACTGCTTTTCGGGCTTGATGGAAACAATGTTGCGCAGTACCTGGAGATCACCAATTTTAATGAGTCGGGCACCATTCCGATATTATATGATTTTACCAATAAGCTGAGATTGGAAGCCGTAACACAAAATGATGTCAACAAATTTTTACTGCCTGCATCCAATGCCAACAGAAAATTGTTGCTGGTTGCAAATGATCCCGTTGCCGTGATCAGGCAAATTGATACGTTACAAGAAATACACTTCACGAATTTTAATGAAACGGCTAACCAGGGAGACTTCATTATCATTACCCATCCATTTTTTCTTTCAGACAGCAGCGGATACAACCATGTGGCGGATTACAGGAATTTCAAGAATGCGAATGGCTACCAGGCAATTATTGTAAACATCAGAGAACTGTATGATCAATTTGCATGGGGCATACATGAACACCCCTCTTCCATAAGGAACTTCAGCGATTTCATTATTGAAAAATGGCCGGCAGCAGAACGACATATTTTTCTCATCGGCAAAGGCATTGAACATGCAGCTTTCTACAATTATCCGCCAAACAGGGCTTTTTGCTATGTCCCCACCTTCGGCTTCCCGGGTTCTGACAATTTATTGACCGCGCATGGGAGTTCGCCGGTACCCAGGATACCTATCGGCAGACTGGCTTGCCTGACACCGGAAGAGGTAGGCATCTACCTGGCCAAAGCGCAGCTTTTTGAAAGTGCTCAAAAAAATCCGGTTCAGACCGTTGCCAACAAAGGGTGGATGAAGAATGCGATGCACCTGGCAGGCGGAGCCAATGCATTGGATCAGTTGGTGTTCCAGGGCTACCTCAACAAATACAAATCAATTCTCAGCGACACATTATTTGGTGCCAATGTGTATTCATTCTTTAAAACGAGCACCGATCCAATTGAATATATCGTTTCTACTTACCTGGATTCTATTATTTCTAACGGTGTATCGCTGATAACCTTTTACGGCCACTCTTCCTATAATTCATTTGACTTCAATCTCGACCGGCCGGAAGAATACAATAACTATGGGAAGTACCCGGTAATTCTTACCAATGGCTGTCTCATCGGTAACCTGTTTACCACCACACATGGTATCAGCGATGATTTCATTTTTGCGGAGGACCGCGGTGCCATTGCATTTCTGGCACCATCGCAGTTTTCAGTTTCTACCTCGCTTGATTTATACAGTACCGGCTTTTATAAAAACCTGTCTACCGGCAGTTATAATAAGTCGCTGGGAACAATTATATCCGAAACCATGACGGATGTGGTAACGCAATCAGGCGCCGATATTGATCGTGCTGTTGCCGAGCAGATGTTGCTGAATGGCGACCCTTCTCTTAAAATAAATGCCCATGCGGAACCTGATTATGCGCTGGAATCACCTTTCATCAGTTTTGACCCGCCCGGTGTAACGGCCGGCCTGGATTCATTCTTTCTGCAGATAGTATTGTACAACATTGGGAAAGCGGTGAGCGATTCCATCTACTTGGATGTGAAACGAACATTGCCAAACGGAACGGAAGAATTTCTTTATCATAAGCGTATCAGAGCTCCCTATTTCAAAGATACCATACGTCTTTCCGTGCAAACCGAACCCAGTTTGGCCTTCGGGTTAAATGAATTCCATATAAAAGCTGATGCCGGCGACAGCATTTCTTTCAATGGAGAAATTGAAGAGTTGTCTGAAGTAAACAATGAAATCACAACAAATCTTTTTATCAGTTCAGATGATATTATTCCGGCCTTTCCATTCGACTATTCTATTGTGAGCGAGCCGGGAGTCATCCTTAAAGCATCAACCGTAGATCCATTTGCAACAGAAAAACAATATGTGCTTCAACTGGATACCACGCAGCATTTCAATAGCCCTGTCTTCCAGGAAATGAAAGTGGTTCATTCAGGTGGCGTAATTAAATGGCAACCTTCCATCAACTATCAGGATAGCATCGTTTACTACTGGCGCACCAGTATCGATACGTTGTATAATAATGATTTTGTATGGCACAACAGCTCCTTTATCTACCTGGCCGGATCTTCTCCCGGCTGGAATCAGTCGCATTACTTTCAGCTGAAATCAACCATTCAGCCCAATGGCAATGTTGAACTTGACGATACCCGTCAATTCCGGTTTGCCGACGATATCAAAACCATTGGAGTGTATGATGCCTTTACCACCTATATTGGCGGACCGGTTCCGCTGGATGATCCCGGGTATTTTATCAATGGCGTCAGAATGTCAAGAGTATGGGATTGCATGGGTTATGGGGTGACCATGTTATTTGAAGTTATAGATTCAGTTACCGGGCTGCAATGGATTAATCCAAATGTTGGCGGCATCACCGGGTTATACAACAGTATTCAATGCAAGTCAACACCCCGATCTAATTTTTTTTACAATACTTCCTATACCAATGCCGATGTTGGAAAATTTCTGGATACCGTGCCGGATGGAAACTACCTGCTGATCATGTCCGTTAATGATCCCTATATCAGGAACTGGGATACCACCATGATGAAGTATTTCACTGATCTGAACCTCACTAAAATCAGCACGGTGGAAACTGCCGTTCCTTATGTTGCTTTCCTGAAAAAGAATGATCCGGATTATCCTGTTTACGAAGTGGTGGGTGATACTTTTAACTCTATCATCGATACGAACTTTGCCATACAAGGCAACTGGGACCAGGGTTTCATTCAATCGCCGTTGATCGGACCTGCATCTTCGTGGACCTCCCTGCATTGGAAATGGCATTCACTGGATGCCGGCACAGACAGTATCTCCTTACAAATAAGAGGCGTTTCTAACGATGGCCTGGAAACAATACTGGTAAATAAGGTTTCCGCGGGGGATACGTTGCTGTCCGGCATAGATGCTACGCTCTACCCTTACCTGAAACTGCATCTCTTTATTACAGATACCTCACAGCGAACGCCGGCCCAACTCGAATACTGGCGGGTAAATTATCAGCCAGTTCCCGAAGCTGCATTGAATCCATCAGCTTATTTTACAGCGGCAGACAGTGTATACCAATATTTACCGCTGAAGTTAAAGGTGGCTGTGGAAAATCTTACACCCTGGAGTATGGACAGCCTGCTGATGAAATATGAAGTAACCGATGCCATTAATGGAAGCCATACCTATTACAAACGATATCAGCCATTGCCCGGTAACGATACTATTCAGATAGCTTATGATTTTACTACCTCGGGCGACATCTATGCCGGACTGAATTACCTGTTTATGGAAGTGAACCCTGACTCGGATCAACCGGAGCAGACACATTTCAATAATATCGGCATCATAGACTTTCAGGTTACTACCGACAACATCAATCCATTGCTGGACGTGACCTTCGACGGTATCCATATTCTGGATGGTGACCTCGTTTCGGCAAAGCCTGAAATAAACCTGATGCTAACTGATGAGAGTGAATTCCTTGCTTTAAATGATACTGCATTATTTGATATTTACCTGCTTTACCCTGACGGATCAAAACAAAACATCGCTTTCGATAACGTAACCGCCATTTTTTATCCCGCAGATCAGAACAACCTCACAAAAAACAATACGGCGCAGGTTGTGCTGAAAAAAACCTTCGCACTGGATGGCATCTACCAATTGGTGGTGCAGGGCTACGACCGAAGCGGCAATACCTCCGGAGATAATGTTTACAGAATTTCCTTCAAGGTTATTAATAAACCGATGATCTCCAATGTGATGAATTATCCGAATCCATTCACGACTTCCACGCGGTTTGTATTTACGCTCACCGGTTCTGAAGTGCCCGAGCAAATGAAGATTCAGATTATGACAATCAGCGGGAGGATTATCAAAGAAATTTTCATGAATGAACTG